>DASQWB010000070.1:0-30386 GCA_035640455.1 Gaiellaceae bacterium | reverse complement strand
GATCATCCCTGCGCAGAGGTCCGAGACGACGTCGCCGTAGAGGTTCGGCAGCACGAGCACGTCGTACTCGTCCGGCCGCTGGACGAGCTGCATGCACATGTTGTCCACGATCCGGTCGTCGAACTCGACGTCGTCGTTCTCCGCCGCGACCTCGCGGGCGACGCGCAGGTAGAGGCCGTCGGAGAACTTCATGATGTTCGCCTTGTGCACCGCCGTGATCTTGCGGCGGTCGTTCCTGCGCGCGTAGTCGAACGCGAAGTCGAAGATGCGGCGCGTGCCCGTCACGGAGATCGGCTTGATCGAGATCCCCGCGTCGCGGTGGGCGAGCCGGCCGCCGTGGGCCTCGATCCAGCCGATCAGCTCCTCGGCCTCGGGCGACCCCTGCTCGTACTCGATGCCCGCATAGAGGTCCTCGGTGTTCTCGCGGACGACGATCAGGTCGACATCCTCGAAGCGCGTGCGCACGCCGGGGTAGCTCTTGCAGGGGCGCACCTGCGCGTAGAGGTCGAGGCTCTTCCGGAGCGCGACGTTCACCGAGCGGAAGCCGCCGCCGACCGGCGTCGTGATCGGCCCCTTGAGCGCGACCCCCGTCTCCCGGATGGCGTCGAGAACGTGCTCCGGGAGCGGGTTCCCCTCGTTCTCGTCCATCACGTCCGTGCCGGCGTAGCGCACGTCCCAGTCGAACTCGACTCCGGTCGCCTCGAGAACCCGCCGCGTCGCCTCGGTCAGCTCCGGGCCGGTGCCGTCGCCCGGGATCAATGTGACGCGGTGGGCCATCCCGAGGCGGCACCTTACAGATACATTCCCGGCCGATGAACGACTTCAAGCCCGGCCTCGAAGGGGTCGTCGCAGTCGAGACGGAGATCGCCGAGCCCGATCGGGAAGGCGGCTCGCTCCGCTACCGCGGCATCGACATCGAGGACCTCGTCGGGCACTACCCATACGAGAACGTCTGGGGCCTCCTCGTCGACGACGACCTCGACTCGAAGATGCCGGCGCCGGAGCCGTACGAGCCCGCGGCGCTCTCCGGCAACGCGCCGGCCGATCTCCAGGCCGAGACGGCGCGCCTCGGCGGCGTGTGGAAGCTCCGCAAGCTGAACGAGATCTCCGACGAGCAGGCTCGTGAGGACCTGGGTCGACTGTCCGCGCAGATGATGGGGATCGTCGCCCGATCCGCCGCGGTCGCCGAGGGACGGGAGCCGGCGCCCGACGACGTGGTCGCGAAGGGCAGGACCGTGGCCGAGAAGTTCCTGCTCCGCTGGCGCGGCGAGGCCGACCCGAAGCACGTCAAGGCGATCGACACCTACTGGATCTGCACGGCCGAGCACGGCCTGAACGCCTCGACCTTCACCGCGCGGATCGTCGCCTCGACGGGCGCCGACTGCGCCGCCGCGCTCTCGTCGGCGGTCGGCGCGCTCTCCGGACCGCTCCATGGTGGCGCGCCCGCGTACGTGAAGCCGATGCTCGAGGAGGTCACTGCGATGGACGACCCCGAACGCTGGGTGCGCGAGACCCTCGCCGCCCGCAAGAAGATCATGGGCTTCGGTCACCGGGTCTATCGCGCCGAGGATCCCCGCTCGCGGCTGCTCAAGCGGACCGCGAAGGAGCTCGGGGCGCCGAACGTCGATGTCGCTGAGGAGCTCGAGCAGGCCGCGCTCAAGGCGCTCCAGGAGCGGCATCCGGAGCGCGTCCTCGCCACGAACGTCGAGTACTACTCGGCGATCGTCCTCGACGTCGCGGAGATCCCGCCGCCCCTCGTGCCGGCGATGTTCGCCTGCTCCCGCGTAGCGGGCTGGTCGGCGCACATCCTCGAGCAGAAGCGAACGGGACGGCTGTTCCGGCCGTCCGCCCGCTACGTCGGGCCGGCGCCCCGCGCCCTCCAGCCGGCTTGACCCTTACCGAGGCCGCCGCCGAGGCTGCGGCGCTCGCAGAGCGGGGCGCCGAGCGCGAGCTCGCCCAGCTCCGGGCTCAGTGGGACGAGGAGCTCGAGGCGGCCGCGCGGAGCGGCGACTTCCGCGAGCGCGCGGCGGCCTATCGCGCCGTCGGCCAGTTCCGCTTCCGCCAGAAGCTCGAGCTCCTCCGGCGCGGGCTCGACGACGAGAGCCCGGCCTGCCGCGGCTCGGGGCTCGTGTCGCTCGAGCTCCTCTCGCGCGAGCACCCCGGCGTCGTCAACGCCGTGCGGCCGCTCCTCCACGAGCTCGCGGCCCGCGACCCGAACCAGGCCGTGCGGCGCCTCGCGGTCGTCTGCCTCCGGAACGGGTCGCCCCAGCGCGACACGATCCTGATCCTGCGCGGCCTCGCCGAAGCCGAGGAGGAGCCGCAGGAGCTGCGAGCCGCGGCGGCGCGCGTCGCCGCGGCGCTCAAGAAGCGCGCCGGGCCTCGTTAGCCGCTTAGCCTCGCGAGCAGGTGCAGGCGCCGCGCTCGAGACGGCGACCGCAGGAGGGGCAGACGCGGCGGCGGTGGCGCCACTCGAGGGCGCTCTTGTGCACGCCCGCGATCGTCATCAGGAACCCGACGGCCGTCGACGAGGCGAGCAGGACTGCGAGGTGAGGATCAAGCTCCATCGGAACCCATTTTTCTTTCGCGCTTGCGGCCCGACGAAACCTGGCGCCGCCGGGCGTGAGGATGGGCGCGGTAGTACAACTCGCGGCGGCGGCGATCGGATACGTGGGTGTAGAGCTCGGTCGTAGCCAGGTCGACGTGGCCGAGCATCTCCTGGACGCTCCGCAGATCGGCGCCGCCCTCGAGGAGGTGCGTCGCGAACGAGTGGCGGAGGAGGTGCGGATGGATTCGCTCCGGCTCGAGCCCGGCGCGAGCCGCGAGCCGGCGCAGGATCAGGAACGCGCCCGCCCGCGTGAGCGGGCCGCCCTTTGCGTTCAGGAAGAGTTCCGGGCGGTGGCGGCGGTCGAGGAACGGGCGGCCGCGGGCGAGGTAGCGGCGGAGCGCCTCCCCGGCCTGGCGCCCGATCGGGACGACGCGCTCCTTGCTGCCCTTGCCGATGCAGCGGACGAGCCGGCCGTCGAGGTCGACGCCCCCGCGCTCCAGCGAGACCGCTTCCGAGACGCGCAGGCCGGCGCCGTAGAGGAGCTCGACGAGGGCGCGGTCTCGCAGGTCGCGCGGCTGCGTGCCGGCCGCGGCTTCGACGAGCCGCTCGGCCTCGGCCGGCGACAAGGTCCGCGGGAGCCGGCGAATCCGGCGCGGCAGCTCGAGCTCCGCTGCGGGATTGTCGCCGCGGGTGCCGAGCAGCGTCTGGTGGCGGAAGAACGACCGCAGCGCCGCCGCGCGTCGTGCGATCGTCGCCGGGGCGAGCCCTTGCGCGCGCAGCTCGGCGAGGTAGCGCTCGAGCTCGTCCGCCGTCGCGCGTCCGAGCGGGCGGCCGAGCCAGTTTGAGATCGCGGTTAGGTCGCGCCGGTAGGCGTCGACGGTGCGTGGTGCGCGCCGCGCGGCGAGGAGGGCGAGGAACCCTTCGACATCCGGATCGCGGCGCCTGCTCTCCATGCCAGCCGTCTGTTGCACGGCGAGCAGCGAAAACCTCTAGTCGCGCCCGGGCTTGGCATCGCACGCCTGCTATGCCGGCGTACGGCGCCGCGCTCTCCCGCTTCGCCGTCTGTCCTCTGGCGCCCTCGGCGTCGGCCTCGTCCTCTACGGGTTCTCGCCACGGCCTCCACTGCCTCGACTGGACCGCCTACGACCGCGGGTGCGCCCGGTCGTAGACGCGGCGTAGCCGGCGGCCGTCCACGTGTGAATAGACCTGCGTCGTCGAGAGCGAGCTGTGCCCGAGCAGCTCCTGCACGGTGCGCAGGTCGGCGCCGCCCTCGACGAGGTGGGTCGCGAACGCGTGCCGAAGGCGATGCGGATGGGGGACGAGCCGCCGCAGCGTGCTCGTGTCGAGCCGTGCGCCGCGAACGGAGAGGAAGAGCGCGTTCGCCGCTCCGCGCGCGAGCGCCGGCCGCGCCTCGCGAAGGTACCGCGCGAGCCAGTGCGCCGCCTCCTCGCCGAGCGGCACGACGCGCTCCTTGCCGCCTTTCCCGCGCACGCGAACGAGCTCCTGCTCGAAGTCGACGTCTGCGAGGTCGAGCTCGACGGCTTCCCGGCTCCGCAGGCCCGCCGAGTACACGAGCTCGACCAAGGCGCGGTTCCGGAGCGGAAGCGGCCCGGAACCCTCGAGCGCGTCGAGCTCGTCGTCGACCTCCTCCGAGCGGGGCGCCAACGGGAGCCGTCCGGGCCGTCGCGGCGCGAGTGGAGCGTCGGGAACGCGCCCCGGCCCGAGGGCCGCGCGCAGGAGCGAGCGCACCGCCGCGACCTTCCGCGCGATCGTGGCCGGAGCGAGGCGGCGCGGCCGGCCCCGCCCGAGCTCGGTCACGTACTCCGAGAGCACCCGGACGTCCACGTCGTCGAGCGCGAGCTGCCGCTCCTCGAGCCAGCGCGCGAACGCCTCGAGGTCGAAGCGGTACGAGCGCCTCGTCGCGTCGGCGAGCGCGGGCGAGGTGAGGAAGCGGTCGATCGCGGCGCGCGTGTCCACGAGCCGTCGTTCGCGGCCCGGCGGCAATCGCCTGCGCGGCGCCTGAGGCGCCGACTCGGCGGCGCCGACCATCAGGACGCGCGGGCTCTGCCCGTGCGTCCGTCTGCAATGACCGGTCGGCCCGAGTGAGGTCATCTCGAAACCACTCCTCAGTCGGGCAGCTCGCCCGGCAGCAGCGAGAACATGACGAAGTCGACGCGCTCCCCGCGGCGCTCGTTAAGACGCGCCGAGCGCAGCACCCCCTCGCGCGTGAACCCCGCCTTCTCCGCGACCCGCAGCGAAGCCTCGTTCCGGAGGTCGGCCTGGAGCTGGAGGCGCTCGATGCCAGCCTCGTCGAAGAGCCACCGCGCGAGTAGCCGGAGCGCGCGTGTCGCGCACCCGCGACCGCGAGCGGCGCGCCCGACCCAGTACCCGACCTCCGCCACGGCCTGGAGCGGATCCCCGAACCGCGCGCCGATCGAGCCGACGATGTTCCTATCGGCGTCGAGGATCGCGAACGGCGCTCCGGTGCCGTCGGCCCAGCTTCGCCGGCACTGGGCGAGGTAGTCGCGCGCGTCGACGATGCGGTACGGCTGCGGCACAGCGTCGAGCCACGTCGCGATCTCGGGGTCGCCGTCGATCGCCGCCACGATCGCCGGCGCGTCGTCGTCCTGCCAGGCCCGCAGCGTCACGACACCGTCTGTGAGCGGCGGATCCGGCGCAGTCAGCCTCATCCGATTACCATACGAGCGCCAAGACCGGCGGCGCCGGTCTCTCTTTTTCGCGCGAACGGGAAGCGGACATGGCTACCACGACCAGTGTCGACGACCGCGAGCGGCTAGGCGACGACCGCGGACTCGAGGTGCACGGGATCCAGGCCGCGGCCGATGTCGTCTGGCGGCCCACGACCTCCGTCCTCTACACCGCGGCGATCGCTCGCGGCGAGGGCCGGCTTGCGGAGGGCGGCCCGCTCGTCGTCGATACGGGAAGGCACACCGGCCGCTCGCCGAAGGATAAGTTCGTCGTCCGCGAGCCCGAGTCGGAGGACCGGATCTGGTGGGGAAGCGTCAACCAGCCGATCGACGAAGACCGCTTCGAGGGACTCCGCGAGAAGGTCGTCTCGTACCTGGAGCCACGCGACCTGTACGTCGTGGACGCGTTCGCGGGGGCCGATCCGGCGCACCGTCTCGGCGTCCGCGTCGTCACCTACAGCGCGTGGCACGCGCTCTTCGCGAAGACCCTCTTCATCGACCCCGCCGACGAGGAGCTCGAGGAGTTCGCGCCCCAGGCGCTCGTCCTGCACGCGCCGGCCGTCGAGGCCGATCCCGAGGTCGACGGCACCCGCAGCTCGACCTTCGTCCTCCTCCACCCGACCCGCGGCGAGGTGCTAATCGGCGGAACCGAGTACGCCGGCGAGATCAAGAAATCGATCTTCACGCTCATGAACGACCGCCTGCCGCTCGGCGGCGTCGCGCCGATGCACTGCTCGGCCAACGTCGGCGACGACGGCAAAGTGGCGATCTTCTTCGGCCTCTCGGGGACAGGGAAGACGACGCTCTCGGCCGACCCCGAGCGCCGGCTGATCGGCGACGACGAGCACGGCTGGGGCGACGCCGGGATCTTCAATATCGAGGGCGGCTGCTACGCGAAGGTGATCCGCCTCTCCTCGACGGCCGAGCCCGACATCTACCGCACGACGCACACCTTCGGGACGGTGCTCGAGAACGTCGTCGTCGACGAGCGCGGCGTCCTCGACCTCGACGACGCGTCGAAGACCGAGAACACCCGCGCCGCCTACAAGCTGGAGCAGATCCCGAACGTCCTGCCGGAGAAGCGGACCGGGCATCCGTCGTCGGTGGTCATGCTCACCGCGGACGCGTTCGGGATCCTGCCGCCGATCGCGCGCCTGACGAAGCCGCAGGCGATGTTCTACTTCGTCTCGGGCTACACGGCGAAGGTGGCCGGCACCGAGATCGGCGTCGTCGAGCCGCAGGCGACGTTCTCGGCGTGCTTCGGCGCTCCGTTCCTGCCGCAGCCGCCGGTCGTCTATGCGCGCATGCTCGGCGAGAAGCTCGTCGAGCACGGCTCTCGTGTCTGGCTCGTGAACACCGGCTGGACGGGTGGGCAGTTCGGCGAGGGTCAGCGGATGCCGATCGAGGCGACCCGCGCGCTGCTCCACGCCGCGCTCTCCGGGGCGCTCGAAGACGTCGAGTACCGCACCGACCCGATCTTCGGCTTCGAGGTGCCCGTCGAGGTGCCTGCGGTCGACGCGCGCCTCCTCGACCCGCGCTCGACCTGGGCCGACCCCGAGGCGTACGACCGCCGCGCCCGTGCGCTCGCGCGCATGTTCCGCGACAACTTCGAGAAGTACGCGGATGACGCGAGCGCCGAGACCGCGGCCGCGGGCCCCAACGTTTAGCGCCCGAAGAGCTTGGCACAGACCCGCGGGTCGCCGGTGTCGAAGCCGCGGGTGAACCACCGGCGGCGATCCGCCCGGCTGCCGTGGCTCTGCGCCCGCGACCACGGGACCCGCTCGACGTCCGCAAGCCGCTCCAGCAGCCGTCTCCCGTCCGTCACGTCGGCCGGCCGGAGCTCGCCGAGGCCGCGCTCGTACCTCACGAAGACGCCCGCGTAGCAGTCGGCCATTAGCTCGTAGTTGGCATACAGCCGCCGCCGCGCTCGCTCGCCCTCCGGCCAGCCGAGCAGGTGCTGGACGTGGTGACCCCACTCGTGCGCCGCAACGACGACGGCCCCGCCGCGTGGCAGGGTCTGCCAGAACGACCAGTCGAAGTAGAAGTCGTCGTTGGCGCCGCAGTAGAACGAGTTCGGGGCGTACTCGCGCGAGAACCCGCCCCAGACGAGCCCGTCGCGCTTGCGGTACATGTCGCACTGGAGCGGCGTGCGGATCCAGCCGTACCCTGGGCGGTTGTACCAGTAGTAGTACTTCGGGTTCTCGTAGACGAGACCCTGCTTCGTCAGCACGGAGTCCCAGTACGCGTTCAGCCGCGGGGCGACCCAGGAGGCGACGGCCTGCGGTGACTGCGCCCACGCCGTCGAGGCGAGGG
Organism: Gaiellaceae bacterium; assembly: GCA_035640455.1. Lineage (GTDB taxonomy): Bacteria > Actinomycetota > Thermoleophilia > Gaiellales > Gaiellaceae > AC-50. Next base: position 22,820 of record DASQWB010000070.1, on the reverse strand, counting down.
CAGCGGCCGCAGCCAGCACGGCCGCGACCAGGAGGATGCGCGTCGAAAGACCCAGCCGCACGAGTCTCGGACCAACCTCTCATGCCTTCGAAGGCAGGTCAACAGGGAACGAAGCCGAGGCGGCCGCGCGTGTCGCTTCCGGCCATCTTGCGGCCACACGATCGCGTCGCAACGAGGTGGCGGTGGAGGCGGAGCCTGTGATCTACCGGCTCGAGGTGACAGCTATCGTCGGCGCGCCGTCGGGTCGGACGAAGAAGAAGCCGAGTAGGAAAGCCGAGCGGCAGAAGCTCGACCCGAACGCGCGCTGACGGCGCGGCCCGCGGCGCGGCCCGCGCGCTGCGGGTCTAGCTCTCAGGCTCCGCGAAGGACACCGACGGGCGCGGCTCCGCCGGGTCGAGGCCTTCGAGCTGCGCGTAGAGCGACGCGAGGAGCCGACGGTCCGCCGGCGTCTCCGCGATGCGGTGGCTCGCGAGCCAGGCTCCGGCCTCGTCCGGTGCGAGTCGCTCGAACTCGACGTTCGCGGCGCAGCGTCCCGGGCGGGCGACGGCCGGGTGCAGCGCGCGGATCTCCTCGTTCGTCGTCACGAGCACGAGGATCCGCAGGCCTTGGCCGATCAGCCCGTCGACGACGTTGAGGAAGCGGGAGAGGCCCTGGCCGATGATCGACTTCGCATCGGGCGTCAGGAGCTCGCCCGCGTCCTCGAGGACGAGGAGGCGCCAGTGCTTCGCGGGTCCCCGCACCTCGCCGTCCCCGTCGTCTTCGTCCTCGTCGAAGTCAACCTCCTCGGCCACGTCGTGGAAGATCGCGCGGCTCCCGTACGAGGTCCACCCGCCGCTCATCATGTGGATCCCCATCGTCATCCCCTCAGGCTGTGTGAGGACGCTCATCAGGTAGTCCGCGCGCTCGCCGAAGAAGGTGTCGGGGTCGACGATGTAGTGGAGCTGGCACCACTCGCGCCACTCCCAGGCGAGTGCGCGCAGCGCGAAGGTCTTGCCGGTTCCGGCCTCGCCGTGCCAGAGAACGAGCTGACCGCCGTGGGCGGGGCGGAAGTCGCGCATGATCGCGTCGAGGCCTCGTCGTGTCGCCGCCGCGTAGTTGTCGCGGATCTCGTCCCACTCCGGGACGGCGATCGGGCGGAGGGACGGCATCGGCCCCTGAGGCGTGTACGTCCAGAACGCGACCGGCACGTCATGCCGCGCGACCGGTTCCGGCGCCGGCAGCTGGGAACGCAGCGCCGCAAGCGCCTCGGCGGCGTGGGTCTCGTCTGCCGCCGCGGCCTGCGCGCTGACGAACCCGCCGCGGAGCGTGACCTCGAGCAGGGCAGAATCGCGCTCGAGCACGACGCTCTCGCTCCCGCGACCGACGCTTCGCATGAGCGGCCCGGCGAGGTGCTCGAGCGAGCGCTCCGAGGTGGCCCAGTGGTCGCTGCGAAGCTCCCGCAGGCCGCCGTCGAGCACGCGCGCGAGGAAGAGCGCGTGCGGCGGCTCCTCGCCTTGATCGAAGCTCTGGAGGATCCGGAAGCGCTGGCTGAGCTCGGCTGCCATGGCGGCCATTGTGCCTGGCGACGTCTGAAGCGAGGCGTAGCCGGGGCGCCATTCGATAGCTTCCTCGGTAGTGGAAGCGACTCACGACGTCCTGGTCGTCGGTGCCGGCTGCGCAGGCATGCGCGCCGCGATCGAGGCGCACGACGCGGGCGCCGACGTCGCCCTCATCTCGAAGATCCATCCCACGCGTAGCCACTCCGGTGCGGCGGAGGGCGGGATCAACGCGGCGCTCGGGAACGCCTCCGAGGACAACCCGGAGATCCACGCCTTCGACACCGTCAAGGGCTCCGACTACCTCGGCGACCAGGACGCGATCGAGATCCTGTGCGAGGAGGCGCCGGGCGACGTCTACCAGCTCGAGCACTGGGGCGCCGTCTTCTCCCGCACCGAGGACGGCCGGATCGCGCAGCGCCCGTTCGGCGCCGCGGGCGCGCCGCGGACGGCGTACGCGGCCGACATCACCGGCCACGTGCTGATCCAGGTCCTCTACGAGCAGGTCGTGAAGCGCGACCTGCAGGTCTACGAGGAGTTCTTCGCGTGGAAGCTCGTCGTGGACGACGACCGCTGCCAGGGCGTCGTCTGCTGGGACCTCCTCGACGGCGGGCTGAAGACGATCGGCGCGAAGACGGTGATCCTCGCCACCGGCGGGGCGGGCCGCCTCTACACCGGCACGACGAACGCCTACGCCTGCACGGGCGACGGGATGGCGATGGCGCTCCGCGTGGGGGTGCCGCTCGAGGACATGGAGATGATGCAGTTCCACCCGACGACCCTCTCGCCGACGGGCGTGCTGATCACCGAGGGCTGCCGCGGCGAGGGCGCATACCTCCTCAACTCCGAGGGCGAGCGCTTCCTCAAGCGCTATGCGCCGAACGCGATGGAGCTCGCGAGCCGCGACGTCATCTCGCGCGCCGAGCAGACCGAGATCGACGAAGGGCGCGGCGTGGACGGCGACGTCCTCCTCGACCTGCGCCACCTCGGCGCGGAGCGGATTCACGAGCGGCTGCACGGGACGCGCGAGCTGTCGATGGTCTTCGCCGGAGTCGACCCGATCCACGAGCCGATCCCCGTCCGGCCGGGCGCGCACTACCACATGGGCGGCGTCGACACCGACGTCTGGGGCCAAACTGCGCTGACCGGCCTCTACGCCGCCGGCGAGTGCGCCTGCGTCTCCGTCCACGGCGCGAACCGGCTCGGCGGGAACGCGCTGATGGAGACGATCACCTTCGGCAAGCGGGCCGGCGCCCACGCGGCCGACTGGGCCCTTTCGCACACGACCGTCGAGGTGCCGGCCTCCGTCGAGACCGACGCCGAGCGCGAGCTCCAGACTGTCCTCGAGCGAGAGCGGGGAGAGCGGCCCTGGACCATCCGCGACGAGCTCGCTTCGACGATGCACGAGAACTTCGGCGTCTTCCGGCGCGAGGACCAGATGAAGCGGCAGGGCGACATCGTCGCCTCGCTGCGCGAGCGCTACGAGCGCGTCGTCGTCGACGACAAGGGCAAAGTCTTCAACAACGACCTCACCCAGGCGCTCGAGCTCGGCTTCCTGCTCGAGCTCGCCGACTGCATGGTCGTCTCCGGCCTAGCCCGCAAGGAGAGCCGCGGCGCGCACGCGCGGCCCCACGACTATCCCGATCGCGACGACGAGAACTACATGCGGCACACGCTCGTCACGTGGGAGGACGGCGAGCCACGCCTCCGATGGAAGACGGTGACGGTGACGAAGTGGGAGCCGCAGGAGAGGAAGTACTAGTGACCGAAGCCGCCGTCCACACCGAGCCGCAGACGATGGAGGTCGCGCTCAAGATCTGGCGGGTCGACGGCGAGACGGGCGAGCGGAGCCTCGTCACCTACGAGGTCGAGGCGCCCGAGTGGGCCTGCCTGCTCGACGTCCTCGACATCGTCAAGGACCGCGTCGACGGGACCCTCGCCTACCGCAAGAGCTGCCGGATGATGATCTGCGGCTCGTGCGGGATGCGGATGGACGGCCGCGCCATCCTTGCCTGCAAGGAGCGGATGAAGCCGATCGTCGAGGCCGGGCACGTGCCGGTGATCTCCGCCATGGGGAACCTCCCGATCGTCAAGGACCTCGTCGTCGACATGGCCCCTTTCTGGGAGAAGTTCCGCGCGATGAAGCCCTGGCTCGAGCCCGGCTACGACGAGGTGCTGGAAAAGGAGCGGATCGTCTCGCAGCAGCAGATGAACGTCATCCACAAGGAGTCGCTCTGCATCAACTGCGGCTGCTGCGTCTCGGAGTGCAACTCGATGGAGTCCGACCCCGAGTTCCTCGGCCCGCAGGCGCTGGCGAAGGGGTTCCGCTTCGTCGGCGACGCGCGCGACCGCGCGGCCGTCGAGCGGCTCGAGCTCTACAACTCCGAGCACGGCATCTGGGACTGCACCCGCTGCTACTTCTGCAACGAGCGCTGCCCGAAGGGCGTCGACCCGCGGGACGCGATCGCGAAGCTCGGCGCCGAGTCGATCAAGGAAGGCATCGACCGCGACATGGGCGCGAAGCACGCGAACTGGTTCGTGACCTCGGCGAAGACGACCGGCTGGCTGCGCGAGACCGAGCTCGTCCCGAAGACGCAGGGCGTCGTCTCGGCGATCAAGCAGACGAGGTTCGCGATCGACCTCGCGAAGCACGGCAAGGTCCCGCCGCCCGTCCCGCCGCACGTGGCCGAGAACGTCGACGAGGCGCGCCGGCTCTACAACCTCGTCAAGCTCCAGGGCCGCGAGGGGGCGCTCGGGATCGTCCAGGGCGAGCGGGCGATCGCCCGCTATGCCCGGCACGACGAGGGGGAACGTGCGCCGGCGAGCCGCGACGCCCCCGAGGTCAGCCCGGGTGAGCGGCCCGTGCGGGGCGAGGGCTGATGCGCAGGGTCGCCTACTACCGGGGCTGCCTCGCCTCGCTCTCGGCGAAAGAGCTCGACTCGTCGACGACGGCGCTGGCGCCGAAGGTCGGCCTCGAGCTCGTCCCGCTCGAGACGGTCACGTGCTGCGGCGCGGGCGACATCCACGAGGCCGAGCCGGACTACTACCTGCACCTGAACGCGCGCATCCTCGCCTACGCGGAGGAGACCGGATCGGACACGCTCCTGACGATCTGCAACGTCTGCACGCTCAACCTGCGCCAGGCGAACGTGCAGCTCCAGAACGACGAGGAGCTGCTCGAGCGCGTGAACGTGAACCTCGAGGCGGTCGGCGTGCCGCGCTACCGCGGCGGCGTCGACGTCCGCCACCTCCTGTGGGAGATCGCGGAGGGCGAGGGGTACGAGCTGCTGAAGCAGGCCGCGCACAAGGGGCTGAAGGGACTCCGCGTCGCGCCCTTCTACGGGTGCCAGATCCTCCGGCCCTCGAAGCTCCTCGGCTTCGAGGACCCCGACCGGCCGTGGTCGCTCGAGCGGATCATCGAGGCGTGCGGCGGCGAGGCGATCGACTACCCGGCGAAGGTCAAGTGCTGCGGCTTCCCGATCATCCAAGCGCGCGAGGAGGTCGCGCTCGGCGAGCTGATCCAGCCGATCGAGCAGGCGGCCGAGGCCGGCGCCGACGCGATCGTGACGCCGTGCCCGCTCTGCCACCTCTCGCTCGACGCCTGGCAGTCCAAGCTGCGCAAGGCGACCGGGCGCGACTTCGCGATGCCGATCCTCCACCTGGCGCAGCTCGTCGGCGTGGCGGCGGGGCTCGAGGACGACGAGCTGAAGTTCAAGCGGCACGTGGTCTCGGTGCAGCCGGTGCTCGAGAAGCTCGAGGTCTAGGCAGCACGACGCAAGTTCGGAGGGCCGGCGGCATCACAGCCTTCTTGGAGGGGCGGTGTCCGGCGCGTGCGTCTTGCGGGGCGGGCGCGCCGGAACACCAGTGACGGGACGCGGCGTCGTCGGGAGCCTCGTCGCGGCCGCCGGGGCAGCGCTCGCCTGGGGCCACTTCGAGGCCGGCTGGGTGCGGCTGCGCGCGCTTCGGGCTCCCGTCCGCGGCCTGCCGGAGGAGCTCGAAGGCCTGCGGATCGCGCATCTCTCGGACTTCCATCTCGGCGTGCCCTCGCGCGGCGCTCGCGCTGTCGAGCGGGCGGTCGAGTGGGCGGCCTCGCGGCAGCCGGACCTCGTGTGCGTGAGCGGCGACCTCCTCTCGCGCCCGCGCGGCGAGGCCCGGCTGCGCGAGCTCGTCACCCGCCTCCCGCACTGCTACGCCGTCCTCGGCAACCACGACTACGGCGACAGCCGCGACCCGTTCGCACGTGAGTCGCCGCTCGACGAGCTCGAGCCGGCGACGCTCCTCGCCGACGAGGCCCGGATGATCGAGCTCCGGGGCCGGAGGGTGCAGGTCGTCGGGGTCGATCCGCGCAGCTACTGGTACCGACGTGCGTACCCGGAGGAGCTGGTCGATCCCGACGCCGAGCTGCGGATCCTTCTCTGCCACTACCCCGGCGTCGTCGACCGGATCCCGCCCGGGGCGTTCCACCTCGTCCTCTCGGGCCATCTGCATTCGGGCCAGATCACGATCCCCTACGGCGCGGGCAGGCTCCGGCTCGCGCACCTCCGGCCCGGATACTTCGAAGGGCTCTACGTGCGGCCGGCGGCGACGCTGCACGTCTCGCCCGGGCTGGGCACGACCTTCGTCCCATTCCGGTTTGCGGCGCGGCCCGAAGCCACCGAGCTCCTCCTAGAATCGGCTTAGTGGAAGGGCGGGCCTCGATCTCGAGCGACATCCTTGCGCGTTACGCGGCGGACGCGGCGCGGGACGTGGACGGCGTCAGCGCGCTCGTCGAGAGCCACATCCCGCGGCACCGAGGCGTGCGCGTCCTCGGCGAAGACGACGGTCCGGTGCGGATCGAGGTGCACGTCGAGGCGGAGTGGGGAGCGTCGCTGCCGGAGGTCGGGCGCGAGGTGCAGCGCCGCGTGCGCGCCTACCTGCAGCGGATGGCCGACGTCGAGCCCGAGTCGGTCGACGTCGTCGTCGACGAAGTCGCCGGGCCGCCCCGATGACCCGGGTCGCCGGGCTGACGGGCGCGACGCTTCCGACCGCGCCCACGGTCTGCCACGAATGCGTCTGGTGGCAGGCCCGGGCCGGCCGCAGCCTCGAGAAGCGCCGCTGGATCGAGCGCGCCGAGGAGGAGTGGGGCGCCTGGGGGACGGTGTACTACGACGACGACCGGCGCCTGCTCGGCTCGATGCAGTACGGGCCGTCGGTGCTCTTTCCGCGCGCGGCCGAGCTCCCCGCCGGCCCTCCTTCCGAGGACGCGGTGCTCGTGACGTGCGCGTACCTCGCGGATCCCTCGACGCCGTGGGTGATGCAGTCGCTCTTCCTGGCCGCGATCGGGGACGCGCGGGACAAGGGCGCGCGGGCGCTCGAGACGTTTGCCTACCGGTACCCCGACGGCGGGACGAGCTACGAGCGCTTCTACGTCCACAAGACGATCTTCCCGCGCGACTTCCTCTCCGACTTTGGCTTCATCACCGTCCGGGCGCATGGCCGGGTCGAGCTGGCGCGCCTCGAGCTCGGCGGCCTGCAGCCGGTGGTCGAGGGGAAGCGCGAGAAGGTGCTGCGCGTCGTGAAGGAGGCCTTCGCCCCGGCGCCCGTGCCGCAGCGGCCTTAGGCGCCGCTTGCGGTGCCGATATTCAGGACGTGCGGGCTTTGCGCGCGCGTCCGTCTGAAATGACGGCGCCCGTGCCGCGGCGCCCTAGTCCGAAACGGCCGTCTTGCGGCGTGGCGACAGCTTCGGCACGATGGGCGCATGTTCCGCCGCCGTTCACTGCCGATCGATCGCGACGAGGTGAACACCATCTTCGTCTGGCTGATGCGACTCGACGCGAAGCTCGACACGATCGAGCTGCTCGTGAGGGGCGAGGATCCCGATGACGAGTGAATTGCCCGACTGGCGTCCTCCCCGGCGCGGTGAGCCGGACGAGCTTCGGCGTCACACCGAGGCGCGGATCGCTGAGCTGCGGCGCCTCAGTCGCGAGGAGCGCGAGAGACGTGAACGGCGGCGGCGTCTGTTGAGGCGGCTCATCCCGTTGCGGCGCTCGTAGCGCCGCATGCCGAAGTTCATCTGCGTCACCTGCGGGAGCCAGTTCGCGGAGAGCACCGAGCCGCCGCTGCGCTGCCCGATCTGCGAGGACGAGCGCCAGTACGTCGGCTGGGACGGCCAGCAGTGGACGACGCTCGAGGAGCTCGGGCGCGACCATCGCGCCGACATCCGCGAGGAGGAGCCGCGGCTTGTTGGCATCGGCTGCGACCCGAGCTTCGCCATCGGCCAGCGCGCTCTGCTCGTGCGCGCGGCCGGCGGGAACGTCCTCTGGGACTGCATCTCGCTCCTCGACGACGAGATCGGCGCGCGCGTCGAGGAGCTCGGCGGTCTCGCGGCGATCGCGATCTCGCATCCGCACTACTACTCGTCGATGGTCGAGTGGGCGCGCGCCTTCGACGCCCCGATCCACCTCCACACCGCCGATCGGGAGTGGGTGATGCGGCCGGACGATCGGATCGAGTTTTGGGACGGCGAGACGCGGCTGCTCGGCGAGGGCCTCACGCTCGTCCGCTGCGGCGGCCACTTCGAGGGCGGCACGGTGCTGCACTGGGCGGCCGGAAACGCCCTGCTCTCCGGCGACATCGTCCAGGTCGTCCCGGACCGCCGCTGGGTCAGCTTCATGTACAGCTACCCGAACCTGATCCCGCTGCCGCCGGCGGCGATCGAGCGCATCGTCGCGGCGCTCGAGCCGTTCGAGTTCGACCGGATCTACGGCGCCTGGTGGGGCCGCGTCGTCGCTGCCGACGGCAAGGCCGCGGTGCGTCGTTCCGCGGAGCGCTACGTCAGGTCACTAGCCGGACGCGTCCCGTCTTGACGTCCAGGACGAGACCGTGCGCCTCGAAGGACGCGGGGAGGAGGGGCGAAGCCCGTAGGCTCTCGACCGACTCTGCCACCCGCGCGTCGACGAACGGGAACGGGAGGAAGTCGATCTCGTCCGCGTCGACGCCCCGGTCGCGCAGGCGCTGGCGGAGCTCGTAGTTCGAGAAGCGGGTCATCCCGCAGTCGGTGTGGCCGACGACGAGCGCGGCTTCGGTCCCGAGGAGCATGCTCGAGATGACGAGGGAGCGGATGGCGTCGTCCGTCGCGAGGCCGCCTGCGTTCCGGATCACGTGCGCCTCGCCGAGCCGGAGGCCGAGCGCCGCGAGCGGGTCGAGCCGGGCGTCCTTGCACGTGAGGACCGCCAAGCGGCGAGACGGCTCCGGCGGAAGATCCCGCTGCGGGAACGACGCCGCGTAGCGATCGTTCGCGGCGCGGATTTCGTCGAGGAGGCTCAGGCGGCGGCGCGGGCGGGGGCGAGGACGAGCTCCGCGATCTGGATCGCGTTCAGCGCGGCGCCCTTGCGCAGGTTGTCGCAGACGACGAAGAAGGCCAGCCCGTTCTCGGCCGCGCGGTCGCGGCGGATGCGGCCGACGAGTACGTCGTCGCGCCCCGCGGCCATGGCCGGAGTGGGGAAGTCCTCCAAGCGCACCCCGGGCGCGGCGGCCAGCAGCTCGCGCGCCTGCTCCGCCGCGAGCGGCTCCTCCGTCTCGATCCACACCGCCTCGGCGTGGCCGACGAGCACCGGCACGCGCACGCACGTCGGGCTCAGCGGCAGGTCGGGCAGCTCGAGGATCTTGCGCGTCTCGGCGCGGAGCTTCGACTCGTCCTCGAACTCTTCGCCGTCGAAGCTCCAGTCCATGGCGAGGTCGAGCTCGGCGGGATCGGCGGCCCGCAGAGCCTCCATCTTCCGCGCGCCCGCGCCCGACATCGACTGGTAGGTGGCAACGCGGACGCGGACGAGGCCCGCCGCCTCCTGCAGCGGCTTGAGGACGCACGTCAGTGGGATCGTCGAGCAGTTCGGGTTCGCCACGATCCCTTCGTGCACGAGTGCACGAGTGCCGTTCACCTCCGGCACGACGAGCGGCACGCCGTCCGCGAGCCGGAACGCCGCCGACTTGTCGACGCACACTGCGCCGCCGCTCAGGGCGTGCGGCACGAGCTCGCGGCTGGCTGCCGTTCCGACGGAGAAGAAGCAGAGGTCGAGGTCGCCGGCGGCAAGAGCCTCCGGCGTCGCCTCCTCGACGACGAGGTCCCCCGCGCGCGTCCCTGCCGACCGGGACGACGCGAACGCACGCACGTTCTCGTAGCCGCGCTCGGCCAACAGCGCCAGGGTCACGCCGCCGACGGCGCCGGTTGCGCCGACGACGCCGATCCGAGCCTCAGTCGACGACGAGGTCAAGCTCGAAGGCCTCGTGGAGGGCGCGGACGGCCCGGCCGACGTGCTCGGTCGGGACATGGCAGGCGATCTTGATCGGCGACGTGGTCACGACCTGGACCGGGATCCCCTCGGCGTCCAACGTGGCGAACGTCTTCGCAGCGATCCCGGGATGACTCTTCATTCCCGCCCCGATCAGGCTCACCTTCCCGAGGTCGTCGCGCGCCGACCACTCGACGCCGAGGCGGTCGAGGACGGCCTCGACGTCGGGCCGGTCCTCGGTCGGCGCCGAGAAGACGATCTCGGGGCTCGTCTGGACAATGGTGTCGACGTTCACGCTCGCCTCCGCGAGCGCGGTGAAGAGCGACGCGGCGGTGATCCCCTCTAGGCGGTACACCGTCTCCTCGGTGGTGTGGGTGACGCCGGAGATGATCGCCTTCTCGAGCATCTGCTCGTCTTCCTCCCGGATCCAGGTGCCGTCCGCGTCGGTGAACGTCGAGCGGACGTGCAGCGTGACGTGATGGTTGCGGGCGAACTCGACGGAGCGTAGCTGCAGCACCTTCGCCCCCGAGGCGGCGAGCTCGAGCATCTCGTCGTAGGTAATGCTGGTGAGCTTCCGCGCGCCTGGGACGATCCGGGGATCGGCGGTGAAGACGCCCTGGACGTCGGTGTAGATCTCGCACGAGTCGGCGCCGAGCGCGGCGGCGAGTGCGACCGCCGTCGTGTCGGAGCCGCCGCGGCCGAGGGTCGTGATGTCGTAGTCGGTCGAGACGCCCTGGAAGCCGGCGACGAGCACGATCTGGCCGCGGTCGAGCGCCTCGTGGATGCGGCGCGCCCGCACGTCGACGATCTTCGCCTTCCCGTGCACCGTGTCGGTGACGATCCCAGCCTGCGAGCCGGTGAGGGAGATCGCCTCGTAGCCGAGGTCATGGATTGCCATCGCCGCGAGGGCGCACGAGATCCGCTCGCCGACCGAGATCAGCATGTCGAGCTCGCGCGGCTTCGGGCGCGGCGAGACCCGGTGCGCGAGCGCGACGAGCTCGTCCGTCGTCTGCCCCATCGCCGACAGGACGGCGACGACGCGGCTGCCCTGCTCACGAGCCGCAGCGATCCGCCGCGCGACGCCGCGGAGCCGGTCGGGGTCGGCGACCGATGTGCCGCCGAACTTCATCACCACCGTTCCCGCTCGGGCCGCGGGAGCGGCGGGCGCGACGGCCGGAACGGCCTCGTACTCGGTCGCGGTCATCGCCGAGAGTGTACGAGCAGGCCTTGCCGGGACGGGTACAACTCGGGAGTGAGGCGTACACAGGACACAGGTCCGCCGGCTCCGCTCGAGTCGCTCGTCGGGGCCGCGGAGCCGCGGTGGATCGTGGCGATCCTCGTGCTCGTCTCGATCGCGCTACTGCCGTGGGTGCTGTGGCTGACGGTCACGCTTCCCTCGCGCCACGTCTCCGAGCACTGGGACGCGGCGTGGGTGGGGCTCGACGTGGCCGAGATCTTCGCCTTCGCGCTCACCGCCTTCGCCGCCTGGCGCCGCAAGCCGTGGCTCCAGGCCTCAGCGGCCGCGGCCGGGACGCTCCTCCTGACGGACGCCTGGTTCGACGTCCTGCTCTCGACCGGCGACGAGAAAGTCTGGCTGGCCGTCGGCGAGGCCGTGCTCAGCGAGATCCCGCTGGCGATCCTCTGCTTCTGGATCGCCTGGGACACCGCCCGCTTCTGGGGGCACTGGCAACAGATCGTGGAACGCCTTCCGCCTCGCATGCTCAGAGGCGAGCGAGAGGCCGCCTAACTACATTTCGCGACGCCCGGCCAGCGCGCGGCCGAGCGTGACCTCGTCGGCGTACTCGAGGTCGCCGCCGACGGGGAGACCGCTCGCGAGCCGCGTCACGCGGACACGGCCGCGAAGGCGGTCGGCGAGGTACGCGGCCGTGGCCTCGCCGGTCATGTTCGGATTGGTCGCGAGCACGACCTCCTGGACGCCGTTTCGGTCGACGCGGCGGAGCAGCTCGTCGATCCGCAGGTGCTCGGGCTCGACGCCGTCGAGGGGCGAGAGGGCGCCGCCGAGGACGTGGTAGAGGCCGCGGAACTCGTGCGTCCGCTCGAGCGAGACTAGGTCCACGGGCTGCTCGACGACGCAGACGAGAGTGTGGTCGCGGCGCGCGTCGAGGCAGATCGCGCAGAGCTCCTCCTCGGTGAGGTTGCCGCACTCGCGGCAGAAGCGGACGCGCTCCTTCACCTCGTCGATCGACCGCGCGAGGGCGCCGGCCTCGTCCTTCGGGACCTGGAGCAGGTGGAACGCGAGTCGCTGCGCGGTGCGCGTTCCGATCCCCGGCAGGCGGCTGAGCTGGGCCACCAAGTTGTCCACAGACGGGCCGAACACGGCGTCATTGTGCCTGGCTGGATCGACGCCGCTCCTATTCGATCCATATGCATCGACCGGTCATTTGAGACGGACGTACGGGCAAAGCCCGCACGTCCTGAATCTCGGCACCGCAAGCGGTGCCGAGCGTGACAGAATGCGCACGTGATCGCGGACAAGCTCGCCGAGATCCCGCTCTTCGCGTCGCTCTCGAAGCGCGAGCGCGAGCAGATCGCCCGGGCGGCGGACGAGGTCGAGGTCCCGGAGGGCAAGCACCTCGCCGAGCAGGGCCGCTTCGCCTACGAGTTCATGGCGATCGAGGAGGGGACGGCCGACGTCGTCAAGGACGGCGAGAAGCTCCGCGAGCTCGGCCCCGGCGACTTCTTCGGCGAGATCGGCCTGCTCGAGGCGGAGCGGCGGACGGCGACCGTCGTGGCGACGAGCCACATGCGGCTGATCGTGATCTTCGGGCCGCAGCTGCGCAGCCTCGAGCGCGAGATGCCCGAGCTCAGCGCGCAGCTGCGCAAGGCGATCCGCGAGCGCCTCGGCGGTTAGCGCGAGACGCTGCTACCTCGTCTACGCCCTCGCTCCAGATGGAACGACGGCTCGTCAGGCGAACGTAGCCGTGAACGAGTACATCGAGGACGAGCGGCGCGGCCTCGTCGTGTTCCACGACCACTTCGCCGATCGACCGCACGGCGGCGTCGCCGTTTTCGACGTCCGCAGCGACGCGGAGCGCGGGCACCTCGACGACGCGGGGCCGCTCACAGGCTGGAACGTCACCGTCCACGCGCTGACCTTCTCGCTCACCGCAGTGGGATTCGTGGCGCAGACCAAGCTGACGCTCGAAGGCTACGGCCACTCCCCGCTGGAGGAGCTGCGGGCGGCGGAGGAGCCGGATCCGCGCTTCTGGTGGCGCAAGGAGGAGCGCTAGGGGCCGAGCCCCGGCAGCCCCAGCCCGCCGAGGCCGCCCATCATCCCGCCGAGGCGGGACTCCATCAGGCTCTGCGCCGAGCGCAGCGCCTCGTTCACGGCCGCGAGGACCATGTCCGCGAGCATCTCCGGGTCGTCGGGATCAACGGCCTCCTTCGCGATCTTGATCTCGGTGATCTGGAGCGCGCCCGTGGCCTTGACGGTCACCATGCCGCCGCCGGCCGAGGCCTCGACGGTCTCGTTCGCGAGCTCCTCCTGCGCCTTCGTCACCTGCTCCTGCATCTGCTGGACCTGCTGCAGCATCTTGTTCATGTCCATGCCCATGGCGGCTATCGATCCTCCTCGATCTCGCGCGCGTCGAAGGTGTCCTTGAAGAGCGATATGAAGTCCTCCTCGGTCTGGGCGACCTCCTCCTCCGCGGCCTGGGTGTCCTCGCCGACGGCGAACGTCACCGCGAGGCGGCGGCCGGTCACCTCGTAGAGCGCCTCCCGCAGCAGCGTCGCGGCCTTCGGCTCCTCGGCGAACTGGCGGTGGAAGGTGGCGTTCGGCGGGAACTCGAGCGTCAGCTCGTCGCCGGAGAGCTCGACCGGCCTGGCCTCGGCGAGCATCGTGCCGGTCGGGATCGAGCGCTCGGTCACAGCCGGGAGGACGCTTCGCTGCCAAGCCTCCTGGAGCGCCTCGAGATCCACGGATGGAGGAGCGGACGGCTCTGGCGCGGCGGCCGGAGCCGGCTCCTCGGCGGTCGCGTGCGGCGCCGGCCGCTGCTCGAGCTGCTCGAGCCGGTAGGCGACCGACTCGCGCGAGAGGTCGGCCGCGGGGCGCGTCACCTTGACCAGCGCGAGCTCGAGCGGGAGGCGCGTGTCGCCGCCCTGGCGCATGTCGTCCACCGCCACCGCGAGCAGATCGCAGAGGCGCAGCACCGTCGCCTCGCCGAGCTGGTTCGCCTGCGCGCGCAGCCGCTCGCGCGTCTCCTCGGTGACCGGCAGCGACTCGGGCACCTCGCCCATGTGGCGCACGAGCAGGAGGTGGCGCAGGTGCTCCAGGAGGTCGGTGACGAGGCGGCCGAGGTCCTGCCCCTGCTCGGCGAGCTCCTCGACGAACGCGAGCGCGCCGGACGTGTCCCGGTCGACGACGAGGTCGCAGAGCCGGAAGAGCGCCTCCTCCTCGACCGCGCCGAGGAGCTGGAGCACGGTCTGGACGGTCACCGTACCCTCGGTCGCCGAGGAGAGCTGGTCGAGCGTCGAGACGGCGTCGCGGAAGGAGCCGCGCGCGCCGCGGGCGACGAGCGCGAGCGCCTGGTCCGGAGCTTCGATCCCCTCGCCGTCGGCGACCCGCCGCAGCAGCTTGACGAGCTCGGGGAGACGCGGGCGCGCGAAGACGAAGGTCTGGCAGCGCGAGCGCACGGTCTCGGGCATCTGGTGCAGGTCGGTGGTGCAGAAGACGAAGACGAGGTGGGGAGGCGGCTCCTCGATCAGCTTCAGCAGCGCGTTGAAGGCCGCCGAGGTGAGCTGGTGCGCCTCGTCGAGGATGTAGACCTTGTAGCGACCCTCCGCCGGCTGGAGGATGACGCGCTCGCGGATCTCGCGGATGTCGTCGATTCCGCGCTGCGAGGCCGCGTCCATCTCGACCACGTCGAGCGAGGTCCCGTTTGCGATCGCCTGGCACGCGTGGCAGGTCTTGTCCGGGGTCGCCGTCGGCCCCTGCGCGCAGTTGAGCGCCTTCGCGAGGATGCGCGCGAGGCTCGTCTTGCCGGTGCCGCGCGGGCCGGCGAAGAGGTAGGCCTGGCGCACCTGGTCGTGCTCGATCGCATTGCGCAGCGTGCGCACGACCGGCTCCTGCCCGACCACTTCCTCGAAGTCCTGCGGACGGTACTTGCGGTAGAGGGCGGTCACGAGCCGATCTTAGAGGAGCCCGCCGCTTGCCCCGCCGCGGCTCCGGAGCCATCCTTCCGCGAACACGCAAAGGGGGTCGAGATGAAGTTCTGTGCGCTGGTCGTGGCGGCCGCGATCGTCGCCGGCGCGGCTGCCGGAGGCGGGGCGAGCCGGGGGCGAGTGGCTCGCGACGACACGGGCTGGCTCCAGGCGCGGCTCGACGCCGGTGACGGCCGGATCTTCCTGCCCAAGCTCCCGAACGGCGCCTGCTACGCCACCCGCGGGCTCTGGGTCAGCAAAGACCACACGCAGATCGTCTCGAACGGCGCCTGCATCCGCTCCCTCGGGCCCGGCCCGGTGCGGCTCGTCTCGCCCGACGGCGATTCCGTCGCGTCAGACGCCGTCTTCTTCGTCAACCGGAGCCGGCAGTTCGACTCGACTCCGATTCACGTCACGATCCGCGGGCTGAAGGTGGTCGTTCCCGCGGCCGCGCGCGCCTACGGCATCGCGATCTACGGCCACGAAGTGGTCGTTCGGAACGTGACCGTCAGCGGCTCGCCCATCGACGACGTCTACGTCGGCGACCGCGCGAACGGCGACGGCTACGCGAGCCGCGTCTCCATCCTCCACTGCCGCCTCTCGGGCGGCGGCCGCAACGTCGTCTCGGCCGTGAGCTTCATCGGGCTCAGGATCGCCGGCAACAGGATCACCGGCGCCTCGAACAGCTACAAGCCCGAGCCCGGCGGCGGCGGCAATCCCTCGGCGGGCATCGACATCGAGCCGAACAGCCGCGGCGAGCTCGCACTCGACCTCCGGATCGAGAACAACCTGATCGCCGACAATGCGGGCCCGGGGATCCTCGTCGCGCTGAATTCGAGCTCCGGCCTCTCGATCAACGCCGACCGGATGGCGATCGTCGGGAACCGCATCCTGCGCAACGGCCTTGGCAAGGGCACCGAACACGGCGGGATCGTCTTCTACGGCGGCCAGGAGGACGGCCGCGGGCGGGCCGTGGTCGCGCGAAACGTCGTGCGCGGGAATCGCGGGCCGGGCCTCGCCGGCTGGCGCATGACCCTCGGCGTCGAAGCTCGCGGGAACGACCTGCACGGCAACGAGGGCGGCCCCTCCCGCGGCGTGAAGTTCGTGCGCCGTCGCCGCTAGACTGGTCGCGCCCGCGGGACTGCGATCGTTCCGAACCGCGTCAGGACCGGGAGGTAGCAGCGCTAAGGATCGCTCGCAGGTCCCCGGGTTTTTGCCGCGCGAAGTCTTGCGACTGCGCGCGGGTCTTCGGCTACCGGAGGGCCGAAGCGGCCACCGCCGGCAAAGCCGGCAGTGGCGCCGGAGGCGGTATCCTCGGGCGGCTGGGGCGCATAGCTCAGCGGGAGAGCGCCCGCTTCACACGCGGGAGGTCCCTGGTTCGATCCCAGGTGCGCCCATGCTCGAACCGGCTTCGTTGAGCAATCCGGCTGATTCGGCGAGCCTCTTCAAGCGTTGCGGCCTCGATGTTGCGCCTGCCGCTTTCAGGCTCGCGACCGACCCTCGTGCGCTCCCACGGCCGTTGAAGCTTCCTGGTCCACCGCCGCGCAGCCTGAAAGCTGGCAGAACCCGACCGAAGAGCCGGCGGCGGCACTCTTTATGAGCGCCAACCTTCCCGTCGGGGGTTGAACGTCGCTCAGGTGCGGAGAACTCGCTTCTTGAGTTCGAGGATCAGATCCTCAAGCTCCGTGGGCACGTGGCCTTCATGCCCAACGCCTTCAGCTTCATAGAATTCGTCCACTCCACTCAGCATCGTCTTGGCGCTGCTTTCGATCGTCACGAATCCGAACAGCACCTCGTCAAGAAATCGGCTTGAGCACGCACCAACGACTCCGTTGGCACTTTCGAACACAAACGGCGGCTGCATGAGATTCCCGTGCCGATCCCGCAACAGCTCTGTAACCCGGACCCCATCATGCTCGATTTCTAGGAACGCGGCCACGTCGATCACATGGATTAAGCGGATGTCTCGCTCAAGCAAGCAGAGACGAAGATCGAGCGGAATTGGGTAGCCAAGCGGCGGCGGCACGGTCGGCAGAGGATCATCCAGCCGGCTACTCACGAGAGCGCACAATGGCTCGTGGAAGTCCGCGGTCAATCGGTGCGCTTCTTCGGATAACCACAACTCAAGCTCCTGCCGCGAATCGCTCCGGACCGCGCAGACTATCTCGCCATCGGTTCCGAAGACGCCGACCCCTTCGGCTTGAGCCTGACGCGCAGCGTTCTCAACCAAATCCCAATTGTGCTCTGCCCGAACTGATGTGTTGAGCACCTTCACCGGCGCGAGCGTCCCCGGCACGAATCCTTCACCCGTCATGAGAATGTCCCTGACCGCCTCCATGCGAGCTAGCTGCCGGGCCTTCCGGCCCTTCGGCTCGGTCGGGCCGCCGTCAGACGCACACTCGATTAGCGATGGCGTCTCCGGATTTCCGATTACAAGATCCGCGGTCTTTAGTACGTTCGTGACGTCGCAGATTCGCACTGGATATCCAGCGTCCGCCACAAGGGCCGCGCATTTCAGGACGAAGTTGAAGCCAACGCCATGCGAGAGCGGCGGCGGCTTTCCTGGGTGCTTTGAAAGTTGCTGGATCGTGTGCGTGTGAAGCGTCGCGTGAGCGATTGTGTCGCCGAACAACCTCATCAGCTTCAGATGTTCCCGCTCAGGTGAGGCACGATCTCGAAACGCCACAGGCTCCGCTGAACGGATTTCATCTGCGACCGCCCGCTGGAACTCGAAGAGTTCGCTCGCGGAACCGACTCCATCGAATTGCCTCGCCAGCTCGGCGCGACGCGCGCGGAGCGCCTCGCCATCGCGACTCGTATTCGTCACTCCTCCACGTTAGCTCTCGCCACGGTCGTCACGCTCGACGACCCTTTAGCCTTGTCCGCCGGGTGAGTCACTCCACCAGCCTCACGCGCGAATTGGCGATTAGCGCTTGCCGGCGACTTCCAGCGTGGGCACGCACTGGGGAGGCGTCTCTTTGTAGTCGATCAGCCTTGAGCCGACTTCGCGCCCTGATATCCCCCACCGCGTACGAAGGCGTAACTCCACCGCGGGGATCCCACGCCGCCAAACCGACGGGCTCTTGAAGACACGCGGAGCCCTGCCTACAGTCTGAGCGGGATGGGGTCGAGCAGGGCAGGCGGGATCCTCCGACGGCGACGCGCGATGGCGGTCGCGGCTGTTGCTGTCGCTTTCGCGGCGGCGGCCGCTGCGTGGGCGGCGGGATCGCCCCCGGAAGGTCCTCAGCTCGAGACGATGGCGCTCGCGACGACCGACTTCGCGCGCGGAGCGGCCGTGGCGCAGGAGGGCTTCCAATCGGCCTCGTCACCGGTCGTGGCGAGCTTCGAACGGGACTTTCGCCCGGGAGCTCGCCTGAACGGCCAGCGTCTCCTCGACGCCTACTCGGTCGTCGACCTCATCGATGACGCCGGGACGGCATTGCTCGTCTACAACGGCGCCCTCAACACGTTCAGCACGGCCGCGGGTCGGCGCAGCATCGCGAACGGCATCAAGGCGAACGTCGCGAGGGCCACGCGGGGTGCTCTGCGCGTGAAGGCCGTGACCTTCGGGCGCGTCACCCTGATCCAAGTTGCGCAGGGCGCGTTTCGCGAGACGATCAGGCTTCATACCAACCGCGGCACCCTCGACGTGGGAGTGGTCGTCGTCCTCCTCGACCGGGCGATCGGGGTGGTCGAGCTCGGCGGCTACCCAAGAAAGCATCTCGTGAGCGCGACGGAGGTCGCCGCAGCGCGGAAGCTGGCGCAGCACCTCCAGGCCGCCTTGCAGATCCGCAACGTCACTCCGCCAGCGATCGCCGGCACGGCGCGCCAGGGAGCCACGCTCACGGCTGACCGCGGCCGCTGGGTGGGCGGCCCGACCTCGTTCACGTATCAGTGGAACCACTGCGACGCGACCGGCGCCAACTGCGCCCCGATCGCCGGCGCGGTCGTGCCCACCTACGTCCCGGGCACGGCCGACGCGGGGATGCGGATCACCGTCACCGTCACCGCGACGAACTCGGTCAGCTCAAAGCCGGTCACGTCGGCGCCGACGAATCCCGTCACCTGATTCCGCGCGCCTCCGCCTTCAGCGCCCGATCTCGACCCCCCACATCGCCAGGCGAACCGGCTCCTCGCACCACGAGTCGATCTCGAGCCCGTCCGCGGGCCGGCCGCCCCAGAGGCCGCTCACGCGTGCAACCGTGTCTTGGGCATCGCGGACAGAGCAGGAGTGAGTGGCCTCGTTACGGTCACGCCAGATCGGGTGGAAGCCGATCACGAACGAGCGATCGAGGCGCTCGGGCTTCGGGCGCGACTCACCGAACGGCGGCAGGCCGCCGCTCTTGTAGTAGCTGACCCGCGCCACGCTCAGCCCGGTAACGAACAGGACCAGCACCAGAGCGACGACTGCGACGCCGACGTATGCGAGCGTCCTCTTCATCTGCGTGACGGATGATCTCACCCTTGTGCTTCGCGGCTCAAGCCAGGCTCGCCCCGCACTCGTCAGCGCTGCTGTCGCACTCGTGGTCGGGCTGGCGTCGTGCGCAGGCGCGGACGCCCGAGGAGCGTCGAGCAGGCCCTTCGTCGGCGTGCTCGAGTCGGCAAGCGGCGGCGCGGCCACGCTCGCGCGCCTCGACCCGCTCTCGCTGAAGCCGGTCTCGCGCCGCGTCCGGATCGCCGAGTACCACCGCGCCTGGAGCCTCTCGCCGGACGGCTCGCAGGTCGCGCTCAGCCGTGGGGGGCAGGGCATCGGGATCGAGATCGTCGACCTCCGGACGATGAAGCTCGTCCGGCACCTCCGGACGGGAATCGCCGCCGAGGCGCTCGGCTGGCTGGCGCCGCGCCGGCTCGTCGCCGGCCTCCAGCGGGGAGGAAGCGTCGTCGTCGATCCCCGTACCGGCCGGATCGTGCGCCGCTTCGCCGACTTCTCGTTCCCGGACGCGTCGGTGCAGACACGGCTCGGCCTCGTCCTGCTGCTCCCGCAGCTGCGGACGTCGAGCCCCGGCTTGCCGCTGAGGCGCGTGACAGGCGCCGTGCGCCTCGCGCTCGTCGACTCGCGTGGCCGGCTCAGAAGCGCGACCCTGCAGCGCATTCGCCTCGGCGTCCGCCTGCGGCACGGCCTGGAGTACGCCGACCGGGCCGGCCTCGCCGTCGACCCGGCCCGAGCGCGGGCGTACGTCGTCGCGGCGGACGCCCCGGTCGGCGAGGTCGACCTGCGGACGATGCGCGTCTCGTATCACCGCCTCGGCCCCCTCTTCGCGCCCCCAAGCGGTGGGGGAGTGACGGCGGTGCTCGCGCGGGAGCGGCCGGCGCTCTGGCTCGGGCGCGGGCGCTTGCTCGTCTCGGGCCGTGACCTCGTGAGCACGCGCACCCGGAAGGAGGCGCTCGCGCCGGCGGGGGCGGCGCTCGTGGACACCGGCGGCTGGAGCTGGCGCACGCTCGACCGCCGGCCGACGGCGGCTGCGGTCGCCGCCGGAAAGCTGCTCGTCTATGGACCAGGCCGGTATCCAGCACCCGGCATCGGCCTCCGCGGGTACACGCTCGGCGGACGCAGGGTCTTCGGGCTCTTCAACGGGAGGCCGGTCTACGACGTCGAGGTCGCCGGCAATCGCGCTTACGTCCGCACGCCGGCCGTCGTCCACGTCGTCGATCTCGCGAAGGGAACCGTCGTCCGCGACATCGCGCCACCGGTCGACCTGATCAGCGTGATAAGTGGTCCTATGTGAAGGTTGATGGTTGAGCCAGATCGCCTAAATTGGTCTGGTCTGCCTGCGACTGGTATTGACCACCATCCGCGAATGTGGTTGAGTCGCCGCCGGAGCTCGAGCACCTGAGGAGGCAGCGATGAGAACACTGCGAGTAGGCGTCGTGATCCTGGCCGCCGTGGCGGCGCTCTCCGTCGCCCAGGCCGCGGCCGCCGGTTCCGCGCCCGGCCGGGTGCGGGCGGTCTTCTTCGCGAACTGGGACCGCTACGCGCGCGGGTACTTCGTGAACCAGATCCCGGCCGCGAAGCTGAACGTCATCGACTACGCGTTCGCGATGCCGACCGCCGACGGGACGTGCGCGCTCAGCGACCCGTGGTCGGACTACCAGGCGCCGACCTGGAGCGGCGACAACTCCGTCGACGGCATCGCCGACGACCCGTCCGACCCGAACCAGCACGTCTTCGGGAACTTCAACCAGCTGATGAAGCTGAAGGCAGAGCACCCGAGCCTGCAGGTCGTCATGTCGATCGGCGGCTGGACGCTCTCCAAGTACTTCTCCGACGTGGCCGCGACGGCCGCGACGCGGCAGGCCTTCGTCCAGTCGTGCATCGACCTCCTGATCAAGGGCGACCTGCCGACCGGCGGCTGGCCGGAGCAGTCGGGCGGCGAGGGCGTCGCGGCAGGGCTCTTCGACGGGATCGACATCGACTGGGAGTACCCGGGCATCGACCCGGGCAACGGCGCCGACCACTCGCCCGCCGACAAGCACAACGCGACGCTGCTCCTGCAGGAGTTCCGGAGCCAGCTCGACGCCTACGGCGCGACGACCGGGAAGCACTACCTCCTGACCGTCGACGGCCCGGCCGGCAACGTGAACTCGTCCGGGAGCTGGGAGCTCCATGACGTCGCGCAGACGACCGACTGGATCAACCTGCTCACCTTCGACTTCCACGGCCTGTGGGAGTCGTGGACCGACTTCAACTCGCCGTTCTCGCTCGACCCGAAGGAACCGCTCGTCGGCGGCGGCGCGATCCAGTCGACGTGGACGACGAAGGGCACCGTCGACTACTACCTCGCGAACGGGGTGCCGGCCGACAAGCTCGTGCTCGGCGTCCCGTTCTACGGCAAGCGCTACGTCGGCGTGCCGAGCGCGAACAACGGCCTCTACCAGAGCTTCGTGCCGCAGCCCTGGCCGTACAACGACTCGCCGACCTTCCACGAGCTCGTCGACACCGGCCTCACCGACGGGAACCTCGAGGTGATCGGGCCGACCGCGCTCGCGCAGCCGAAGAATCTCGGCGCCGAGGACAAGGCGATCAACGGCTTCGCCTGGTACTGGAACGGCCCGGCCGGCGCCCCATGGCTCTACAACCCGACCCTCGACGGCGGCACCTTCATCAGCTACATGGATCCGCACGGCGTCCTCGAGCGGACGCAGCTCGCGACGAGCAAGAACCTGCGCGGGCTCTTCGCGTGGGAGGTGAGCCAGGACGACGACGCGAACGATCTCGTAACCGCGATGGCGTCGGGCTAGGCGAGCCGTCTATCGGGAGAGCTCGACGGCCACGATCTCCAGCAGGCCGTCGAGCTCTCCGAAGTCGTCACGATTGCGGGTGTACAGAGGCAAGCCAGCCGCGAGTGCGGTTGCCGCGATCAGGAGATCGAGCGCCCGGCGCCCGCGCGCCTTCCGGCCCGAAGACGCGACCGCGGCATAGATGCGGCCATAGGCCCGGGCGACTCCGCCGTCCACAGGGATCGGATCCAACGTGGCTTCGACCCGTTGCAGTCGGTCCTGACGGTGAGCGCGCTCAATCGGATCGTTTGTTGAGTGCGGTCCGGCTGCAAGCTCCGCCAGCGTCACGGCCGATATGGCGAGTTCTCCTGGGAGATCGTCAGGATCGATTCGCTGTAGATCGATGACGACCGATGTATCGACGATTCCCCGGTCGTGACGATGGTCAGGCACGCGGCGTGGCGTCCTGGTCGAGGAGCTCGTCGAGATCGGCTCGGAAGCGCTCGAGGTCGACCGCTGGCGCGCCCGCGAAGGCGGCGACAGCGGCGCCGGCGGAAATGAAGTGCCGCTGCCGGAGAGGTGTCAGCTCGCCGACAGGGACTCCGTTGCGGGTGACGACGAACGACTCTCCCCGGTCGAG
>DASQWB010000069.1:0-3148 GCA_035640455.1 Gaiellaceae bacterium | reverse complement strand
GTTCACGTTCGTGTAGTCGGAGATCTCCTGCGACGAGATGCGGTCCTTGCCCATCTTCTTCGCCTGCGTCAGGACCTGCAGGTACCGGGAGAGGCGCGCCGCCACCCCCACGGTCAGACGATCCGTCACCGGAGCTCCTTGAGTCGAGGTTTGTAACACCGTCGCGCCATTCTGCCAGGCCGATGTAGAGCGGCGACGGGACGTGTGAAGCCGCCTCTTCGAAGCGACTTCGTATCAGCTTTCCGCGATCGAATCGGACCGGAAGGTCGGGAGCGCCGTCCATTCCGGAGTCGCGACACCGAACTCCTTCAGCTCGAGTGTCATCCCGAAGGTGTCGGGACTGCGGGCGCGCCTGATGACGCCGTCGGCGTCGATCCAGACCTCGAACGGGACGGCACGCAGCTCGGCGAGACGCGTCTTCGACGGGAGGGCGAAGTCGGTGTGCGTCGCCGCCACGACGGCATCCGCGCGCGCAGCCAGGCGCCGGCAGGCCCGACCACCTGCCTCCTCGACCCCGACCGGCCGAGCCTCGGTGACCCCGCTCATGAGGTCGAAGAGCCATAGCGGCTGAAGCCTGCCCGAGCGGCCGGGGCGCAGTGACGCGAGTGACCGGCCTGATCGGCCGGACCACTCCTGCCCGGCCTGGACGACGATCGCGAAGTGCCCGAAGTCGATAGCGGCGCGCGCTGCGCCGATGTCGACCACGCCGTACCCCTGTCGTGCCTGGCCCAGCTTCGCCGCGAGGCGTCGTCCGAGCCACGGGAGCAGCCCGCCGCGCCGGCTGCGGCCGTCCCCGGGGCGCGAGAGTCGCCACTCGAACGTGCAGAAGGCGGCTCCTGCCTGCTTCGTCCGCTCGAGTGCTTCGACGACCTCCGCCGCACCCTCGTCAGTCGTGCTCACCGCGTTGCACCTTTCGCCGGAACGCCTCCGGCTGGAGGTAGTAGACGAACTCCCGGACGCCGTCGATCTCGACGACCGGAATCAGCTCGCGGTAGCGGGCCTCGAGTCGGCGATCGCCGGTGATGTCGACCTCGCGCAGCTCGAACTCGAGCTCCTCTCGAAGCTCTGCGAGCTGTACCCGCGCGCGGTCGCAGAGGTGGCAGCCCGCCGCCTTGTAGAGCGTGACGACTCTACGGATACAAGCCCCGCGTCGTCGTCGCCTGCGAGACCCGCTGCACGGCGAGCCCGTAGGCCGCGACGCGCATGCTCGTCTGCCGCGTCTCGCGCGTCGCCCAGGTCTCGTTGAACGCGCGCACGACGATGTCGTTCAGCTTCGCGTTCACCTCGGTCTCCTTCCAGAAGTACTCCTGGAGGCCCTGGACCCACTCGAAGTACGAGACGACGACGCCGCCCGCGTTCGCGAGCACGTCGGGCAGGATGAGGACGCCCCGGTCCTCGAGGATCTCGTCGGCGGCCGGCGTCAGCGGCCCGTTCGCGCCCTCGCAGACGATCCGCGCCTTCACCTGGTCGGCGTTCTCCGAGGTGATCACCTGCTCGAGCGCGCAGGGCGCGAGGACGTCGCAGTCGAGGAGGAGCAGCTCCTCGTTCGTGATCGTCTCGGCGCCACGCAGTCCGGCGAGGCCGCCGGTCTCGTGCTTGTGCGCGAACGCGGCCGGCACGTCGATCCCGTTCGGGTTGTAGAGCGCCGTCCGCGAGTCGGAGATCGCGACCACCTTCGCGCCGTCCTCGGCGAGGAACTTCGCGAGGTAGCTGCCGACGTTGCCGAAGCCCTGGACGGCTACGCGCAGCTCGTCGACGCGGCCGTGCTCCTTGCGCACCGCCTCGCGGATGCAGAAGAGCGCGCCGCGCGCCGTCGCCTCCTCGCGCCCGAGCGAGCCGCCGATCTCCAGCGGCTTGCCGGTGACGACGCCGAGCACCGAGTGGCCCTTGTTCATCGAGTACGTGTCGAAGATCCAGGCCATCACCCGCGGGTTCGTCCCCACGTCGGGCGCGGGGATGTCCCGCTCGGGGCCGATGTCGTTGATGATCTCGCTCGTGTAGCGCCGGGTCAGCTTCTGGAGCTCGAGCTCGGAGAGCCGCTTCGGGTCGCAGACGACGCCGCCCTTCGCGCCGCCGAAGGGGATGTTCATCAGCGCGCACTTCCACGTCATCCACATCGCGAGCGCCTTGACCTCGTCGAGCGTGACGTCGGGGTGGTAGCGGATGCCGCCCTTGGACGGGCCGCGCGCGATGTTGTGCGTGACGCGGTAGCCCTCGAAGACGTGCACCGAGCCGTCGTCCATGCCGACGGGGATCGAGACGGCGAGCGCCTTCTTGCACTGGGAGAGGACGTTGACGAGGTTCGAGTCGATCTCGAAGGCCTCGGCCACGCGCCGCAGCTGCTCGCGGGCGATGTCGTAGGGGTTCTCGCGCAGGTGTGAGACGGGTGCTTCGACTGACGTCACGTGCCGCTCCTTATCCGGAATCCAAAGGGCCGAATTTGCTCGCGAAAAGCGGCCGGATCATATCCGCCTATCGAATGCGGAAACTGATCGACCGGCGGGTGGCCGGCCCCTTCGTCGTCGGCTTCGCGACGATCCGGAGCTGGTAGGCGCCGCGCGCGAGCGGCGCTCCCGCCGGGCTGCGGCCGGTGATCCCGAACTCGAATCGCCCCGGGAGGACGTCGCGGAGCCGCGCGAGCAGCCCGAGGCGGACACCGCGCGCGTTCCATAGCGAGATGTCGAGCCGCTCGAGCGGCTGGACCTCGTCGCGCCCGGCCGCACGTAGCACCTTCCCGGCTTGGACGGTCAAGACAACCGGCTTCGCATCCGAGGGCTTGAAGCGCTGCGACGAGAGCGAGACGTCGCCGAGCAGGTCGCGCCGCGCCTTTCCGAACGTGATCGCCCACGGGATCCGGAGCGGCTGGCCGCCGACCGCCCCGACGACGATCGCGCCCTCCGCCGTCGCCGTCCCCACGGGTGCGCTCGCCACGCTCGCCCGCAGGCGGATCTCGCGCGAGGCGCCCCGGGCGAGGACGAGGCGCACCGGCCGCAGCGCGAAGCGGATCGACGCCGCGCCCTCGCTCCGTCGCTCGACGTGGATCCGGACCGTGACGTCGCGCGTCGAGACGTTTTGGACGACGAGCGTCTGGCGGTCGTTCCAACCGGCCCCGGTGGCACGGCCGAGCGCGAGGCTCGTCGGCTCGACC
>DASQWB010000068.1:0-9658 GCA_035640455.1 Gaiellaceae bacterium | reverse complement strand
GTGAAACGTCTCGCCTTCTTCGGTGACGACTGGAACGTAGGCTTGCTTGCGTTCGCGAAACGCACGAACCAGATCGTTGAGGACCTCGCTCGCCGCAGTCCTCAGCGTTGTGCCGTCGCTTAGCTTGACCTCCACCGCCACGAGCCGCTTCTCCTTGGAAGCGACTCACAGCGGCTTAGGCCGCAAGCGGAACGGCTCGTGCTCGCGCGAGCGCCTGACTGAGCCGCGCGAGCATCACGAGGTCGGCGTGGAGGGCGACCCGCTCGTGTCCGCGTGTGCGGAGCGGCGTCAGCCCGTACTCGTTCTTGAGACGCCCGAAGCTCCGCTCGACGGCGCCGCGCCGCGCGAACAGGCTCCCCGAACCTGCGTAAAACGCCCGCGAAACTGGCGTAGCCGCCTCAACCGATAGCCCGCATGGGCACTGGCCTCTCCCGCGTTCCGCCAATCCCTCCCTAGCGGCGCGAGCAGGTTCTTCCCCTCGAAGGCGAAGAGGAGAGATGGTTCCAGCCATTTCGCCGGATAGAGAACAGAGAGGGTGCACCCGAGGGACGCCGAAGGACGCCGAAGAGCGCCCCGACCGCGGCCCAAGCGTCCGACCGCGCTAGACCTTCGCCTCTTCCTTCTCCTTCTTCGCCTCGTCGATCACCTTCTGGGCGATATGCGGCGGCACCTCCTCGTAGCGGAGGAAGTGCATGTGGTAATCGCCGCGGCCGCCGGTGAGCGAGGTCAGCGACTGCGAGTAGGTGAGAATGTCCGCCATAGGCACTTCGGCCTTGATGGTCGTGATGCCGCCGCGCGGCTCCATCCCCTGGAGGCGCCCGCGCCGTGAGTTGAGGTCGCCGTTCACGGCCCCGACGGCCTCGTCCGGAACCGTCGCCTCGAGCTCCATGATCGGCTCGAGCAGCACCGGGTCGGCCTGCTCGTAGGCGGACTTGAAGGCGAGCGAGCCGGCGATCTTGAACGCCATCTCCGACGAGTCGACCGAGTGGTAGGAGCCGTCGACGAGCCGCACGCGCACGCCCTGCACGGGTGCGCCGGCGAGGTCGCCGTGCTGCATCGCTTCCTGGATCCCCTTGTCGACGGCGGGCCGGAACCCCTGCGGGATGACGCCGCCGACGATCTGGTCGACGAACTCGTACCCGGTGTGTCCCTCGAGCGGCTCGAGGACGATGTGGCAGTCGCCGAACTGGCCACGGCCGCCGGTCTGCTTCTTGTACCGGCCCTGGGCACGCGCTTCGCGGCGGATCGTCTCCAGGTACGGCACGCGCGGCTGGTGCAGGTCGACCTCGACGCCGAACCGGCGCCGCAGCCGGTCGACCGCGACCTCGACGTGAATCTGGGAGAGTCCCGACAGGAGCTGCTCGCCGGTCTGCGGATCGCGGCGGAGGACAAGCGTCGGATCCTCCTCGGCGAGCCGGCGGAGCGAGGTCGCCACCTTCTCCTCGTCGCCCTTCGACTTCGGCGTGACGGCGAAGCTCATCACCGGCTCCGGAAAGCCGAGCTCGGGCACCTCGACCTCGCGCTCGGCGTCGAGCAGCAGGTCGCCCGTCATCGTCTCCTTGAGCTTCGCGACCGCGCCGATGTCCCCGGGACCGAACTCCGGCGTCTGCTGGTGCTCCTTGCCCTGGAGCGCGAGGAGCTGGCCGACCCGCTCCTTCGAGTGGGCGCGGGTGTTCACGAGCGTCGAGTCGCCGGAGAGCGTGCCGCTCAGGACGCGGAAGACGTTGATCCGCCCGGCGAACGGGTCGGCGATCGTCTTGAAGACGAAGGCCGCGGTGGAGGCGCCGTCGACGCCGATCGTCACCTCCTTGTCGGCCGGGGACGGGATGCCCTCGGCGAGCAGGTCGAGCAGCGCCGTCGTGCCGAGGTTCTTCGTCGCGACGCCGCACGCGACCGGGAAGACCTCGCCGCGCGTGACGGCGGCCTTGAGCGCGGTGGCGATCTCCTCCGGCGCGAGCTCTTCGCCCTCGAGGTAGCGCTCCATCAGCGCCTCGTCCGTCTCGACGACCGAGTCGAGGAGCTTCGTGTGCAGGTCCTCGACCTCGTCGGCGAGCTCCGCCGGGATCTCGACCGGCCCGCCCTCGCGGTCGCCCTCGGGGCTCATGTAGGCCTTCGTGTGCAGGAGGTCGACGATCCCCTTCAGCTCGTGCTCGCTGCCGATCGGCAGGTGGACGGCGACGCAGTGCTCGGAGAGCTGGCTCTGGAGCTGTTCGAGGGTGCGCGCGAAGTCGGCGCGCTCGCGGTCGAGCATGTTCACGACGACGACGCGGGAGAGCCCGAGCTCCTCGGCCCGGCTCCACATCCGGCCGGTCTGCACCTCGACGCCCATGACGCCGCTGACGACGACGAGCGCGCCCTCCACGACCCGCAGCGACGCGATCGCGTCGCCCTGGAAGCCCGCGTCGCCCGGCGTGTCGATGAGATTCATCTTCAGGCCGTCGCGCTCGAGGTGGCAGAGCGAGGCGGCGAGCGACATCTGCCGACGCTGCTCGTCCTCGTCCCAATCCGACACCGTCGATCCGGCCTCGACCGTGCCGAGCCGGTTCGTCGCCCCGGCCTGGAAGAGCATCGCCTCGACGAGCGAGGTCTTGCCCGTCCCGCGGTGACCGACGACGGCGACGTTGCGGATCTTCTCGGGCTCGAGCGGCATGCGGCTTCAATCCTCCTTGGGCGCGGTTGGACGCGCCGATCTTAGCCGCGGTTCGACGTCGAGCCGGGCGATCGTCGCTCGAGCAGCCGGTAGTAGAACGCGCTCGGCCAGAGCTCGCCGCTCGGGCGCCGCGAGTACGCCGGCATCACGCCGAGGCGCACGTAGCCGAGCCGCTCGTAGAACGCGCACGCCGGCGTGCGGTCGTGCGTCGTGAGCCAGAGGAGCGTGATCCCGTGGATCGCGGCCGCGGCCTCGACGGCGCGCATCAGCTCCCGGCCGACGCCCTGCCGCTGCGCGTCGCCCCGAACCACGACCCGCTGGATCTCCGCCCGGTGTCTCGAGTTCGCCGGCGAGGCGCGCTCGAGCTGCGCGGTGCCGACGAGCTCGCCGTCCACGAACGCGCCGAAGAGCAGCCGCTCGCCGGGCTCGAGCGCGCCGATCATCTCCGCGAAGGCGCGCTCCGTGTCCACCGGCGCGAGCTGACCGAGCGCCATCCCGGCGTCGACCGCCTCACGCAGGAGCGCGGCCAGCTCACCCGTCCGCGTCCGCGCTTCGTCCGGCTCGAGCTGCCGGATCTCGATCCGGCTCAAGCCTCGAACGTGGACCGCGTCGCCGCGCCCGCAAGCCGCGCCTTCAGGCGCAGCACGGCCTTCGTGTGCAGCTGCGAGACGCGCGACTCGGTGACGCCGAGCACCTCACCGATCTCGCGCAGCGTCAGCTCCTCGTAGTAGTAGAGCGTCACGACGAGCTTCTCCCGCTCCGGGAGCCGCGCGATCGCCTCCGCGATCGCCTCCTTCATCTCCGTCTCGGCGAGCGCCGACTGCGGCTCCGGGCCCTGCGTGTCCTCGATCGTGTCGATCAAGGCGATCTGGTCGCCGCCCGTCGAGGACACTGTCCACAGCTCGTCGAGGGCGGCGATCGAGGAGCGCGAGATGTCGGTGAGGCTGTCCGCGAGCTCGTCCTGCGAGACGCCGAGCTTCTCGGCGATCTCCTCGTCGGTCGGCGCGCGGCCGAGGCGTGCCTCGAGCTCGGCGATCGCCCGCTCGATGTCGCGGGCGCGGGCGCGCACGGAGCGGGGCACCCAGTCCATCGCGCGCAGCTCGTCGATGATCGAGCCCTTGATGCGCGAGATCGCGTACGTCTCGAACTTGACGTCGCGCTCGGGGTCGTAGCGCTCGATCGCCCCGATCAGCCCGAGGAGGCCGTAGGAGACGAGGTCGCCCTCGTCGACGTGCGCGGGCAGGCCGCTGCCGAGCCGCCCGGCGACGTACTTGACGAGCGGGGCGTACGAGAGGATCAGCCGGTCGCGGACGTGCTGGTCGCGACTGCGCCGGTACTCGCGCCAGAGCGTCTGCGTGTCGTCGGGCACGCGCGAAGGATATTCCTGCCTACGGCCGTCTCAGCGCGCGGAAGGCGAGCCCGGCGAGCCAGAGCGCGAGCGCGGCCGCGGCGATGCCGACGACCCAGCCTCGTGCGCCCGCGTCGGAGGCGATCGCCGCCGCGGCGATCCCCGCGAACCCGCCGGCGAGGACGAGAAAGAGCGCGCCGAGAGCGCGCCGGTGCGACGGCGCGGCCACGCGCTCCAGCCTACTGCTCGTCTAGCGCCTCGTCGCGCTCGCCCTCGTCCTCGCCGTAGCCCTTGCCTTCCTGCTCGGCTTGGAGCTCGTCGTCGTCGCGCTCGTCCTCGGCCGGCTCTTCCGGTCGGTGCTCGCTCACCGTCGAGAGGTGCCCGCAAAGGGCCGACTACAATCCAACGGCCGCAACCGAGGGGCGTAGCTCAACTGGCAGAGCACCGGTCTCCAAAACCGGGGGTTGCAGGTTCGAGTCCTGTCGCCCCTGCTAGCACCTCAGCCTGAGCTCACCGAGGATCTCGCTCTTCCGCCCCTGGAAGATCCTGGCCGGCATGGCGCACCCGACCTGGGCGGAGCCGAGCGAGAGCACGCGCCAGCCGGAGATGGGCGCGACGTAGTAGCCGAGGAGGGCCGCTGCAAATCCAGCACGCGGGTCGTCGAGATCGACCCGCGCGAATCTCCTGTAGCGGTTCGGCCCCGAAGCACGAGCCCGGAGCGTTCGCGTCGACACCAGGATTCGCTTGACGACCGGGCGCGCCGGGCGCCCTTTGTTCGTCACGTAATCGAAGATGGCCTGGCGGATGGCCGCGCGTTCGGTGACAGTGGGGGCTCGCGCCGCAGATGCGATAGCCGGGACGGCGACGGCCAGAGCGACCGCCGCCGTCCACAGCCACGTGCTCCTTGCGCTCACGGCGCCACGATCAATTTCCCGCCTACGCACCGGATGATACGGCGAGCCGTGCTGTACACCGAGATGTAGTACCCGCTCAGGCTGCTGATCTTGACGACGTCGCCCGTGTGCGGTGCATGGATGAACTTGCCGTTGCCGATGTAGATCCCGTCGTGGGTGTTGCGCCCGTACGTGTTGAAGAAGACGATGTCTCCGGGCTTCAGCGCCGACCGTGGGACCTGGATTCCCGCGCCGACCTGGGTGTAGGTCGTGCGCGGCAGCCCGACCCATACGCCCTTGGCATGTCCGTAGACCCACTGGACGAGGCCCGAGCAATCGAACCCCCTCGGCGTGCTGCCGCCCCAGACGTACGGGACGCCGAGGTACTTCCTCGCTTCGGCGACCACGTTTGTCCGCAACGCGTCGGCTCGCTGGACGCAGGTTCGCCGCCGTGCCTCGCAGGTCGCGCTGAGGACACGATCCTCCTCGGCTGCCGCTGAGCTGGCGAGATTGGCGGCGCAGAGGCCGTCCTCGCTCGGCAATGCGATCTGGCCCGTCGGGTCGACGAGGACCGTAGGCCTGTTCATCACGTACGCGTAGCTCGAGCCGGACGGTGTTCGCTCGGCGGGTGGAGCCGGATCGAGGCCGAGGAAGCGTCCGGTCGTCGGATCGTATTGCCGTGCCCGAAGGTGGTAGAGCCCGGTCGGGTCCTGGTACTCGCCCGTGAACTTCATGAAGTTCGCGGGCGCGCTGGTCGAGTTCTTCGTCTCGGTGCGGATCGACCCGAACGGCTCGTACACCTCCGTCCACTGGCTGGCGCCGCTCGAGTTGGTGACGTTGGCGACCGAGCCGAGGTTGTCGTAGTGGTAGTAGTAAGCGGCGCCGCCGGTCGTCATCGAGATCAGGCGGGCGCCGTAGACGTAGCGCCGCAGGAGGGCGTTGTTGCCGTCGCGCTCCAGCGCAAGCTGGGCCACGGGGTCGGTCGTCGCCACCGGCGAGCCGTTCACGTCCCACAGGTAGTTCGTCTTCTTCGACGCCTGGTTGCCGGTCGAGGCTTGGAGACGACCTCCGTCGCCGTCGTAGGTGTAGGTGGTGGTGGTGCTGCCGCTGGTGGTCGAGATCAGCCGGTTGGCGAGGTCGTAGCTGAAGGTGCGCGAGCCGGCCGTCTTCTCGTTGCCGTTCTGGTCGTAGGTGTACGCCGTCGCGCCGGCCTGGGTCATCTGGTCGGCGTTGTTGTACGTGTAGTTCGTCGTCCCGGTCGGGCGGGCCTCGGTGAGCCGGTTGCCGACCAGGTCGTACGTCCAGCGGATGAACGGGTCGCTGCCGCCGGGGCAGGTCCCCGCTTGGAAGCAGACGCTGGTCACCCGGTCGTTGGCGTCGTAGCCGTAGGTGGTCGTGCTGGCGACGGCGCCGCTTCTGACGATCGTGGTCGGGTTGCCGACCGCGTCCATCGTGACCGCGAACTCCGACAGCGTCGAGCCGGCCTTGGCGTTCTTCACGTCCGTCAGGCGCCCGGCCCGGTCGTAGGTGCGCGTCTCGACGTAGCCGTTCCCCGAGGGGAGGGTCGTCTGGGTCAGGTGAGACGCCGGGTCGTAGGCGTACGCGGTCGAGACGCCGCCGCTCGTCGCGCTCGAGAGCCGCTCGTCGTTGTCGTACGCGTAGGTCGTGACAGTGCCGTCGGGATAGGTGCGCGAGGTCAGGTTGCTAGCCAGGTTGTAGGCGTACGAGAAGGTGTTCGTCCCTCGGGTGACGCCTGTGAGCCGATTGGCGGCGTCGTACGTGTACGTCTGGCTTCCGGAGCCGTCGGTCATCTGCGTCCGGTTGCCGACCGCGTCGTAGGTGAAGGAGACGCCCGGCGTCGAGTCGGAGTACGCGATCGAGGTCACCCGGCCGACGGCGTCGTAGGTGCGGGTCGTCGTCCCGTCACCCGCCGTCTGGGTGGAGTTGCCGTTGGCGTCGACCGTCGAGACGAGGTTGCCGTTCGCGTCGTAGGCGAACGTCCACTTCTGGCCGGTCGGCGAGGTCACGCTCAGCTGCTCGTTCGCGCCGTCGTAGGTGTAGGTCGTCGTGTGGTTCTTCGCGTCGACGCGGGTGAGGACGTTGCCCCCGCCGTCGTAGGTGTATGTCGTGACGCCGCCGTCGGGCGCCGTCACCGACGTCAGCCGGTTCTGCGCGTCGTAGGCGTAGCTCGTGGTGTGGCTCTTCGCGTCCGTCACCATCGTCGGGTTTCCGACCTTGTCGTAGCCGTGGGTCGTCGTGTTCCCGAGCGGATCCGTCTCCGTCGAGAGCCGGCCCGCGGCGTCGTAGGTGAAGGTGGTCGCGTAGTCGTCGGGGTTCGCGCCCTGGACGTTGCCGCGCGGGTCGACCTGCTTGATCAGCTTTCCGTTCGAGTTGTAGAAGTAGGTCGTCTTCTCGGCGAGCGACGTGGTTGCGCTGGCGAGCCGGTTGTCGGAGTCGTACGTCCACGTCGTGACGTGGTTGAGCGGGTTCGTCTCCGTCAGTCGGTTTCCGACGGCGTCGTAGGTGTATTGCGTGACACCGGTGTCCGGGGCGGTGATCTTGATCAGACGGTTCTGTGCGTCGTAGTCGTTGGTCGTCACGTGGTTCAAGGCGTCCGTGACGGTCTTCAGGTTTCCGGCGTCGTCGTACGTCCTCGTGGTCGTCTTGCCGAGCGGGTTCGTCTCCGTCAGCAGGTGCCCGGCGTTGTCGTAGGTGTACGTCCAGGTGTAGGCGGAGGGGTTCCCGCCCTGCACGTTCCCGAGCGGGTCGACGCGCGTCAGGACGTTGCCCGCCGCGTCGTAGGTGTACGTCGTCTTGTTCCCGAGCGGATCGGTGACGGAAGCGACGTTCCCGTTGGCGTCGTAGGTGTAGGTCGTCGTCTTCGAGTTCCCGTCGGTCGCGCTCGTCAGCTGGCCCTG
The DNA here is from genome assembly GCA_035640455.1 of Gaiellaceae bacterium. Taxonomy (GTDB): domain Bacteria; phylum Actinomycetota; class Thermoleophilia; order Gaiellales; family Gaiellaceae; genus AC-50. The sequence goes on along the minus strand of DASQWB010000068.1, from coordinate 1,849 downwards.
CGCGTTGTAGACGTACTGGGCGACGGTCTGCCCGTCGACGGTCACGCTCGCCAGGTTGCCGCTGCCGTCGTAGCCGTAGGTCGTCACCTTGCCGCGAGCGTCGGTGATGGTGGCGATCTCGTTCTGCGCGTTGTACGTGACGTTCTTCGTCGCGTTGAGCGCGGCCGAGTTCGCGGAGGTGAGGTTCCCCTTCGAGTCGTATCCCAGCGTCACCTGGTTGCCGTCGGGGCCGGTGACGCTCGTCTGGTTCAGGTTGGAGTCGAAGCCGTACTGCGTCGTGTTGGACTGCGCGTCGATGCGCTGGAGGAGCACGCCGTTCTGGTAGACGTCCTTCCAGACGTTGCCGCGCGCGTCGGTCACCGTCGTCGTCTGCGTCGCGCTGTCCCAGGAGAAGGTGGTCGCGTTGTTGAGCGCGTCCTTTTGCACCGTGACGCGGCCGTCCGAGCCGTAGGTGTTCTGGACGAGGGGGTGGCCAAGCGGATCCGTGATCTTCGTCAGCCGGTTTCCGGGGTCGTACGTGTACGTCGTCACCTTTCCGTTCAGGTCGGTGACGGAGGTGAGGAGGTTGCCGGTGTAGCCGTAGGAGACGGTGCGTCCGCCCGGAAGCGCGAGCTGCGTGAGCACGCTGCCGGTGTACGTGAACGTCACCTGGCGACCGGCCGCGTCCGTCACCGTGGTGAGCTGGTTCGAGCCGTTGTACGTCAGAGTCAGGCCCTGGTTGTTGCGGTCCTTGAGCGCCGTCAGCCGGCCCTGGCCGTCGAAGGTGTAGGTGACCTGGTCGTTGCGGACGAGCTGGTAGTTGGAGCCGACGAGCGAGAGGGTGGCGAGCGCGCCGGCCGCGCCGACGAAGCTCCCGTCGGGCTGCTTGGTGTAGTAGACCTGCTGCCCGTCCTCGGAATGGACGATCGCGTCGCCGTTCTGCTGGATCGCGAGCGACGCGGAGAGGCTGTCGGTCCAACCCTGCCCGAGTCTCCCGACGGTGGTGTCGGAGGAGGTGTAGGAGCGTGTGAAGTCGAAGGGCACGCCGGTTCCGGGGAGCGCCGCGTCCGTCGCCTGGTTCTCGAACGCGCCCGTGAGTGTGTTCACCGGGTCGTTGAGCATGACGCTGCCGCACTTCGCCAACCGCGCCCCGAAGAAGACCCCCGATAAGCCGCAGCCGGTCTCCTGCGGGGAGGTGCCGGTCAGGGTGAGGGTGACGTTGCCGGTCGCGTCGGCGAACGGGTTGACGTAGATCTTGTAGTTGTCGCTCGTGCCGGCCGTGAGCGTGGTCGTGATGCTGGCCGTGCCGGGCGGCTCCCAGTTGGTGCCGCGGAGCTCGTTCCCGTTCGGGTCTTCGATCTTGTACTGGGTGCCCGAGATCGTGCTCGTCGACCACTGCAAGGTCACCGTCTGCCCGCCCTGGCCGTGGAAGGGGAAGAGCGCGTTCTGACCCGGCGTGCCGAGGGTGATCGTCCGCGAGCCGCCGTTCACCACCAGCGGCGGGCTGGTCAGATCCGGCGGCACGTCGTACAGGCGCAGCGTCGTCTGCCCATAGGCGTCCCCGGGCGGGTCGACCACCACCTGATAGGTGCCTGCGTTCAGCGTCCGCACGTCGATGAAGTCCCACGAGTTCCCGCCCAGCGGGCTCGTCCCGCCGATCGTCTGCCCGCCGTTCATGATCCGCACGTACTCGATCCCGGCACAACTGCACGGCGACGTGATCGTCCCCGTGTCGACGCGCAGGCTCACCCGCTGCCCCTGCGTCGCCGTGAACGAATAGGAAGCGTTCTGCCCCGGCGCCGTCGTCGTCACGCTGACCGGCGCGCCACCCGGCGTGATCGAGCCCGACGGATCCGCCGGCACGTCATAC
>DASQWB010000067.1:0-11710 GCA_035640455.1 Gaiellaceae bacterium | reverse complement strand
GTCGGCGCCGTCGACGACTTCCGCGGCCTGCGCTGGTGGGAGAAGCTCGGCGGCCAGGTCGTCGCGGCGGCGATCCCGGCCGGCTTCGGGATCTGGGTGCACCGGTTCACGTTCCCGATCGTCGGCATCCACCAGCTGCCGGAGTGGGTCGGCGTGCCGCTCAGCGTCTTGTGGATCGTCGCGATCATGAACATGGTCAACTTCCTCGACGGGCTCGATGGGCTTGCGGCCGGCGTGTGCGCGATCTCGGCGGGGACGTTCAGCCTGATCGCGCTCTCCCTCGGCAAGCCGCAGGCGGCGATCGCGACCGCGATCGTCTTCGGCGCGACGCTCGGCTTCCTGCGCCACAACTTCTACCCAGCGCGGATCTTCATGGGCGACTCGGGCGCGCTGCTGCTCGGCTTCATGCTCGCGACGATCTCGATCCAGTCGCTGCTCAAGACGGCCGCGATCGCGTCGCTCTTCTTCCCGCTGCTCGTCCTCGCCGTGCCGATCATCGACACGTCCTTCGTGGTCGCGAAGCGGATGAAGCACGGGCGGCCGGTCTACCTCGCCGATCGCGCGCACCTGCACCACCGCTTCCTCAACATCGGCTTCTCGCAGCGCCGCGCGGTCGCCTACATCTACGTCTGGTGCGCGACGCTCGCGGGCGCCGCGCTCGCGACGCGCTTCATTCGCCCGCACGCACACGGCTCGTGGCACCTCTGGCGGAGCGTCGCCGTCGCGGCGATCGGCCTTGCAGCGATCGCGGCCTCGGTCTACATGGTCTACCTCCTCGAGATCGTGAAGCTCGCGAACCCGCGCATCCGGCGGCGCGAGGAAGAGGCGCGGGCCGCGGCGGCCCGTAGGACGGCCTGACGGCCGCGCCGCACTTCCGCCTCGAGCAGGTCGCCGCCGCCGTTTGGGCGGCGATCGCACTGCCGGACCGTGGCGCGGTCGGAAACGCCGGTCTCGTCGACCTCGGCGGCGAGACGCTCGTCTTCGACACGTTCTTCACGCCGCTCGCCGCGCGCGAGCTGCTCGAGGAGGCGCGGCGGCTCGGTCTGCCGCCGGTGTCGGTGGTCGTGAACAGCCACTGGCACGGCGACCACGTCCGTGGGAACCAGGTCTTCGAGGGCGCCCCGATCGTCGCCACGCGCGCGACCCGCGAGCTGATCGCCGGCCGCGGCCAGGAGCGGCTCGCCGGCCTCCAGCAGGAGCTCCAGACGTCCGCCGACGCGCCGCCCGAGCTCGTCGCGGCGGTCGCCGAGATCGAGCAGCGCCTCCCGGACGACCTCTTCGACGAGCGCCGGAGCCTTGGGCGCGCCGAGCTCCTCACCTACGGCGGCGGACATACAGCCAGCGACGCCTTCCTCCACCTCGCGGACGTGGGCATCCTCTTCGCAGCCGACCTCGTCCTCGTCCGGAGCCACGGCTGGATCGGCGACGGCGTTGCCGAGGCGTGGCCGGGGATCGTCGACCGGATCGGCGAGCTCGACTTCGACGTCCTCGTGCCCGGCCACGGCGAGGTCGGCGGGCGTGCGGACCTCGACGCGTTCCGCGGCTACCTCGACGATCTCCTCGCCGCCGGCCCGGACGCCCCGGTGCCGGAGCGCTACCGCGACTGGGCTTTCCCGGAGGGCTGGGCGCGCAACCTCACCGCGCTCGCCGCACGGGCCTGACGCGCGTCTGGGTCGCCCGGTCGTAGTGCGTCACCCAGGCGGCGCCGAGCCCGTACGCGACGCCGACGAAGCCGCCTGCCTGCGGGAGCCCGATCGACCCCGTGACCGCCCCTGTTCGCTCGTCGATGCGCACCACGCCGTTTCTCGCCGCGACCCAGACGTCCTGACCGGCGAGCGCAATGGCGAACGGCTGGTCCATGGGAGAGCTCGTGAGCCCGCGCACCCGGCGCTTCACCGTGTTCGCCGCCGGGTCGATCTCCGTCACGGAGTTGTAGTTCGGGTTCGCCGCCCAGAGGCGGTCGTCGTCGCCGACGAGGCCCCACGCCTCCTTGAACGGGTGCAGCCGCCCCCTCGGATCGAGCGGCACCCGTGCCTGCACCGCGAGCGTCTGCGGATCGAGCCGCAACAACGTCGGCAGGTGCGCGCTCGAGAGCAGCCACACCGAGCCCCGGCCGAAGGCGATTCCCGCGCCTTCGACGCCTGCGACGGTGAACGTCGACACGGCGCCGGTGGAGGGATCGATGCGGCTCACCGTGGGCGCGAGCGTGTGGAAGGCCCAGACGAAGCCGCCGCCGACGGCAAGCCCGCCGGGCCGCGGCGGCACGGCGTAGCGCGTGACGACCCGGTTCGTTGCGACGTCGATCCGGACGACCTCCCCGCAGGAGTCGCAGCTGACCCACACGTCATCGCCCGTTGCGAGCGCGGCGTTCATGAACCCGCAGGCGACGAACGGCTCGCAGATCATCGTGGCCGTGGTGGGCGGCAGGGCGGCGATCGTCGCGGTGGTCGAACCGCTGGCCGGGTCGATGCGCGAGACCGTCCCATCCTGCGTGCTCGGCACCCAGATCGACCCTGCGGCGACGGCCGGGGCTCCAGGCTGCGGCCCGACGGCGATCGGCCGGCCCGCGACGAGCGTCGGCGGGATCCGCGGAGCGCGAACGACGATCCTCACCGACACGAGCCGGCTGAGCCGGCCGTCCCTTCCGACGGCGCGGACGCGCAGAACGTGCCTGCCGACCGCGAGCCCCTCCGAGTAGCGGGCGGCGCAGCGATGGAGGGCCGCGCTGTCGAACGAGCAGCGGAATCCGATCGCGCCGCGGGCCGTGAAGCGGTAGACGGGGTGGTCGGAGGTCGTCGTCCGCGGGCCGGCGACCTTCGGCGCGGACACCGCACCGCTGATCGCAGCGGCCGCGAGCAGGTACGCGCGAAGCACAGTCCTCTTACGCGGGGTCGGCCTCGTCCGTTCCGGCTCGCGCGAGAAAGTCGACCAGCTTCTCGTTGAAGCCCGGCGCGCGCTGCGCGTTGTGCGCCTCGCCGGGGAGCACGGCGCGTTCCGCGTGGAGACGCTGCTCGAGCACGTCGCACACGCGGTCGAAGGCGGCGCTGTGCGCGCCGGACACGACGAGCTTCGGGAACAATGCCCGCGCGAGCGCATCCAGCGGCGGGTCGGCTTCGACGGGTGGGCGCTCGACCATCAGCGTCCGCACACCCTGCTCGAGCTCCGGCGAGAGCTCGCGCTCGGGCGGAACGGGGCGGCCGATCACCAGGCTCGAAAACTCGCTGAGGAAGATCGCCGGGTCGACCGGCCTGTCTTCGCTCCAGAGCCGGGCGAGGTCGTCGACGAGCCGGTCGACCTCCGGATCGTTCCGCGCCACCCCGAAGGTCGGCGGCTCGATCACCGTCAGCGAGCGCACCGCCTCGGGGCGAAGACCGGCGGCGTAGAGCGAGATCACGCCGCCGTACGAGTGGCCGACGAGGTGGGCGCCGTCTCCGAGGAGCTCGGCGACGAGCGGCGCCTGCTCCTCGAAGTCGACGCGGTCGACCGGCGGGTTCGGCGGCGAGCCCGGCCGGTCGGGGATGACGAGCGTGAACCGCTCGGCGAGCGGCCGCTGCGCCGACCACGTGCTGGCGCCGTTGCCGACGCTCCCGTGGACGAGCACGACGCGGGGGCCGCGGCCGACGGTCTCGACGTGCACGCTCGCGAGCATACAAAGTTCGCCGAAATCCCGGTTCTGGAGCCATTTCTCGCTGTTACAAGCTTGATATGCTCCCGGCGGATGGAGCGACCCCCGCGCCAGACGTTCGAGCCCGCCGGAGCAGGCGGGATCCTGATCGGCGTGACGGCCGCGGCAGTCGCGATCGGCGCCCTGGTCGGCTGGGCGCTCGGCTCGGTCGGGATCGGATGTCTCGTCGGCGCGGTCGTGGGAATCCCGGCGGGCATCTACTCCGTCTACCGTCGCTACCGCGGAGCCCTCTCTTGAGCGGCGTCGCTTGCGATGCCGCTTTCAGGCGGTGCTGGCTTTGCCAGCGCCGCCGTCTGCGCCGCCAGCCTAGTAGGTCCCTAGCTGAGGTGGACGCGTGAGGTCGGCCCTTTTCTCCACCCCCCGGCCGGTCCCTGGGCGGCTGCTGCCGGCGCTCGGGAGCGCGCTCGTCCTCGCCCTCGCGCTGCCGGTCTTCCTCCTCGCCGGCTGGCGGCTCGCCGGCTGGGCGATCGCGGTCCTGCTCTGGGTCGCCGTCCACTCGCTCGAACTCCTGCTGACGCGTCTGCGGGCTCGGGTGAGTAATCTCGCCGCCTCAGGCGTGCAGGCGTTCGGCATGTTCTTCAAGGCGCTGGGACTTCTCGTGGTCCTCGTCGCGACCGCGGCCTCGGACCCGAAGCTCGCGCTCGCAGCCGCGCTGACGTACGCCCTTGCGTACACGTTCGAGCTCGGCTTGTCGCTCCTCGCCTACTTCGGAGGCGCGGCGTGAGGCGCGCACTCCTCGCGCTCACCTTCGCCGCGCTCGCACTGCCGGCCCCCGCGCTCGCGCGCGGGCAATTCGACCCGACGACCGAGTTCGAGCAGCACGAGTGGATCCCGATCCACCTCGGACCGCTCGACCTCTCGATCACGAAGGCCGTCGTCTACCTCATGATCGGGAGCGCCGCGACGATCCTGCTCGGCCTCTTCCTGATGCGCGGCAAGACGCTCACGCGCCGCCAGACGACGGGCGAGCAGATCTACGAGATCGCGCAGACGCAGGTCGCCGAGCAGGGCCTGCCGTCGAAGGCGATCGGCCGCTGGTTCCCCTACGTCGCCACGCTGATGCTCTTCATCTGGGTCGTGAACATGATCGGCTTCATCCCGCTGCCGCTCACCGGCGAGACGTGGCACGGCATTCCCGTCTGGGGGATCTACGCGGCGACCTCGTCGCTCTCGGTGACGCTGGCGCTCGCCCTCCTCACCTTCGTCTTCACGCACGTGGAGGGCATCCGCTGGAACGGGCCGATCCGCTACTTCAAGAGCTGGATCCCCGAAGCCCCGAGGGCGCTGCTCCTGCTGATCGTGCCGTTGGAGGTGCTCGGGCAGTTCATGCGGCTGATCTCGCTCTCCGTCCGGCTCTTCGCCAACATGCTCGCCGGCCACATCCTGATCCTCACGTTCATCGGCCTGATCTTCATCCTCCAGACGCTCGTCCTCGCGCCGATCGTCGTCGTCGCCAGCGCCTTCTACATCTTCGAGGTGGCGATCGTCGTGTCGATCCAGGCCTTCATCTTCGCTGCCTTGTCCGCCATCTACATCGGCTCGGCGATCGAGCCCGAACACTAGGAGGAGTCAGTGCTCGCAACCGTTCTCGCAGCCACCTCGGGCGACGTCACGAAGGCCGGCAAGGCGGTCGGCCTCGCGCTCGGCGTCGGCCTCGGCGCCCTCGGGGCGGGCGTCGGCATCGGCAACATCTTCGGCTCGATGATCCAGTCGGTCGCGCGTCAGCCGGAGCTGCGCGGAGAGCTGCAGGGCATCCAGTGGCTCGGCTTCGCGCTCACCGAGGCGGTCGTCTTCTACGGCCTGCTGGGCTCGATCCTGGCTTACGTCCTGGTTTAAGGCGCGATGGTCGTCGCCTCGAACGCGCTCATCCAGGTCACCCCGGGGCTGATGATCTGGACGGTCCTCTGCTTCCTGATCACGCTCTTCGTCCTCAAGCGGTATGCCTTCGGGCCGATCCAGCGGATGATCGACGAGCGCCGCGAGCGCATCCGCCGGTCGCTCGAGGAGGCCGAGGAGGCGCGCGCCGAAGCGCGGCAGATCCTCGAGGAGCACCGCAAGCTCATCGGCCAGGCGCGCGGCGAGGCGGAGCAGATCCTCGCCGAGGCGCGGCGGGTCGCGGACGCGCAGCGGGAGCGCGTGAAGGAGGAGACCGAGGCCGACCGGCAGCGGCGTCTCGAAGAGACGCGGCGGCAGATCGAGGCCGAGACGCACCGCGCGCTCGGCCAGATCCGCGCCGAGGTGGCCGAGCTGACCCTCGTCGCCGCCTCGAAAGTGACGGGCAAGGTGCTCGACGACTCCGATCACCGGCGGCTGATCGACGAGGCGATCTCCGACCTCGACTTCTCGGTGCTCGAGTAGATGGCCGTCGCGCACCGCATCTACGCGCGCGCCCTCTTCGACGCGGCGAAGGAGGAGGGGCGCCTCGAGCGCGTGCGCGAGGAGTTCGGCGACTTCGTCACCGCGATCGCCGAGGTGCCCGAGCTGCGCGAGCTGCTGCGCAACCCGCAGGTCGACCCGCGCGCCCGCGCGGCCGCGCTCGACGACGTGCTCGGAGACGCGGACGAGCTCGTCCGGAACTTCCTCCGCCTCCTCTCCGAGAAGGGACGGATCGGGCAGATCGAGGAGATCCACCGCGAGTTCGAGCGCCTCGTCGCGGCCGACGAGCGACGGCTCGAGGTCGAGCTGACGACCGCGCGCGAGCTCTCCGACGACGAGGAGCGGCAGATCCTGGAGCAGATCGAGCAGGCCTCCGGCCGGAAGGTCGAGGCGACGCGCTCCGTCGACCCGAACCTGATCGGCGGCGTCGTCCTCCAGGCGGGCTCGCTGCGGGTGGACGCATCGATCCGCGGACGATTGGAACGACTACGACACGAACTCGTGACAAGGAGCTGAGAGCGTGAAGCTACGCCCTGAAGAGATCACCTCGATCTTGCGGCAGCGGATCGAGCAGTACGACGTCGAGACGGACCTGGCCGAGGTGGGCACCGTCCTGCAGGTCGGGGACGGGATCGCCCGCGTCTACGGCCTCGAGAACGCGGTCGCGCTGGAGATGCTCGAGCTCGACCACGGAGTCGTCGGCCTCGCGTTCAACCTCGAGGAGGACGACGTCGGCGCCGCGCTCTTCGGCGAGTGGGAGCACGTCCGCGAGGGCGAGGCCGTCCGTCGATCGGGCCGCGTGGCGAGCGTCCCCGTCGGCGAGGCGCTGCTCGGCCGGGTCGTCGACCCGCTCGGGAACCCGCTCGACGGCCGCGGCCCGATCGAGACCGACGAGACGCGCCCGCTCGAGTTCAAGGCGCCGGGCGTCGTCGACCGCCAGCCGGTGAAGGAGCCGCTCCAGACGGGGATCAAGGCGATCGACGCGATGACGAACGTCGGCCGCGGCCAGCGCGAGCTGATCATCGGCGACCGCCAGACCGGCAAGACGGCGATCACGATCGACACGATCCTGAACCAGCGCGGCCAGGACGTCCACTGCTTCTACGTCGCGATCGGCCAGAAGGCCTCGACGGTGGCCGGCGTCTTCGAGCGGCTCCAGGACGCGGGCGCGATGGAGTACACGACGATCGTCTCCGCCCCCGCGCACGAGGCCGCGCCGATCAAGTGGATGGCGCCGTTCGCCGGGTGCGCGATGGGCGAGTACTTCCTCTACCAGGGCAAGCATGCGCTCTGCATCTACGACGATCTCTCGAAGCACGCCGACGCCTATCGCCAGCTCTCGCTCCTGCTGCGCCGCCCGCCCGGCCGCGAGGCGTTCCCGGGCGACGTCTTCTACCTCCACTCGCGGCTGCTCGAGCGGGCGTGCAAGCTCAACGACGAGCTCGGTGGTGGTTCGCTGACTGCGCTCCCGATCATCGAGACGCAGGCCGGTGACGTGGCGGCGTACATCCCGACGAACGTGATCTCGATCACCGACGGCCAGATCTACCTCGAGGCCGACCTCTTCTTCTCGGGCGTGCGACCGGCGATCAACGTCGGCATCTCGGTCTCCCGGGTCGGCGCGAGCGCGCAGACGAAGGCGATGAAGCAGGTCGCGGGCCGGCTGCGGCTCGACCTCTCGCAGTACCGCGAGCTCGAGGCGTTCGCGCAGTTCGGCTCGGAGCTCGACAAAGCGACGCAGGACACCCTCGCCCGTGGCGAGCGGATGGTGGCGACGCTGAACCAGCCGCAGTACGACCCGTGGCCGATGGAGGAGCAGGTGGTCGCGCTCTACGCGGGGGTGAACGGCTACCTCGACGACATCCCCGTTCCCCAGGTGCCGCGCTTCCAGGACGAGCTCCGCGAGTACATGCGCACGGAGGAGTCGATCCTGAAGGAGATCCGGGAGCAGAAGGAGCTGACGGAGGACCTCGAGAAGCGCCTCCGCGAGGAGATCCAGAAGTTCAAGCGCACCTTCAACGTCGAGGAAGAGGAGTCGCTGGTTTAGCGAGCCATGGCGACGCTCCAGGACCTGAAGCGGCGCGTCCGCTCGATCAGGAACACGCGCAAGATCACGCGGGCGATGGAGCTCGTCGCGGCCGCGCGCCTGCGGCGGGCGCAGGCCCGCATCGAGGCGATGCGGCCCTACGCCGACCGGATGCTCGAGCTGATGGCCGGGACGGCGCGGGCGAGCTCGTCGCTCCGAGGCCTCCCGCTCCTCCAGCGCCACGAGGTGCAGACGGCGGCGATCGTCCCGATCACCGGCGACCGCGGGCTCGCCGGGGCGTTCAATGCCCAGATCCTGCGGCGGGCGTTCGCGCTCGAGCGGCGGCTGCGCGACGAGGGGACGCAGGTCCGCTTCGCGGTCGTCGGCCGCAAGGGCGCCTCGACGCTCCGCTTCCGCCGCTACGAGGTCGACGACGCGTGGAGCGGCTTCGGCGACAGGCCGTCCTACGCCGACGCGCAAGCGGTCGCCCACCGGCTCGCCGAGCTCTACACCGAGGCCACCGTCGACCGCGTGATCGTCGTCTACAACCGCTTCGTCTCGCCGCTCGTCCAGCGCGTGACCGAGCAGGACGTGCTGCCGATCTCGGAGGAGCTCCTCCGCCGCGACGAGGAGGAGGAGCGCGAGGAGCGCGCGCTGCGCGGCGACTTCATCTACGAGCCCGAGCCGGAGGAGATCCTCGCCCGGCTGCTGCCCGTCTACCTCGAGACGGAGCTCTACCGTGCGCTGCTCGAGTCGTCGGCCTCCGAGCAGGGCGCGCGCATGACGGCGATGCGGAGCGCGTCGAAGAGCGCGGGCGAGCTGATCGACTCGCTGACCCTGGCGATGAACCGTGCCCGCCAGGCCGAGATCACGCAGGAGATCCTCGAGGTCGTCGCGGGGGCGGACGCGCTGAGCGCCTAGCGTTGCGGAAAGGTCGGCGCAGGTCGTAAGATCTGCTGCCTCGAAGCAACCGGGCGCATGGGGGAATGCCGTCGTGGCGGTCGCCGCCGTCGTGTTTCGTTTCGGCCTCGCAGTCGTCTTCCTGCTGTCCGGGCTCGCGAAGCTTCCACGGCGAGCCGAGTTCACGCAGGCGGTGCGGAACTACCGGCTGGTGCCTGAGCGGCTCGGCAGCGTCATCGGAAAGGTCCTGCCTCCGGTCGAGGTCGCGGCCGGCGTCTTGCTCGCGCTCGGGCTCGGCGTACGGCCGGTGGCGGGTCTGTTGGGGCTGTTCCTCGTCGGGTTCTCGGGCGCCGTCGCGATCAACCTCCTGCGCGGGCGGACGATCGACTGCGGCTGCTTCGGCCCGGTCGCGCAGCGGCGGATCACCTGGCTCACCGTCGCGCGGAACGTCGTCCTGATCGCGGCGGCCGCCGTGGTCGTGGCGGTGGGGCCGACCGCGCTGGCGCTCGACCGCTACCTGCCCGGAACCCCGAGCCCGAAGCTCAGCGCGGCCTCGGCGCTCGCGCTTCTCCTCGCGACGAGCCTTGCGGTCGTTCTCGCGACGCTTGCACAGGAAGTCCATCGGCTCGCGTCGCTCGTCCGGGCTGCGGAGGAAAGGAGCGCGCAGTCGTGAGCGCTCCATGGATCGCCGCCTTCGCAGTCCTGTGGCTGACGGTACTCCTCTTGACGTTCACGATGATCGGCATCGTCCGGCGGATCGGCGGCGTGCTGGAGGGGATCGAGCAGCGGATGACGGCCAGTCCCGGCGAGTTCGGCGCCGCCGTGGGCTCGACGATCTCGCCGTTCGAGGTCGTCGACGCAGACGGGCGGGAGGTGGCGTTCGACCAGCTCGTCGCGGAGCCGACCCTCTTGCTCGTCATGTCGAACCACTGCGCGGCCTGCACGGCTCTTGCCGAGCAGCTCGAAGGAGTCGGCGGCTCGATCGGCGACGTCCCGTTCGTCCTCGTGACGAACGCCGAGCCCGAGGTGCCGTATCCCGCGACGCTTCGCGTCCTCTACGAGCGCGACGGGGCCGCGACCAAGGCGCTCGACAACCGGGCGACGCCGCAGGCGTACGTTCTCGACCCGACCGGCCTCGTGCTCGACAGGAAGGTGCCCGGCTCGCTCCGGGATCTCGTGGCGATGGCGCGTGAGCAGCGGAGCCGGGCGGCAAACGGCTCCGGCGCTGCGGCCGACGCGCAGGCGATCGCTCGAGGCTCCTGAGGTACGTGCCCCCGAGAGCCGAGGGGCCGACCTGGCGCTAACTTCCAACGTGGTTTAGAGTCTCAACTAGATGCGGCAGCAAGCGGCTGCCGCACTTTTCGGATGGCCACCGAACAACGTTCCCCGGAGATCCTGTCCTCGGGCGCCGGGCTCGCTGCCGCCGTCGCGGTCGAAGCGGGCGCCGAGCTGGGCGAGTTCGAGCCGGTACGCGCCCGGGGCTACTGGGAGCAGGTGTGGCTGCGGTTCCGGCGCGACAAGGTCGCGATCGGCGGCGGCGTCTTCATCCTGTTCCTCTTCCTGGCGGCGTTCATCGGCGCGCCGATCGCCGCCCACCTGCTCGGACACGGCCCGAATGACCAGTTCGCCGGCGGCGTGGACCCGGACTCGCTCCTTCCGGTCGGCCCGTGGACGCACTTCGTGAACCAGCCCTATCCGGGCGCGGCAGGGCAGTTCGGCCACATCTTCTTCATCCTGGGCGGCGACGGCCAGCTCGGGCGCGACGAGTTCCTGCGCCTGCTGTACGGCGCGCAGGTCTCGCTCGAGGTCGCGGTCGGCGCCACGGCGCTGAGCATGCTGATCGGGATCATCATGGGCGCGATCGCGGGCTACCACGGCGGCTGGATCGACACGGTCGTTTCGCGCGTCACGGAGATCGTGATGGCGTTCCCGCTGCTGCTCTTCATCATCGCGCTCGCGAGCACCGTGGGCGACCGGCTCGACAACATCACGTTCGGGTTCCTCGGCAAGGGCGTCGTCACCCTCGTCCTCGTGCTCGGGTGCTTCTACTGGTTCTACCCGGCGCGAATCGTGCGGGCCCAGGTGCTCTCCCTCCGCGAGAAGGAGTTCATCGAGGCGGCGCGGATGATCGGGGCGAGCGACTGGCGGATCGTCCGCTCGCACCTGCTGCCGCACCTCGTGGCGCCGATCATCGTCCTCTCGACGATCACCGTCGCGCAGTTCATCCTCCTCGTGGCGGGCCTCTCGTTCCTCCAGATCGGGATCAAGGCGCCGACGGCGAGCTGGGGGAGCCTCCTCCAGACGGGGCCCGACTACTACCTCACCCAGCCCTGGCTGATGGTCTGGCCGGGCCTGGCGATCCTGCTGACGACCCTCGCCTTCAACTTGCTCGGCGACGGCCTGCGGGACGCCTTCGATCCGCGTTCTTCTCGGTAGCGCGGACGCCCGACGAGCGGTTCGACCGGTCGTTTCAGACGGACGCGCGGGCGAAGCCCGCACGTCCTGACGGAGGCACCGCAAGCGGTGCCTCGGCGCTGAGAGCCGACAGCTAACAAACCATCGGCACCCTCGTCTTAGGCCGTTGAGGATGCATTCCATGCGCCCGGCCGGCGGCGTTCCGCCGGCTCTCGACTTGGAAAGGAGTCACATGCACAGAAAGCTCTGGCTTTCGGCCGTCATGGCCGCGCTCGGAGCACTGCTGCTCGTCGTGGCCGGCTTTGCCC
>DASQWB010000066.1:0-20901 GCA_035640455.1 Gaiellaceae bacterium | reverse complement strand
CCTCCTCTCGATCGCACCAGCGGTCGCAGTTCTCGCGGCACGCGTGCTCGTGCGCTGGCCGGAGCTCCATCTAGCCCGCCACCGGCACTGGTTGAGTCCCGCCTGCGCCGCCGCGGTCGGCGTGACGATGGTCGTGCCGAGTTGGGGCGGCGTCCAGCCCGTTACGAAGAGTCATCGCCTGGCAGGGTCGGGTGGTGTTCCCGGAGGTCGGGAGGCGGGACGGTGGATGGCCGCTCACACGCCGCGTGGGAGCTCGTTCTTCGCGATCGGGCCGTCGATGGCCAACATCATCGAGTTCTACGGCTTGCGCAGGGGATTCGGCTTGTCCGTCAGCCCAAACCCGCTCGCGCGAAATCCTGCATACGAGCCGGTGAGGAATCCCGATCTTCTCCTTCGACGCGGGATCGTCCGCTATCTCGTCTGGGACGCCTTCTCTGCGCAGCGTTCTCCATTCTTCGAGCGCAAGCTGCTTCGATACGTCGACCGCTACGAGGGCCGGGTCGTCCATACCGAGGCGGTGGCCGTCGAGACTCGAGCGGGCGCGGTCCGGAAGCCGGTCGTCGTCGTCTACGCCGTCGGCCACGGTCGCACCGGCCAGTTGGGCTCGACGAGCTCTGCAGCAGCTTCTGAGCAGAGAGCACGGCACGTGCGGCGCCTCGTGATCTATCTGCTCTACCTCGCCCCTCTCGTCGCTGCCGCCGTCCTGCTCGCGCGCGCCCTCCGCGAAGATCGACGGCTGCGCGCCGACGCGCTCTCGGACGAGACATGACCTCCCGTCGATTCGCAGCGTCGATGGTCGCTTTCGTGCTTCTGATGCCTGGCGCGGCCGCGGCGGCGCTACGACCACGCGATCCGCCCCGGCTCGAGATCGTCACGGTGCCCGCAGTCGCCGGGATCAAGTTTCGCCTCGACGGCATCGCCTTCGCATCGGCAGCCGACGGCACTGCGCGGATCGGGACGGCGACGAAAGGCCTGCACGTGTTGGAGACGCCGGTGGTGCAGCGCCCCGCGCGGGGCGTGCGCGTTCGCCTGACTCGCTGGGAGGACGGAGCACCACTGGCACGGCGAACGCTTCGGCTTTCGGCCGGCCGGACACGGATGAGAGCCGGCTTCACCGTCAGCGCGCTCACGAGGTTCGTCTTCGTCGACCCGCGGGGACGTCGCCTTCCGACGGGCAGCGTGAGCACCGTCGAGCTCAAGACACGCATCGGGAAGCGAATTCTCATTCGGGGAGAGCGGTCGCGGTGGCTGCCGGCCGGCGTCGCCGTGGCTCGGATGGGCCATCTGAGGCAGTCGCACGTTCGCTACGCCGTCGAGCGCGTGATCGCAGCCGGGTCGAACGTCGTGAACCGCGGCCAGCAACGCTTCTCTCCGGGCGGCCGAGTGCGCATCGACGTGCTCTTCTTCTCGCTCCGGATCAGCGTGCACGACGCGTTCTTCGGCTTTCCCATCGGCTCGTCGATTGCGGTCGAATACCCAGACCACCACGAGGAGCGCAGCCGCCTCCACGACGGCCGGGCCGCCATCGGACCGTTGCCGCGCGGGAATTACATGCTGAAGGTGAACTCTCGAGGAATCGGAAACCAGCGCGAGGTCGTCGTCTCACGTGATGCGGTCGCCTCGATTCGGATTCTGAGCTACTACGACGGGTTGACGGTCGTAGGCCTCTTCGTGCTGTCGTCGCTCGCGCTCTTCGCGATCGGACGAGGGCGGCGCTTGCGCTCGAGGTCCGGGACGACGGTCGCGAGTCGAGAAGCGGGGGAATCGTGACGCGCTTGCGTGTCGCCGCGCTCGTCGTCGCGGCGACTGCCGGCCTGGTGTCGCCGCCGACCGTCGGCGCCCGCCGACCGATCCCGCTGTTCGCCTACTACTACATCTGGTTCAACGCGACGTCGTGGCAGCGCGCGAAGCTCGACTACCCGCTTCTCGGACGCTACTCGAGCGACGAAACGAGAACTATGCGTCAGCACGTGCGCTGGGCGAAGGAGGCGGGCATCGACGGCTTCATCGTCAGCTGGAAGTCGACCCCGGTCTTGAACCGGCGGCTCGCGAAGCTCGTCGCCGTCGCCGACGCCGAGCGCTTCAAGCTCGCGATCATCTATCAGGGTCTCGATTTCCACCGCCAACCGCTCCCGGCGCAGCGCGTCGGCGACGACCTCGTGTTCTTCGAGAAGCGCTTCGCCCGCGATCGCGCGTTCCGGATCTTCTCGAAGCCGCTCGTCATCTGGTCTGGAACATGGAACTTCTCGGTGACCGACGTCCGTCGTGTGACTCGCCGCGTGCGGCCGGCCTTGCTCGTCCTGGCGAGCCAACGACAGAGAGACGACTACCTCGCGCTTGCCGGCGCCGTCGACGGCAACGCGTACTACTGGGCGTCAGTCGACCCGCGCAGGACGCCTGGATACGCAGAGAAGCTCCAGGAGATGGGGGCAGCCGTTCATGCCCACGGCGGACTCTGGATCGCACCGGCCGCTCCCGGCTTCGACGCGCGGGCTCTTGGAGGTGCCTCAGTCGTCGAACGACGGGACGGCGCGACCCTCCGCGACGAGATGGCCACTGCACTCCGCTCCTCGCCAGACGCTATAGGCGTCATCAGCTGGAACGAGTTCAGCGAGAACACGCACATCGAGCCAAGCAAGCGCTACGGCGGCAAATACCTCGGGGTGCTCGCCGAGCTCCAGCATGCGCACGCGCCGCGCCTCGTCGATTTCGACTCCGACGAATCTGCGACGACCGGCTTTGGCTATGCGCTGTGGTTCGTCGTCGGCGCAGCCGCGTTCATCGTGCTCGGTGGCGGCGTCGCGGTGCGGCGGCACGTCAAACGCGGTCAGACAGCCGGCTGAGCCGTAGCGCTCGAGCGGAGAAGGCGCGTCGGCCGGATCCCTTGATCGGGGGAAGATCGCGAGCTCCGCCCCGTGACGATGAGGAGAGAGCCCAGAGACAGCTCCCGGCCAGGGGGAATTGCTCATGCATCCGCCGCACTCCCGGAGGCCTGGAACGCGCGATACCGCCGCCCGGCCCCGCTCGACTCCAACGCCGATCGCCCCGAGAAGCGCCGCTGTGATCGTCGCGCTGACGTTCTCATTCGCTTTCGGCGCTCTTGCCGCCTACGCGAGTACTTCGAGCGGCGGCTGCAAGGGCAAGAAGCCCTGCTCGTCAAGCACGACGTCGACCTCCTCGACGGCTGGTTCGACCACCACCGATCCGACGACGAGCACCACCGACACGCAGGCGCAAACGTCCACGACCTCAACGGACTCGACCACGACGACTTCGACCGCCTCGACCGCGACCTCGACCCCTTCGACGACCACCACCACGTCATCCGGCACGGGTAGCGCGACGACGGCCGGCGGCCGGCACATCCTCGCCTACTACTACCTCTGGTGGAGCTACAAGCACTGGCACGACAAGCTCGGGAGCAACTACCCCTACACGCTGAGCCCGCTCGCCTTGCCTGCAACGGTCGACTCCAGCGGCTGCAATCCTGTCTCGCTCTACTCGGGAGATCAGCTCACAGACGTCCCCGCGGCGCTTTGGAGCCAGGACGATCCAGGCGTGATCGAGAACGACGTTCGAACCGCCGCCAAGGCCGGGCTCGCGGGCTTCATCGTCAACTGGGCCGGAGCTGGGACGATCGACCAGACGACGACTTCGATCAGCTATAGCCGGCGGCTCGACGCCGTGTTCGCGGCAGTGCACAAGGTCAATGCAGAAGGGATCCCGTTCAAGATCTGGATCAGCTACAAGGTCGCCGCGTCGCCGCTTCCGAGCGTCGACTACATCGCCAACGACCTCGCGTATCTGGTCCGCCAGTACGGAAACGACCCAGCGTATGACCACTCGTACTCGAACCGCCCAATCCTCCTCTGGACCGGCAGCCGGAAATACTCGGCAGCGGCGGTGAAGACGATCAGCGACCTCTTCCGCTCGGCGTTCTTCATCGTCGGCGACGAGACGCTGACGACGTGGACGGACGGCCGTAGCGCGTACCTCGACGGCGACAGCTACTACTGGTCGTCGCAGAACCCGTACACGAACCCGGGGTCGTTCACGACCCTCCAGAAGCTTGCGGCGACGGTTCGAAGCTCGGGCGCCAACCCCGACGGCTCGAGCAAGCTGTGGTTCGCACCGCTGACGCCGGGTTACGACTCGATCCTCCTCGGCGGCAGCACATGCGTGCCACGGTACGGAACGCAGACGCTCGACCGCCTCTTCGCCGGGAATTCGCAGTCGAACCCCGACGGCTGGACGTTGATCAGCTGGAACGAGATCGCCGAGGGGACCTACGTCCTTCCGCTCCAGCGGTGGGAAACGACGTACCTGGCCGAGCTCAAGGCACTCGCGGGTTCCTAATCGGCGCGGCTGGCTCGAGACAGACGACGGGAGAGATCGGTCGTCGCATCGATCGCCGGCACGACGACGACCCACACCAGCACGGCAAGCAGAACGCCAACCGCCTTGACGACCGCTGTCGGGAGTCGCACCAGCACCTTGGCCGCGTGCGGCAATCGCGTCTTCTGCCTTACACCGCGAGCGGTACGGCTCGCGCTCCGGCGAGGGCTTCTGAAAGGCGGGCGAACATCCAGCCGCGTTGGCGGCATGCGCTCATCTGGCAGTTGCTCACCACCTGGTGACGTGGTAGCGCTTCACGGCCCGGAAATGGTAGACGCTGAGGGTGTGAAGCCCGTGCTGGCGCGCCTGCTGCGGGAGGGCACGGCCGTCGCCGGCTCGGACGGCACGCGCCACGACCTCTTCCCGGTCGCAGTGGGCGCCGCCGAGGGGGAGGCGCTGCAGGCCTGGGTGAGGCGCGAGTACGCGGTGCGCACGATCGAGGTCGGCCCTCGGCTACGGGATCGCGGCGCTCCACATCTGCGCGGGGCTGCTCGAGAACGGCGATGCGGTGGCGCGCCACGTGGCGATCGACCCGAATCAGGCGACGAGGTTCGCCGGCTGCGGGCTCCAGTTCCTCGAGGAGGCGGGGCTGACCTAGACCTCGTCTATCTCGAACGCCTCGTCCGACCCCGGAGGGATCGTCTTCGTCGACGACCACCTGCTTTCCCGTCGCCCGCGCCGCCGCCTTCTGCGTGACGAATCTCGGCTGGGGCTCGAAGAGGCGTCCACCGAGGACGAGCTCCACCACTGGGCCGTTCTCCGCACTGCGCGTGTCGCGCCGGAGCGCCCGTTCGACCACTTCGTCGCTTTCTGACGGGTCCCCGACTACCACCTCTGCCGCAGACAGTGTTACGGTTGCCTGCAGTCCGTCAGGGGAGGAGCAGATGCCGCTCGTTCGCAAGCGCGCCGCAGGCGCGGCCATGGTTCTCGTCGTCTTCGCAGGGTTGCTCGCATTCGCGAGACCGGCCGGCGCGGTCTCGCCCACCATCGTCGTCAGTCAGGTCTACGGCGGCGGCGGAAACTCCGGCGCGACTCTGAAGAACGACTTCATCGAGCTGTACAACCGAAGCGCGGCGCCGGTGAGCGTCACCGGCTGGTCCGTGCAGTACGCCGCCACGACCGGCACGACCTGGCAGCGAACGGCGTTGAGCGGCACGATCGCGGCCGGCGGCTACTACCTCGTCCAGGAAGCGGCAGGCGCCGGCGGCACGGTGAACCTCCCGCCGCCGGACGCAACGGGAAGCATCGCGATGTCGGCCACGGCCGGCAAGGTCGTGCTGATGAGCAACAACACGACGATCGCGAGCGGGACGGTCTGTCCGCTCGGCGCCGTCGACATCGTCGGGTACGGAAGCGGGACGAACTGCTCGGAGACGCTTCCGACGGCGACGCTCAGCAACACGACGGCGGCCCTGCGGAACGGCGGCGGCAGCGTCGACACCGACAACAACAGCGCCGACTTCACCGTCGGCGCACCGAACCCGCGCAACAGCGGCGACCAGGCGCCGACCGTCTCGAGCACGAGCCCGGCGAACGGCGCCGGCGACGTGGCGTTGAACAGCAACGTCACGATCACGTTCAGCGAGCCGGTGAACGTGACGGGCAGCTGGTACTCGATCTCCTGTAGCTCGAGCGACGGCCACTCCGCGACCGTCAGCGGCGGCCCGACGACCTTCACGCTCGACCCCGACTCCGATTTCGTGGGGTCCGAGACGTGCACGGTGACGGTCTTCGCCGCGAACGTCAGCGACCAGGACGCGACGGATCCGCCCGACAACATGGCGGCGAACTACGTCTTCAGCTTCAGCACCGTCGCGCCGCCGGTCCCGATCCACGACATCCAAGGCGCGGCGCACATCTCGCCGCGCGCCGGTCAGACCGTCTCCAACGTGAACGGGATCGTGACCGCCAAACGCTCGAACGGCTTCTACGTGCAGGATCCGAACCCGGACGCCGACCCCGCGACCTCGGAGGGCATCTTCGTCTTCACGTCGTCGGCGCCGAGCTCGGTGAACGTCGGCGACGCCGTGAAGGTGAACGGACGGGTGCAGGAGTTCCGACCGGGCGGCTCCTCGAGCGCGAATCTGACGACGACGGAGCTCACCTCGCCGACGACCACCGTGCTCTCGAGCGGGAATCCGCTTCCGGCGACGACGATCGTCGGTACCGGCGGCCGCATCCCGCCGAACCAGATCATCGAGGACGACGCGACGGGTGACGTCGAGACGAGCGGCGTCTTCGACCCGGCGAACGACGGGCTCGACTTCTGGGAGAGCCTGGAGGGGATGCGGCTCCAGCTGAACAACCCGGTCGCGGTCGGGCCGACGAATGCCTTCGGTGAGACGCAGGTCGTCGGCGACGACGGCGCCAACGCCGGGCTCCGCACCGCGCGCGGCGGCCTGCTGCTCCGGCCGACCGACCCGAATCCAGAGCGGCTCGTCGCCGACGACGTGCTCGTGCCGCTGCCGGCGATGAACGTCGGCGACCACTACGACGCGCCGCTCGTCGGCGTCCTCGACTACAACTTCGGCAACTTCTTCCTCGAGGTTACGAGTGCCGGAGTCGGCGCGGTGCACGACGGCGTCACGCCCGAGAGCACGACCGCGGCCGGGCTGAACCAGGTCTCGATCGGCACGTTCAACTTCGAGAACCTCGACCCGACCGACCCGCAGTCGAAGTTCGACCGCTTGGCTGCAATCCTCGTGAACAACCTCGAGTCGCCCGACATCGTCAGCGGCGAGGAGGTGCAGGACGACAACGGCCCGACAAACGACGCCGTCGTCGACGCGAACCAGACGCTCGACCAGCTCGTCGCGGCGATCCAGGCCGCCGGCGGGCCGACCTACGACTACCGCTACATCAACCCGGTCGACGACCAGGACGGCGGCGAGCCGGGCGGGAACATCCGCCAGGTCTTCCTCTTCCGCACCGACCGCGGCGTCTCGTTTATCGACCGCCCGGGCGGCGACTCGACAACGGCCACCACCGTCGTCGGCTCCGGCACCTCGACGCAGCTCTCGTTCAGCCCGGGCCGCATCGACCCGACGAACTCGGCGTTCAACACGAGCCGCAAGCCGCTGGCCGGCGAGTTCTTCTTCAACGGCCACCACCTGTTCGTGATCGCGAACCACTTCAACTCGAAGGGCGGCGATCAGCCGCTCGAGGGCCATTTCCAGCCGCCCACCCGCAGCTCGGAGGTGCAGCGGCACCAGCAGGCGCAGATCGTCCACGACTTCGTCGCGTCGATCCTGACCGCCGATCCAAATGCCAACGTCGTCGTCGACGGCGACCTGAACGACTTCGAGTTCTCGGACACCGTCTCGATCCTGAAGAGCAGCGTCCTCAGCGACCTGATCGACACGCTGCCGCAGAACGAGCGCTACAGCTACGTGTTCGAGGGCAACTCGCAGACGCTCGACCACATCCTGACGAGCGATGCGCTCTTGGCCCGGCCGTTCGCCTACGACGTCGTCCACGTGAACTCCGAGTTCGCCGACCAGGCCTCCGACCACGAGCCGTCGGCCGTGAAGATCACGCTCAACGACCCGCCGACGGCGAGCGCGGGTGGTCCCTACAGCGTCGCGGAAGGGAGCTCGGTCGTGCTTTCGGCGTCCGGCAGCGACCCGGAAGGCGGGCCGCTGAGCTACGCGTGGGATCTCGACGACGACGGCACGTTCGAGACGCCCGGGCAGACGGCGACGTTCTCCGCCGACGACGGGCCGGCGACGCCGACGGTGAAGGTGCAGGTCACCGACAACGGCGGCCTCACGGACGTCGCGCAGGCGACGGTCCAGGTCACGAACGTGGCGCCCACGGTCACCTCGCTCACCCCGAACCCGGTTACCGGCCTCGTCGGCCAGGGCATCACGTTCACCGGCTCCGCGACCGATCCTTCGAGCGCCGACACGGCCGCCGGCTTCTCGTGGGCTTTCGACACGGGCTCCGGCTTCGGTGCCTTCGGCGCCAACGGCTTCGTCGCGACCTACACCTCCTGCGGCACCTACACCGTCGACGCGGAGGCGCGGGACACGGACGGCGGCGTCTCGCAGCCGTTCACCTCGCCCCCGGTCCAGGTGTACTCGGGCAGCGTCCTGCCGCCGCTCACGGCCGGCGCCTTCAACCTCGTCCAGAAGGGTCAGGTGGTACCGGTCAAGATCACTGTCGGCTGCAACGGCTTCACGTCCGGGCTGCACCCGGCGATCTCGATCCGGTCCGGCGACTACGACCCGAGCGTCGATCCCGGCGATCCGAGCTACACCGTCCCGCCGAGCGGCTCGGCCGCGGACACGAGCGGCGTCATGCGCGAGATCACGGCGGACGAGCTCTACGCGTACAACCTCGCCGTGCCGTCGAACGCACACGCCGGTGATCTCTTCACGATCCTCATCCGGCCGTTCGGAGGCTCGGCTCCGACGCTCTACGCGGTGCTGAAGATCAAGAAGTAAGGCGTGGGGGAACCCACGGTTCCCCCACGAGCACCGTCGTCACTTATGCCTTCCGATGCCCGTAGCGGGCGGAGCGGGAATGAATCCCGCTCGGCGGCGAACTACTTTGCAAACTCCACCGCGCGGCTCTCCCGGATCACGGTCACCTTGACCTGGCCCGGGTACTCGAGCTCGGACTCGATCTCGCGTGCGATCTCGTGCGAGAGCAGGACGGCGCCGTCGTCGTCGATCTCGGTCGGCTTGACGATGACGCGGATCTCGCGGCCGGCCTGGAGCGCGTAGACGCGCTCGATGCCATCGCGCCGTGCGGCGAGCTCCTCGAGCGCGGCCAGACGCTTGATGTAGTTCTCGAGGCTCTCGCCCCGCGCGCCGGGCCGCGCGGCGGAGATCGCGTCGGCGGCGATCAGGAGCACCGCCTCGACCGTCTGCGGCTGCACCTCGTAGTGGTGCGCCTCGATCGCGTGGACGACCCCCTGCGACTCGCCGTAGCGCTTCGCGAGCTGCGCCGAGATCCCCGCGTGCGAGCCCTCGACCTCGTGCGTCATCGCCTTTCCGAGGTCGTGGAGCAGCGCGGCGCGCTTCGCCGTCTTCACGCTCGCCTCGAGCTCGGTGGCCATGATCCCGGCGAGGTGGACGACCTCGAGCGTGTGCTTGAGCACGTTCTGGCCGTAGCTCGTCCGGTAGCGCAGGCGCCCGAGGATCTTCACCAGCTCCTCGTGGAAGTCACCGCAGTGCGCCTCGAAGACCGCCTGCTCGCCGGCCTGCCGCACGAGCTCGTCGACCTCGGCCTTCGACTGGTAGTAGGTCTCCTCGATGCGGGCGGGATGGATCCGCCCGTCCTCGATCAGCTTCGTGAGCGTGACCTTCGCGACCTCCCGGCGAAGGCCGTCGAACGAGGAGAGAACGACCGCCTGAGGCGTGTCGTCGATGATGAAGTCGACGCCGGTCAGGTGCTCGAGCGCGCGGATGTTCCGCCCCTCGCGGCCGATGATCCGGCCCTTCATATCGTCAGAGGGCAGCTCGACGATCGAGACCGTCGTCTCGGCTGCGTGGCTCGCGGCGACGCGCTGGAGGGCGTCGGCGACGAGGTTGCGGGCCTTCCGCTTGGCCTCGCTGCGCGCCTCCTCCTCGAGCTGGCGCACGCGCCGCGCAAGCTCGTGCCGGACGAGCTCTTCCGAGCGTTCGAGGAGGTGCGCCTTCGCCTCGCCGATGGTCATGCTCGAGATCCGCTCGAGCTCCTCGAGCTCGGCCTGCTTGGCCCGCTTGAGGTCCTCCTGCAGCTGCTTCATGTGCGTCTCGCGGTCGGCGAGGCCCTGCTCGCGGCGTGCGGCCTCGACGAGCTTCGACGCCGCCTCCTCCTCCTTCGCCTTCAACCGCTCTTCGCTCTTCACTACCTGCCCGCGCCGCGCGGCGAGCTCCTCCTCGAGCTCGGCCCGCAGGCGGACCGCCTGCTCGCGCGCCTCGATCTGCGCCTCGCGGCGGAGTGCGTCGGCCTCCCGCCGGGCCTCGCCGAGGATCTGCTGCCGCATGCGCCGGGCTGCGCCGAGCTTCGAGCCGCTGCGGAAAGCGACCGCCGCGAGCGCCAGCGCCGCGCCTACGCCGAGTCCGACGAGTATTCCGACGGCGACGAGCAAATCCACGCTCCCGGGTTGAGGTCGGTTGTCTCGCGGCGAGCCGCGGCTACGCCCGGCGCTCGGCCGGCACGGGAGCTCGAATCGGCGCATGCGGAGCCGGTCGCCTCGCGGCCGGCTCGGAAGCAGGAACTAGCTGCCGGCTAGCGGCCGCCCGTCAGATCGTTTCGTACAGGTGCTGGTCGTCACTCGTGTGGTTGTTCTCAGCCGATTTGGAAAAAGCTCTTGTGCAGGCAAATTGTCGGGTGAAGCAGTCGCATCCTAGCGCTGCTCAACCCATCTCCGCAACGTCGCCCGCCGCAGCCTCGATCGCGTCGGTCCCGAATCCGCGCCGAGCGAGGACCCGTGCGGCGCGTGCTCCGCCGCCCGCGGCGGCCGCGACACGCCTCGCGCGTGCCTCCTCCGGGTCGAGCTCGCCGATCGCGTCTTCGGCGATCTCGGCCGCGACGCCGTGCCGCTCCAGGTCGAAGCGGATCGCCGCGTCACCGTAGCCGCGGCCGGCAAGCGCGGCCGCGCGGCTCCGGGCGAAGCGGCGGTCGTCGACGACCCCGGCGCGCGTGAGCGTCTCGAGGGCCTCCGCTCGCTCGGCCGGACCGACCGCGCGCTGCTCGAGCCGTCGCTCGAGCGCCCGCGACGATAGGTCACGGTGCCGGAGGGCACGGGTCGAGACGGCTAGTGCCTCGTGGCGGCGAAGCTCGCGTCGCACTGCGCGGGCGCGAGGTCGGTCGAGCTCCTCGCCGACGCGGAGCCCGGCCCGCAGCACGACCTCGAGCGGGAGCGTCCGCCAGGGCGCGTCGTCGAGCTGGACGGCGACTCGCGCCGCCTTCTCGCTCCGGAGCGCGGTCACGCGTGGCATCGGCTATCCCCTCTGCGCCACCTCCTCACGCTCCTCCTTTGCGAGCGGGGACTCTTTTGCCTCGCCGCCGGAGGCCTCGGGCAGGAGTCGCGCCGAGGCGACCTGCTCGGGCCCGACCGTCGCCTGCACCCGCGCGAGGATCTGGTTCGTCACGTCCGGGTGCTCGCGCAGGAACGCCGTCGCGTTCTGGCGTCCCTGGCCGAGCCGCTCGTCGTCGAAGCTGAAGTACGAGCCTGACTTCTGGACGATCTTGCGCTCCAGGGCCGCATCCAGGACGGTGCCCTCCCACGAGATCCCGGAGCCGTAGATGATGTCGAACTCGGCTTGCTTGAACGGCGGCGCGACCTTGTTCTTCACGACCTTGACCCGGACGCGGTTGCCGATCGCCTCCACGCCCTCCTTCAGCGTCTCGATGCGGCGGATGTCGAGACGCACGGAGGAGTAGAACTTCAGCGCGCGGCCGCCCGGCGTCGTCTCCGGGTTGCCGAACATGACGCCGATCTTCTCGCGGAGCTGGTTCGTGAAGATGCAGATCGTCTCGGTGCGGTTGAGCGTCCCCGCGAGCTTCCGCAGCGCCTGGCTCATCAGCCGCGCCTGGAGGCCGACATGGCTGTCGCCCATCTCGCCCTCGATTTCGGCCTTCGGGACGAGCGCCGCCACGGAGTCGATCGCGACCACGTCGAGGGCGCCGCTTCGGATCAGGAGCTCGACGATCTCGAGCGCCTGCTCGCCCGTGTCCGGCTGCGAGACGAGCAGCTGGTCGATGTCGACGCCGATCCGGCGCGCGTACTGCGGGTCCATCGCATGCTCGGCGTCGACGAACGCGCAGATCCCCCCGCGGCGCTGTGCCTCGGCGATGACGTGGTAGACGAGCGTCGTCTTGCCCGAGGCCTCCGGGCCGAAGACCTCCACGATCCGGCCGCGCGGCAGCCCGCCGATCCCGAGCGCGAGGTCGAGCGCCAGCGACCCTGTCGAGACGGCTCCCACCGCGACCGCGGCCTGGTCGCTCATCCGCATCACCGAGCCCTTGCCGAACTGCCGCTCGATCTGGCCGAGGGCGACGTCGAGAGCCTGCTCGCGATCCACTAGTGCTCCTTCCGGTAGTAGTGCCCCGCCTCCGGCGGCGAAAAGCAAGCGAGGCAAGGATGCAGGGAGTGCTCGGGCCGGTAAGCCCGAGCACGACTGAGGACGCAGCATCGCGCCGCTTTGCAGCCGGCGGAGGCGATGGCCACTACTGCCGGAAGGGGCACCTACTGACCTCCTAGGGCAAAGGTTTCGAGAACTTCGTACTGCGCCCCCGTGGACCGCAGCACCGAATGATAGAGAGCGGTATCGGACGGACCGAAGGGGCCGAGGTCGGGGAGCGCCGGCACGAGCCGAGGGCGTTCCCGAAAGCGGACGACGGTGAGGTGCGGAAGCCACGCTCGCTGCTCGGGCTCGTACACCCCGAGCCGCTCGAGCCGCCCGTGGAGGTCCTGCGCCAGGGCCGTCGCGCGCGCCTCTTCGTCGTCGAGGACGAGCATTCCGACGCTGCGGGTCTCTCGGTAGCGAGCCACCTCGAAGCGTGCCGGTCGCGCCTCTGCGGCCGCCTCTCGAAGGGCTTCTGCGATGGCCGGCACCTCCGTAGCCGGCCGCCGCCCGAGGAAAGCCAGCGTGACGTGGAGGTTCGGCCGGACGACCCGGCGGATCCCCCGATCCTCAGGGAGCTCGCGTCGCCCCCATTCGACGAGGCCGTCGCGGACGTGGTCGGGAAGCCGTAGGGCGCAGAAGAGCCTGAGCGACGCATCGTCTTCGAGGCTACCTGCCGGATTCATGCGCCTTCGTGTCGGTTCTGCGTCAGAAGGCGCCGCACGAGGTGGAGCGCGGAGGCGGCGGCGCGCCGGCGTACCGTCTCGCGATCGGCGGGAAGGCTGAAGACGGCTGCGAGCTCGCCCTCCGCGCCGACCGCGCAGAGGTAGACGAGCCCGACCGGCTTCTCGGGCGTGCCGCCGGCGGGACCGGCCACGCCGGTGACCGAGACGGACACGTCGACACCGAGGCGCTCCCGTGCCCCCGCCGCCATCGCGCGCGCCACCTCGGCCGAGACCGCGCCGTACCGCCGGAGGAGCTCCATGGGGACGCCGAGCTCCGCTTCCTTGACCTCGTCCGCGTACGCGACGACGGCGCCGCGGAAGACGTCGCTCGAGCCCGGCACCGACGTGAGCCGCGCCGCGACGAGCCCGCCTGTGCACGACTCTGCCGTCGCGAGCGAGAGCCCGCGTGCCCGGCAGAGGCCGAGCACGAGCTCTTCGACCGGCCGCTCGTCCTCGGCGAAGAGGTGGGCGCCGAGCCGCTCCCGCAGCGCCGCCGCCAGCGCGTCCGCCCACTCCTCGCCGCCGCCGTCGACGACGAGGTCGACGTGCACCTCGAAGTCGCGGGCGCACACCGTCGCCTCGACGCCCTGCCCCTCGCCGCCGGCCTCCTCGAGCGCGCGCGCAACCGCGGACTCGCTCGCGCCGAAGAAGCGGAGGGCGCGACGGCCGGGCGGCCGCGCGCGCTCGAGGAGCCGCCGCACCGGCTCGGTCTCCAGAGCACGAGCCCACAGCCGCTGCAGCTCGGCCGGCGGCCCCGGGAGCACGACGACCACCGAGCCGTCCCTCTCGAGGACGACCCCGGGCGCCGTCCCGGCGAGCCCGAGCGACTCCGCGCCGGTCGGCAGTGTCGCCTGCTTCCTCACACCCGCCTCGAAGTCGGCGTACGGCCGGCGCAGGCGCCCCGCGATTCGGCGCGAGACCGCGCCGATCTCCTGCACGAGCGCCTCGTCCAGCACGAGCTCGCGCCCCGCCGCCCGCGCGAGGAGCTCGATCGTCCGGTCGTCGTGCGTCGGGCCGAGCCCGCCGGAGACGACGCAGAGGTCGGCGCGGAGGCCTTCCCGGAAAGCCGCCTCGAGCTCCTCCGGCCGGTCGCCGACGACCGAGATGCGCGCCGGCTCGAGCCCGAGCCGCAGGGCCTCGCGCGCGAGGAACGGGCCGTTGCGATCTGACCGCTCGCCTCGGACGAGCTCGCTGCCGGTGACGACGAAGGCGGCCCGCGGCCGGCCCGGCCGGCTCAAGCGGTCGCGCGGACGCGCTTGAAGCCGTGGACGGTGACGACGACCGCCCGGCCTTCCGGGAACGGGCGCACCTTGCCGTTCAGCGTCACCTCGATGTTGCGCGGCGCCCCGGCGACGACCCACATCCGCCTCCCCCACAACGAGACGGCCTGCTTGCCGGGCTCGAGCGTCCCCGCGTAGAGGAGCTTCCCGCTCGGCGAGTTCCGGTGCACCTCGAGCCGGCACCCGCCGCTGACCGCTCGCAGCACGAGGTGCGCCGAGAGAGGCGCTGCCGACCGCGCGCGGTGCTTCTTCTTGACCTGGATCGTGCCGGCGTTCTGGATCTTCTGGCCGTTGTTCGAGCCGCCGAACTTCCACGCCAAGATGAAGAGCGCGGTGACGGCGACGATGCCCGCGATCGTCGCCAGCACGACCCGCGAGTCGACGCGCGGCTGATTCGCGCCCGCGCGCGAACGACGAGGCCGGGCGACAGGCTCCTCGTCCCCGACGACATAGCGGGAGTTGTACTCGCCGACGTAGAGCTGGCCGTCCAGGCCCAAGTACTCCGCGTACGAGCGGAGGAAGCCCTTGACGTACGTCTCCGCGGGGAGGACCTCGAACTCCTCGTCCTCGAGCGCGCGCAGGTACTTGCAGCGGATCTTCGTCGCCTGCTCGAGCTCGGGGAAGTCGAGGTGCTGGCGCAGGCGAGCCTCGCGGAGGCTGTTGCCGATCTCGAACACCCGACGATTCTAGGTGCGAACGGACGCTACTGGTAGTGCACCCGAGGCGCCGCTTGCGGCGCCGATCTCAGGACGTGCGGGCTCCGCCCGCGCGTCCGTCTGAAACGACCGGTCGACGCGCTCGAGCTACTGGTAGCGGCCGCGCAGGCGCCGCTTGCGGCGCCGATCTCAGGACGTGCGGGCTCCGCCCGCGCGTCCGTCTGAAACGACCGGTCGACGCGCTCGAGCTACTGGTGGCGGCCGCGCAGGTGCCGCTTGCGGCGCCGATCTCAGGACGTGCGGGCTCCGCCCGCGCGTCCGTCTGAACGACCGGTCGACGGAGCTACTGATAGTGCACCAAAAGCTCGTAGAAGCCGACGGCAATCGCGCCCGAAGCGGCGATGCAGAGGCCGAGCACGCCGAGGATCCTCCCGGCGCGCGCGGCCCCCTCCCCACCTGCGCGGCCGAGAGTCCGCCGGCTCCGGCGGACCGCGCGGCGGGCGAGGAAGAGCGCCACCACGCCGAGCATCGCGGCGACCGGGATCGCCACCGAGGCCTGGAGGAGCTTCACCCGCCCCGAGACCTGAGCGAGCGCAATCCCGGTCGGCAGTGCGGCCACCGCCAGGAGCCCGGCCGCGATGGCCCCGGGCCCGGCCGGATTACCGGTTCTCGCCGGGACGGCCAATGACAGTGGACTGGATCGAGCCGAGACGCATGACCTTCCGCGAGAGGGTAGCCGCCGGCCCCGAGGTCGTCCCGGTCATCCCACCGTCTCGGGGATGTTCGCGATCTTGCCGGAGGCGATGTCCTTGGCGACCTGCAGCACCTTCGCGCGGTAGGCGGCCGGGACCTTGGGACTGATCCTGCCGATCCCGACCCCGTCGCCCTTCAGGTCGAAGAGCGTGTCGGCGCCGCCGCGGAACGTCCCGGCCTTGACCTGCCGGATCGTCCGGAAGACGGCGAGGTCGACCTTCTTGAGCGCGCTCGTCAGCACGTGGGGGCCGAGGTACGACTGGTCGGCGTCGACGCCGATGCCCCAGACGCCCTTCGTCCGCGCGGCATCGAGGACGCCGAGCCCGCATCCGCCCGCGACCTGGAACTCGATGTCCGAGCCCTGGCCGATCTGCGCGAGCGCGAGCTCCTTGCACTTCGCCGGGTCGACGAAGTCCTGGGAGTAGCCGTTCACGAGCGTGATCCCGGGATCGGCGGCCTTCGCGCCCGCCTGGTAGCCGGCGATGTAGTGGTCGACCGGCGGAAGCTTCTGGCCGCCGACGGAGCCGATCGTGTTCGCCTTCCCGGCTTCGGCGGCCTTGTCCTTCTCGAGCAGGCCAGCAAGGTAGCCGACGAGGTAGCCCGCCTCCTGCTCCTTGAAGACGAGGCCGTGAACGTTCTTCGGTGAGTGCTTCAGCGCGGCCTGGGAAAAGTCGACGATCGCGAAGCGCGTCTTCGGGAACTCGGTCGCGACCGCGTCGGTCGCGTCGGCCATGAGCGCGCCCACGGCGACGATCAGGTCGTAGTGCTGGCGCGCGAGCGACGAGAGGTTCGGGATGTAGTCCGATGGCTGGCGGGACTCGAGCACCCGCCCGCTGACGCCGAGCCGGCTCTGCGCCCGCTGGAGCCCCAGGTAGGCGAGGTGGTTGAACGAGCGGTCGTTGAGGCCGCCGACGTCGGTCACGAGCCCGACCTTGAGCTGCGTGCCGCCTCCACCGGTCGTGGTGCTCACGGGCGGGGTGATGCCGGCCGACTTCTTCCCTCCGCCGCCGCAGCCGGCCGCGCCGACGAGGAGGAGCGCGCACGCGAGGGCTCCGCAGAGCCGCGTCGTCACTGCTTCACGTACGGCCGGCCGACGGCGGCGGGCGGAATCGACCGGCCGATGACCCCGGCGACGGCGATCAGCGTCAGGACATAGGGCAGGGCCTGGAAGAGCGTGCCGTAGTTCGCCCACCCTTCGACGTTCTCGAGCCGCGGCGCGAAGGCGCTCGCGAAGCCGAAGAGGAGCGCGGCCCCAAAGGCGCCGAACGGCCGCCAGCGGCCGAAGATCAGCGCGGCAAGGGCGATGAAGCCGCGCCCGGCCGTCATGTTCTCGCTGAAGGAGTGGACGAAGCCGAGCGAGAGGAAGACGCCGCCGAGTGCGGCCAGCGCGCCCGAGGTCGTGACCGCCGCGTAGCGGACGCCGTAGACGGAGATGCCGACCGTGTCGGCCGCCCGCGGGTGCTCCCCGACCGAGCGGATGCGCAGGCCGATCGGCGTCTTGAACATCACGACGTACGACACGACGAGCAGGGCCAGGCTGAGCCAGACCATGAGGTTGAGGCCGCCGAACGCGTCGTCGAGGAAGGTGCCGAGGCCCTGCGGAGGGACGTGGCTGAGGAAGCCGAAGTGCACGTCGGGCACACCGGGCAGGTTGTCGGGGGTGCCGTTGTTGCCGTAGATGTCCTGGAAGAGGTAGCCCGTGATCCCGAGGGCGAGGAAGTTCACCGCTGTGCCGCTCACGATCTGGTCGGCGCGGAGCTGGATCGAGAAGAAGGCGTGCACGAACGCGAGCGCCGCGCCGGCCGCAGCGCCGATGACGAGGCCGCCGACCCAGGAGCTCGTGCGGTCGGCGCCCCAGGCGCCGAAGAACGCGCCCATCAGCATCATCCCTTCGAGGCCGATGTTCACGACGCCGCTCCGCTCCGAGAACATGCCGCCGATCGCCGCGAACGTCAGCGGCGTCGCGAACCGGAGCGTCGCGGCGGTGAGCGCCGACCAGGTGATGACGGCGTCGAGGTGCGGGACCGCCGCGCGAGTCGCGAAGATGCCGCCGACGATCCCGAGGATGCCGGCCGCGACCGCGCCCCAGCCCGGGCGGAGCTCCCCGCGGTATGCGGCCCAGAGCCCGAGCAAGATGGCCGCGGCGCCGATCACCACCGGGACGACCACGCGCCGCTCGGTCACCGGCGGCAGCGCGAGCCAGAAGGCGACGATCCCGAGCGCGATCCCGAAGACCGCGACGCCGCGCGGCCCGGCCCACCGCGAGCGGCGGAGCTGGACGAGGGTCTCTGCGGGAGCGATCACTCCTGCGGCACCTCCCGCGGCGGGACCGCCTTCGGCCGCCCGAGCTTGAGCTTCCGCCGCAGCCGCCAGAGGTAGATGATCAGGAGGTCGGCCCCGACGAAGAGGACGACGAGGCCCTGGATGATCCGCGTGAGGTTCCCCGCCAGCTCGGGCTTGAAGATGGACGGGTCGAGGTTCCGCGTCGAGGTCCCGTTCAGCAGGGCCGCGAAGAGGATCGAGGCGAGGAAGATCCCGATGGGCGTATTCCGGCCGAGAAGGGCCACGGCGATGCCCATGAACGCGATCTGCGAGGCGGTCTGGACGGTCGTCAGGTCGAGACGGAACTGCCACCCGAGGACGTCGATCGCGCCGGCGAGACCGGCGAACAGGCCCGAGATCGCCATCGCCAGGAAGTAGTTGCGCGCGACGTCGATCCCGCCGTAGCGGGCCGCCTCGGCGTTGAAGCCGACGGCGCGGACCTCGTAGCCGACGGTCGTCCGCGCGAGGACGAGCCAGTACACGACGAGAGCGGCGAGCGCGATGAAGAAGCCGATGTGCAGGCCCTGGAGGACGGCGCTGCCCCAGAAGACGTGGAGCTTCGCGCCGGGTGACACCTCCTTCGTCACCGGCACGGCGCCGGCCCTCGGGTCCTGCAGCGGGCCGCCGAACCCGACGAGGTAGCTCGCGATCCAGAGCGCGGTCCAGTTGAGCATGATCGTCGTGATCACCTCGTGCGCGCCGACGGTGGCGCGGAGGAGACCGGCGATCCCTCCCCAGATGGCGCCGGCGAGCGAGGCCGCGACGATCGCGAGCAGCACGTGCGGCACCGGCGACAGGGACGAGAACCACACGCCCATCTGGAGCCCGACGACGCTGCCGACGATGTACTGGCCCTGCCCGCCGATGTTGAAGAGGCCGCAGCGGAAGGCGAAGGCCACCGCGAGCCCGGTCAGGATGAGCGTCACCGCCAGGATGAGCGTCTGCTGCAGGTTCAGCGCCGCGCTGAACCGCTCGGCCCCGTGCACCCATGGGAAGAGCCAGTTCAGCCCCGTGCCGTCGAAGATCTCCTTGTAGGTCCTGAGCGGGTTCTTGCCGGTCGTGACGAGGACGACGAGCCCGCCGATGAAGAACGCGACGACGGCGGTGAGGATCGGCGTGACGATGCCGCTCGCGCGCTGGTAGAAGGCGAGCCGCGCGGCGACGCTCGGGACTGCCTCGGCCGGCTTCGGCGGCGGGTGCGGCGCGTCGGTCAGGCGGGCACCTCCTCGCGCTGCCCGCCGGTCATCGCGATGCCGAGCTCCTCCTCGGTCACGTCGGGCGGGTACTCGCGGACGATCCGGCCCTCGTAGATGACGAGGATGCGGTCGGCGAGCGAGAGGACCTCCTCGAGCTCGAGGGAGACGAGCAGCACGGCCTTGCCGCTGTCGCGCGCCTGGACGAGCCGGCGGTGCACGAACTCGATCGCGCCGACGTCGAGCCCGCGGGTCGGCTGGGCGGCGAGGAGGACGCTCGGCTCCCTCGCGATCTCGCGGGCGAGCACGACCTTCTGTTGGTTGCCGCCGGAGAGCGCGGCGGCCCGTGTCTGCGGCCCGCCGCCCCGGACGTCGAACTGCTCGAGCAGCCGTCGCGCCCAGCGCACGAGCCGGTTCGGGAAGAGCCAGCCCAGGCGGGAGTTCGGCTCCTTGCGGTAATCGTGCAGCGCGAGGTTCTCGGCGAGCGTGAAGTCGAGCACGAGGCCGCGGCGCTGCCGGTCCTCCGGGATGTGGCCCACGCCGAGGTCGATGATGTCTCTGGCGTTCGAGCGCGTCACGTCGCGCCCGCCAACGCGGACGTGTCCGGAGACGCCATGCCGGAGGCCGCTCAAGGCCTCGACGAGCTCCGACTGGCCGTTTCCGTCGACGCCCGCGATGGCGACGATCTCGCCCGCATGCGCATCGAACGAGACGCCCCGGACGGCCTCGAGCCCACGGTCGTCGAGGACGTGCAGATCCTCGACGACGAGCAGCGGCTCACCGGCGCTCGCGGGCGCCTTGTCGACGCGGAGCAGCACGTCGCGGCCGACCATCAGCCGCGCGAGAGTGGGCTCGGTTGCCCCCTCGCGGGGCAGCGTCTCGATCTTCTTGCCGCGCCGCAGGACGGTGATCCGGTCGGCGATGTCGAGCACCTCGTTCAGCTTGTGGCTGATGAAGACGATCGACATGCCCTCGGTCTTGAGGTTCTTCAGGATCTCGAAGAGCTCGCGCGCCTCCTGCGGGGTCAGGACCGCGGTCGGCTCGTCGAGGATGAGGATCTCGGCGTTCCGGTAGAGGGCCTTCAGGATCTCCACCCGTTGCTGCTGGCCGACGCTGATGTTCTCGATCTTCGCCCGCGGGTCGATCGCGAACTTGAACGTCCGCGCCAGCTCGACGACCCGCTTCGTAGCCGCGTCGTAGTCGAGGAAGACGCCGCCCGCGGTCGGCTCGTTCGCGAGCACGATGTTCTCCGCGACGGTCATCACGGGGATGAGCATGAAGTGCTGGTGCACCATGCCGATCCCGTGCTCGATCGCGGCCTTCGGCGAGCCGAGCGAGACGCGCTTGCCGCCGATCCAGATCTCGCCGTCGTCCGGGTGGTAGAGCCCGTAGAGGATGTTCATGAGCGTCGACTTGCCGGCCCCGTTCTCGCCGAGGAGCGCGTGCACCTCGCGCCGGCGCAGGTCGAAGTCGACGTGGTCGTTGGCGAGGACGCCGGGGAACCGCTTCGTGATCCC
>DASQWB010000065.1:0-37313 GCA_035640455.1 Gaiellaceae bacterium | reverse complement strand
CGCGAGCGAGCCGGCCGAAGAGCCGCGCCCGGGCCCGACCGAGATCCCGTTCTGCTTCGCGAAGCGGATGAAGTCCCAGACGATCAGGAAGTAGTCCGCGAAGCCCATCTCCTTGATCGTCTTGAGCTCGAACTTCAGCCGCTCGGTGAGCTCCGGCGTGATGCGGTCGTACCGCTTCTGCAGGCCTTTCTCGCAGAGCTCGACCAGGTAGTCGAAGGCGTCGCGCCCCTCCGGAGTCGGGAACTCCGGCAGCAGGATCCGCCCGAGCTCCATCGTCACCGTGCAGCGCTCCGCGATCTCGAGCGTGCGCCTGAGCGCGTCCTCGTGGCCGGCGAAGTCCGCCGCCATCTCGGCCGGCGACTTGAAGAAGAACTGGTCGCTGTCGAAGCGCCACCGGTTCGGGTTCTTGAGCGAGTCGCCCGACTGGATGCAGAGCAGCGCCTCGTGCGCGCGCGCGTCCTCGTGCAGGAGGTAGTGGACGTCGCCCGTCGCGACGAGCGGTAGGCCCGTGCCGGCCGCCAGGTCGACGAGCTGCGGGTTGACGCGCTTCTGCACCTCGAGGCCCGCGTTCTGGATCTCGACGTAGACGGAATCGCGGCCGAAGATCTGGACGAGCCGGTCGAGGTCGGCCGCGGCGTCGGCGGGCCGGCTCTCCTCGAAGGCCTTCGCCACGCGGCCGGAGAGGCAGCCGGAGAGCGCGACGATCCCCTGCGCATGCCGCCCGAGGAGCTCCCAGTCGACGCGCGGCTTGTAGTAGTACCCCTCGAGGTAGCCCGCCGAGGCGAGCTTGATCAGGTTCCCGTAGCCCTCGTTCGACTCGGCGAGGAGCGTGAGATGCGCGTAGCCCTTCGTCTGCGCGCGCCGGTCGTCGGCGACGTAGACCTCGCAGCCGAGGAGCGGCTTGACCCCGTGCTTGCCGGTCTCCCGGTAGAGCTCGACCGCGCCGGCGAGGCTCCCGTGGTCGGTGAGCGCCACGGCGGGCATCTCGAGCTCGGCCGCGCGGGCGGCGAGCGCCGGGATGCGGCACGCCCCGTCGAGGATCGAGTACTCGGAGTGGACGTGGAGGTGGACGAACGGTGGCTCAGCCACGGGGAGTCGAGTGTAGCCCTGGCTCAGGACCTCACCCGCCCGCTCACCGAAGCGCCAGTACCACTCCCAGGGCGTCGTCGACGGACGCGAGTTCCGAGCTCGAGAGGTGGCCAGCCGCACGGCCGAGGCGTCCAGGATCGACCGCGCCGAGCTGTTCGACCAGCACGTGCGTTCGCCGGCCACGAATCGTCACCTCGGGACGAAAGGACGCCGAGAGCGCGCGAGTCGAGGTCGGTGCGACAATCACCCTCGAAAGCACGAGCAGCTCGTCCGTCTGGAGCACAATCGCGTAGCGAGCGCCTCGTCGCTCGCGGCCGCGTGAGTCGCGTGGAGCAGCAAGCTGGAAGACGTCACCCCGCCGCACGCAGAGATTCCATTAGGTCCAGCACCTCGGCGGCCTCCCGGCGGTCGTCCTCATCGGCAGCAAGGGCTGCTGCCTCAGAAGCGAGCAGCCGGCGGTCGCGACCGGCCGCCCTCTCCACGAGCGCCTCACGGATTGCTTGGGAGCGCGAGGCTCCGTCCTTCGTGAGGACACGGAGCGCGGCAACGGCCTCCTCATCGAGTCGTACAGAGATCAGCCGATCCTTCACGTTCATAACGTATCACGGAATGTGATACAGGACGGAGACTTTTTCGCCCCCTTCGGCACGGAGCAAGAACGTGCGATGATGCGCGCGGAGGAGGCACGGGTGGCTGCGGACGACGTCACACGAACGCTCGACGAGGGCGGTGCGGAGTACGAGCTGCTCCCCCACGCCCACACCGAGTCGGCGCTCGCGGAGGCCGAGGCGCTGCACGTCGATCCGGCCGAGGTCGGGAAGACGCTCGTCGTCCACGTGCCCGACGGCTACGTCCGCGTGCTCGTTCCCGCCGACTGCCGCGTCGACGTGCGGAAGGTTCGAGACGTCGTCGGCGGCGGGAAGAAGCAGGTGCACCTAGCCACGGAGGACGATCTGAGCCGCGACTATCCGGAGTTCGACCTGGGTGCGGTCCCGCCGGTCGGCGGCAGCCGGCACGATCGCGTCATCGTCGACGACCGCCTCGCTCGGCGGGACTCGGTCGTCGTGGAGGCCGGATCGCACGACGAGTCGGTGCGAATCCCGACCGCCGAGCTGATCCGCATCGCCCGTGCCGAGGTCGCCGACATCTGCCAGGAGGAGTGATGGAAGGAAGGCCCGGAGACACCATCGTCGTCGAGTCCGAGCGAGCGGCCCAGTCTGCACGCACCGGTACGATCGAAGAGGTGCTGCAGGCGGAGCCGGCACGGTTCCGCGTCCGCTGGGAGGACGGGCACGAGAGCATCGTCACCCCGGCCGCGGGCTCCGCCAAGATCGAGCGGCGCGAGACGTAGCTGCCGATCGACGTGCATACTGCGCCGTCGTAGGATCGCCCGAACACCGACCCGGAGGAGGGCGCACATGCACGCTAGGCTCATCGAGTTCTCGGGTGCCGATCCCGACAAGCGCGAGAACGCGATCCAGACGATCCGCGGGACCGTCATCCCGATGCTCCAGCAGTACGACGGCTTCGCCGGCTACATCGCGCTCTACGACGCGGCGAACCGGCGCGCGAAGGCCATCCTGCTCTGGGAGAGCGAGGACGCGGCGGAGGAGGCCGAGACGACGCTCGCGGAGCGGCGGCAGAAGCTGGCCGCCTCGGTCGGCCTCACCGTCCAATCTGCGGATCTCTACGAGGCGCCGGTCGTCGAGCTGGAAGGCGCCCGCGTCTAGTAGGAGAGATTGGCGGGACTCCGTTCGACGAACGACGTTCCGCCAAGCCCTCCTTTCTAGCCGCCGAACGGCAGCGTCTCGCGCACGCGGCAGCGGTCGGGCTCGTACTCCTCGAAGAGCACGGCCTCGCGCGCGACGCAATGGACCGGTAGGAGCGGCTCGACTCGCCGCCGCACCGCCTCGCGCACGGCGTCGGGGTCGTCGCCGAGCTGCGCGAGGGTCGCGTGCGGCGGCGGGTCGCTGCCGGGCTCGCCGTAGGGCGGGTAGTCGGGGAACAAAGCCCACAGCGCCCGCATCGTCGCGCGCAGCTCCCCCTCCGGCTCGGGCGCCGCGTACACCACGAGACCCGGGAACTCGTCCAGCCGGACGAGGTCGAACTCGAGCGGGCCCCGCGCCGCAAAGAACCCGCGCAGCGTCTCGACGTGCTCCTCGCGCAACTCATCCCGCGGCACGAACGGCGCGAGCAGCGTCAGCGAGAGCGGGATGCCCTCGCTCACGCGGACCGGGTACAGCTCGTCGTGCGCCTCCGCCAGCTCCGGAGCGGAGTCGGCGAGGACGAGCGTTACCCACGTCTGGAGGGAACCCGAGCGCTCCACCGTCCGTACATCTTCCATAACCGGACGACGCGTCCTTCGCCGTCGCGGCGGGGCTGCAGAGGAGCGCTGCCGCCGACACGAGAGCCACTTCCAGCCCGGAGGCCTCCGCGTTTGTGGCGCCAAGCGCTGCGCCCTGATCGAGAACCGCGACGTGCTCCGCGCCTTCAGCTCCTTCTTCTCCGGCGACGGCCGAGCGACCCCCCGTCCCGAAGCCGCGCCTCGGAGCCCCTGCGTTCGAGATCAGGTTCCAGGATGGGTGGCCCGCCGGCCTGGTCGGTTCGGCCAAGCTCGACCGGAGCCTCGTCTACGGGCTCAGCTGCGGACGCTTTCGCCGCGGACGCTGGTACCGGCTCTCCATCCGGGCGGCCCGCGAGGTGAGACGCCTGAGGGCGCAGCTCACACCGCTCCACGTCACGCGGCGCGCGCCGCCGGCGTCTTGCTAGGGATCGGCGCACGGTCCAAACTGCGGCTGCCCTGAGCGACGAAACTCCAGCCGTTCGCGCCTCGGATGTCGAGCGTGAGCACGCGGCCGCCGTGCTCCGTCAGCACACCATCAGCGGCCGGTTGACGCTCGAGGAGTTCGCGCACCGCCTCGACCTCGCCTTCGAGGCGCGCACGCGGCCGGAGCTCGAGGCGCTGACGCGCGACCTCCCCGGCGACACCGCCGCGCTGGAGCCGCGGAAGCGACGCCGGCCGAAGTGGTTCACCGGCGTCGTCTTCGCCAGCGTCGAGCGAAAGGGTCGCTGGCGGCTGCCGCGCTTCGCCGGGCTCCTGGTCGTCTTCGGCGACGCGGACATCGACCTGCGAACGGCCGAGATCGGCGGGCCCGTCGTAACGATCACCGCCTTCCTCCTCTTCGGCAACGCCGACTTCTACGTGCCGAAGGGCGTCGAGGTCGACTTGGGCGGCATCACCGTCTTCGGCCATCGCCGCGAGCACGGAGAGGACGAGCCGACGCCGGACGCGCCGCTCGTCCGAGTCCGCGTCTTCTCCCTCTTCGGGACGAGCGACGTCTGGCGCATCGCGCCCGAGACCCGCGGCTCCTACCGCAAGCTGATCAAGTCGATCAGAGCTGGTGAGGGCTCCTAGCCGGCGGGGCGAGTCACGACCTGGATGGCCATGCCGCCGTCGATGAGGTAGCTCACGCCCGTGACGTAGCGGGCCTCGTCCGAGGCGAGCCAGCTCACGAGATTCGCGACCTCCTCCGGCTCCCCGGGCCGGCCGAGCGGGATCTCCGGATCGAGCTCGTCGGCCTCGAGGTTGCGCTCGGTCGCGATCGCTCCGGGCGCGACGGCGTTCA
Organism: Gaiellaceae bacterium; assembly: GCA_035640455.1. Taxonomy (GTDB): domain Bacteria; phylum Actinomycetota; class Thermoleophilia; order Gaiellales; family Gaiellaceae; genus AC-50. The sequence goes on along the minus strand of DASQWB010000065.1, from coordinate 32,598 downwards.
CACGGATCCGGTCGGGGGCGAGCTCGAGCGCGAGCGACTTCGTCAGCATCCCGAGCGCGGCCTTCGCCGAGGCGTAGAGCGCGAAGCCCGGCCGCGGGATGTGTTCGTGGACGGACGTGATGTTCACGATCGAGCCGCCGCCGTGCCCGCGCATGTGCCGCGCCGCCGCGCGCGAGAGGAGGAAGGCGCCGCGGACGTCGACCGAGAAGAGGAGGTCGAAGTCGCCGGCGTCGAGCTCGAGCGCCGGCTTCGCCTCGGTGAGGCCGGCGTTGTTGACGAGGACGTCGAGGCCGCCGAGCGCCTTGATCGTCTCGGCGGCGAGGCGCTCCGGCACCTGCGCGTCGGCGAGGTCGCCGGAGACCCAGTGGACAGTGCCGAGCCGCTCGAGTCGCCGCTTCGGCTCCTCGTACTCGGGCCCGGTGCCCTGCGTCGCGTACCCGAGCGCGAAGCCGTCGCGGAGCAGCCGCTCGGCGATCGCGTAGCCGATCCCGCTGTTCGCGCCGGTGACGAGGGCGACGCGTGCCATGGCCGGCGGGATGCTACGCGCGCTGGCCTACGGCCGCCCGCCGTAGAGGAACTCGTCGATCTCGTCGATCGGTTCAGCGTCGGAGCCGCCGGCGAACTTCCACAACGGATCCTCCTCGAGCGGCGGCAACGGCTTCGGACTGAGCCGGTCTCGCAGGTAGTGCCGAATCAGCGCTGCCTTCGACGTGTGCTGCCGGTGGGCGTCGAGCGCGAGGAGGTCGTCGAGCTCTTCCTCGATCGTGATCCGGAGCCGCTTCACGCCGCTCACCTTACGTCGTCTCTCCGAAGCCAGCGCGCCCGAGATCTGCCGCCAGGCCGAGCACGACGGCACGCACGACGCGCGAGCGCGACCTGGAGGCGACGGAGCCGTCCCGATTCGGTGCCGACAGCTCCGGTTTTGCCCACGCGGAGGTCGGATAGCGCACGGGTTCTGCCCAACGACCGAAAAGAAGTCGACATATTCGATTCGATCGAGAGCCCGAGAGAGCTCTTCACGTACAAGCTGGGCGCTGCGCTGGCGATGGAGAAGACGGTGCTCGACACGCTCGGCCAGCTCGAGGGCGCCGCGCAGCGCGACGAGCTGAAGCAGCAGCTCCGCCACCACGCGCAGGAGACGGAGCAGCAGACCCGGAACCTCGAGCAGGCCTTCCAGGCGCTTGGCGAGGAGGTCGACGACACCGTGCCTGGCGATCGAGGGCATCGAGAAGGAGGGCCAGTCGCTCATCAAGATGACGGACGTGCACCTGGTCGACGCGGTGATCCTCGGCGGCGCCGCCGACACGGACCACCACGAGATCTCGTCTACGAGGGCCCTGATCACGAAGGCCGAGGCGATGGGCGCCGAGGACGTGGTCGCCCCTGTAGGAGAACCTGGAGCAAGAGCAGCACACGCTGGAAGAGGTCAAGAAAGCGTCGCGGCAGCTCGCGACGGAGCTCGCGCGGCTGCGGCTTAACGAGTCGGTTAGAGCGCGCGCCGCGTGAGCAGGTTGCGCGCTCCCCGTTTTGCCACGGCTATGCGGCAGGAAGAGCCGCGGCAACGTTGCGCGCCAGAGTCCGAACGTGCTCTCCATCGAGTGGCCCGGGCGCACATAAGCGCTTGCCGAGGCTGTGCGACCAATCGATCCAGACGCCGCTAACCTGGAACGGTCGTGCGAACAGAGACCACTCGGCCGCGACGAAGCACAAAACGGGCGTAATCGTAAGAGCGAATTCTTGGATCACGGGCGCGCCGAGTGCCTGCCGCACCGCGTCGACCTGCTTCGCTATGCCTTGGACGAGCTTGCTGCAGTCGCGGCGGCCGACGTATAGGCGTAGGTCGGTCGAGAACCAGCCGCCCTTGTCGATCTTTTGCACCTTCCCGCTGTAGTTCTTGGCATCGATGACGAAGACGCCGCCACGAGTGATGGCGACGTGGTCGATATTCGCCCTCTTGTGCGGGATACGGCGGTCATGAAGGACGATCACGGATGCGTCGTCGTCGAGGCTGTCTAGGTAGGCGCCCAGCACGCGCTCGCCACTGCTCCCCGTCGCCCAGGCTCTGGTCGATTCTGGCTCGTTGGTGATCGCGAGGTAGATGCCGGCCAAGCGGCCGAACTTGTCGCGCGCCTGTGTCTCTCGTTTCTCGTGCAGTCGCTCGTGGCGGCGTCCGGCCGAGGCGCCGGCCTCGCCGCGCTCGAGCGGCCGCGGCTGCTGCAGCGACGCATCGTCCAAGTCAGCGATTATGCCCGCGCATTCGAGACACGTAGCCTTGTGGATTGCCTGATCCCAAACTGCCTCGCTTCGGGGCGGTAGCTCAAGGCCGCAGCTCATGCAAACGGCTGGGTATCGAAGGCGAATCTGACGAGGCTTTGGCAGGTCGCTGCTCCTAACGGGCGGCAGCGCAGTCGATCGCCGGCCTCACGGAGCCGATGTCGTGCACGATCTCGTAGCGCCACTCGCCGAAGCTGCCGTCGGCGGTGACGGCACTCGCCCATCGCTGCGCTGCGGCGGCCTTCACTTCCTCGAGTGGGTCATAGCCCTTCGTTTCGAGGATTAGGTGGACGCCATTCTCGAGCCGAATGATGAAGTCGGGTAGATAGTCGTGCGGCTGGCCGTCGTGAAGGTAAGGGATCGCGAAGCCGAGGCTCTGGTTCTTGACGAATGCGGCCACGCCCGGGTGCGAGTCGATCCGGAATGCGGCGGCCTGCTCCCATTGCTTGGTGTCGGCGACGACGTAGTTGACGTGTGACTTGACGACTTCCCTCACGGGCTTAGACGTCCAGTAGTTGACGTCCCAGGTTGAGCCTGGGCCCCGGCTCGTCTCGTAGCGCGGGATCTCGGGCGCTTCACCCTGACTCGCGTCGGGCCGGACTGCCTCCACGAGGCGTTCCACGGCCCATCCGTAGTACGGGGCGAGAAAGACCTCGACTCGCTTCTGCTCTTCGTCGACGATCACCTTCTCGCGCATGAACCGCCGGACCACTTGGAGCAGTTGAGGGAAGAGCACGTGCGCTGGCGCTACGCATGTCTCCTGGTTCATGTATTCCCTCGTCAGTGTCTTGGCCAGGTCGAATTCCCGCTCTTGGAGGCGGACCTCTTGGCACCAGCGCGACAGGTCCATTCCTTCGAGCTTCCCCGGGCCGAAGAGCGAGGGCTTGCCTTGGTTTGTCGGCAGCGCAGCTTTCACCCTTACTTCATCTGGGATGTCGAGCGGATCGACCCTTATCGACGGCACCCGATGCCAGTCGACGGTGATCCGGTTCCTGATCGCCTGCTGGTACCCCTCCACCCGCGGGAAAGCAATCTCGTACTGCGCCTTCTCGGGCAGTGCGCGGACGTGGTGGCGTCCGACGCGCGCTGGTCGCGTCGTACGCTTCTTGAACGGGACAATCTCGAACGGAACACCCAGAACCTTCGCGACTTCCTCAGCCAGCTTGCCGTCCTCTCTAACCTCGTAGCTGGTACGGCGCAGCCCGCGGCCGACGACCTGCTCGCAAAGCAGCTGGGACATGAACGGCCGCAGGCCAACGATGTGGGTGACTGTGTTGCAGTCCCAGCCCTCGGTGAGCATGCCAACCGAGACGATGCATCGGACGTCACGACCAGGCGGGTGCTTTGGGCGGCCGAGTTTCTCGGCCAGGACCTCGAACCCGGCGGGATAGACCGTGCGATTCTGATCGTCGTGTGGCCAACTCAGCTTGCCGACGGTGTCGAGCGTGAACCGCATCCACGCCGTCTCATCCGACCTCGCACCCGCAGTATCGGTCTCTTGGACAACCTTCGAGTCGACTCGAATCGTCCGCAGTTGCCCATCAATGTTACGAAGCTCGGGGAGATCAGCTTCCGGGATTCCCGACGGCGGAGTTCCATCCGCCAGCCACTCGTAGACAACCTTGGCCAGCCTCGTGTTCTTGCACACAAGGATGAAGACAGGAGGGCGCGGCTCTTCGCCCGACTTGGCCCAGTCCTGACGAAGCGTCTGCCAGCTCGTGCCCATGAGCTGGATCGGGACCTGCGCGTACTTGAGGATCGCCTCTGGTTTGGGGCTCGCGCTCTTGCCGCCCCGCTCAGCTGAGGTCAGCCTCGCGAGGATCCACCGCCAGATGTTGAAGTAGGCAGCGCGATCCCGTCCGGTCGGATCGTCGACCGCGAGCTGGGGGATCTTGACCAAGCCGGATTCAATGGCGTCGGTCAGCCCGAAGTCGCTTACGACCCACGGGAAGATCCGGTTGGTCTCCGAGCCGGCACGGGCGAGGTAATAGGGGGTCGCGGAGAGGTCGACGCAGAAGTTGATGCGACGCATCCTGTGAATTCGGTCGAGGCCCTCGATCCATACCGTCGCCTCCTGGGCGAATTCCTCGACCGTCTCCTCGTCCAGGGCTTCCGCCTCCTCGAACTCATCAGGCTGTTCCTGCTGGATTCGGTACGCGTGATGTGCCTCGTCGTTGAAGACGAGAACGTTTTGCTTGGCGCCAACGTCCTGTCCAAGCACACGTTGGATCCATCGTCCGTCGCTCTCGACGTACCGCGTCTCCTCGACGACCACTTCACTCTTCCCGTCGAGTTGGCGATCTTCGAGCAGACGCATATGCCCTTGGACGAGGGCGAGTGCCAGCGCCTCCTCGGTCATGTAGCGGCCTGCGCGCCCCGATGTCGTCTTCTCGCCGACCTTGATCGTCGACCGAAACGTTTCTGGGACGCCCCGGCGCTGCACCTTCGAGCCTGCCTGCATTCCCTTTCGCTCGAACTCGTGCCAGTTCTTGACTAGCACGCGTCCTCTACGTAGCGCAGGCATCAAGTGAGGCGGCACAAGGTCCCGCGTCCGATAGATGCTCGCCTCCGCCTCGTTCGGGTCCAGTTCACGCAGCCGATTGCGGATCGTGACGTTCGGACAGACGACAAGCACGACATCGGAGAAGCGAGCGTCGGCACGGCTCGCGACCTTGTTCAGGATGCTCCAGGCGGCGAGCATCCCCATGACGATCGTCTTCCCCGAGCCGGTTGCCATCTTGAACGCGAAACGGCGAAACGGGTCGATTCCCTCGGGCACCACGTCAAGCGGCACCTCAACGCCCTGGCGGAGATCACTGCGCGCCTCGAGCAAGTAGACGACGGTCTCTGCGGCCTCGAGCTGAGCGAAAAAGAGCGGCCACTCCCGGCCTTCTCGCCGCCAATATGCGAGCAGCTCGCGCGTCGTCCTTGTCGCCCCGGCGAAGTTCTGTCCGCGCCATTCCGCAAGGCGCTCGCGGATCAGGTTGACAAGCTCGAGCGGTTGCCACTCGCCGCGAGTGAACCCTTCGGTCTTCGGCTCCGGCGCGCCCGGATCCCGATAGAAGTAGCCGGCGGGACGGCGACCCGACTTCCGCTCCGGCGGACGCCCCTCCTCAATCGACCAGTGCTCCTGCGGCGCCTCGAATGGCGACGAGAGTATGGGCTCGGCGACCTCAAACGAGGCTGCGTCACTCATCGAGCTTGCGCCAGCGCCTGCACAACCATCAGCTCGTTGCCGCGGTCGTCGATTACCTTCACGGCGATCTCGTCACTGCCGTTCCGAACGAACGGAGCGCTGACAGCCCCGGCAAGGTGCTCCCAGACCGTCTCTTGGAACTCGCTCTTGAGTGCTTTCCGCAGGCTCGCCCAGGCTCCGGTCCGCGGGAAGAACGCTTGTGACACATGGAACGATCCGCCGGTGTATGCCGTGTCGAGGAACCAGGCCGGCACGTCTGCGCCGTCGCGATGCGTCACCTCCATCGTCGCCGGGTCGAAGATGTCAAGGCCAACGAGTTCCACCTGATACCGGTCCGGCCCGCCCTTCTCCTCTGGCGGGAGCTTGTGGAGCGACACATCGGGGAGGCCGGCGACGCTGAAGATCTGACTCGAACGCATCGTCTTCAGCAAATCGCCCATCACGAGGTCCGGCGTCGCCTGAACGTACGTCGCCGGCACACCCACGAGCTGCTCCGCCTTCCCAACGAGATCGCGCGCCGTAGGTTCGATCGCGAAGCCGATGATGATGAGCTGCTCGTAGCTCTTTGCGTGTGCTTCGCGAGCGGCTTCAAACACGAGCTTCTCGCTCACTGCGCCGTTCTCCGGCCCGAACACCAGCGCGACGGTGGTCTGGTCCGGGTCAAGCGCTGCTTCGGCCGAAAGAGAAAGCGTCTTCGCCGGCTCGCGCACATTCTTCAGCGTGATGCTCTTGCCGGCGAGTTGCAGAACCGGGCTCCGACGCAGGACCTCGAGCATCTTCTCGCCGAACGCAGCCTGCTCGAGTGCATCGCCTGAATCGACGGTCCCATCGCCGTCGATGTCGATCGGCGTCGGAATCGTCGCCTCGATGCAGAATGGGCCAGTGACCCGCGTTACCTTCTTCTGAACCTCGGGCCGGTCGACGAGAACCTCCTCCCGAGGGGGCTCGTCGTTCGCAATCGCCTTGAGCGTGACATGCGGGACGATGCCACCCACCTCGTCGCCCTTCGCGTTCTGCCGCCTCCGGTACACAAACCCGCCCGCTGGGCCACGCGTCGAGTCCTGGAGCTCGTAATACGGGAAAGTCGCCGTCAGAAGCCGCTGGCGGGTGAGTGCGATCGGCACCCGCGAAGTGTCGATCGTGATCCAGCGGCGGCCCCACTGCTCGGCCGCATACGCTGTGCTGCCGGAGCCACATGTCGGGTCGAGAACGAGATCGCCTGGATCGGTCGTCATTTGGAGGCAGCGCTGGATCACTTTCACATTGGTTTGGACGACATATGATTTTTCATCGCTAAACGCTCCTGTCTGGGTGTCCGTCCACAGGTTGGTCTGTTCGGCGAAGGCGAAGTCATCCAAGTAGCGGACATATACGAGAGAATTTGGCGTTGGATACGCAAGGCGTCCCTCCTGCGCGAGCCTGTCCAGTCCCCGCTTGTCGGTTTTGAACGTCCCTTTTCCGGGCCTGAACGTGATGCCTTCAAATTCGTAGCTGCGGAGATCGCCTGCTCCGGGCGGTCTTTGACTAGTGACGTTGTCGTGCCTATACACGCGCGAGCCAACAGGAATATGTTCGGGTGTCTCTCGCTCCTCGCGTGTCATTACTCGACGGGAGCCATCTGGAAGCTCGATCCGCGTGTACCGGTTTCCGACGTCATCTCTGAGTCCTCGGGGTCTGAAGAGTTTGTTGAACTTGAGTCTCCTGCGATCGCGCGCGTACCAGAGGAGGTAGTCAGCAACTCCGCTGAGCGTCTGCGCGCCTAGACTGGCCGTCTTCTGGAAAGAGATGATGCTGCAGAAGTTCTCCTCCCCAAAGACCTCGTCCATCAGTTCCCGGACGTGGTGGACGTTCTCATCCGAGATCTGAACGAAGACGCTTCCCGACAGAGTCAGCAGGTCTCGTGCGACCACCAACCGATCGCGCAGGTACGTCAGGTATGAGTGAAGGCCGAGCTCCCATGTGTCGCGATATGCCTTCACCATCTCGGGCTCGCGAGTCATGTCGCGGTCGTCGTTATGCTTGACGTCGCGCCTACGCACGAAAGGTTGGAAGTTCGAGCCAAACTTCACGCCGTAGGGCGGGTCGATGTAGATCATCTGCACCTGCCCTCCGAGGCCTTCGTACTCGAGCAGAGAGTTCATGACGACCAGCGAGTCCCCGAGGATGAGACGGTTGACCCAGCCGCCCTTGTGCTCGTAAGCCTCCAGCTGCTCGTGGATAGGTAGCTGCGGGTCACCGAAAAGTTGAAGTTCCATCTGGCGGTCGCGCTCATGCGCCACGAGCGTCTCGAGGATCGCCTTTGTGGAAAGACGTTCGTGGACGAAGAGCGGCAGCGTCGGCACGTCGAATGAGAGTCGCTCCGCCTTGCCCGCCCAGTTAAGAAAGGGCCGAGAGAGAGCCTTCAGGAGGTCGACTGCGTCTGAAAGGCCGGCGATCTCGACGTCATCGAACCGACGCGGCTCGCGGAACCGGTGCGGAGGCTCCAGCGCCGAAGCCTGCTCAATCTGACTGAGGAGCCACATGCCGAGCTCGCGGGCGGGGTTCTTACCATCCCAATCCAGAGCGGGCGAGAATGACGAGTCGTAGCGATACGTCCTCGGCGGCTTGGCCCTCCGGAATTGGGCCTGGGTTCCGACTTCAGGCCGCTGGAGTGATTTGTTCGGGTGGACGTAGGCCTCCGCCTTACCGGCGAGCCTCGCTTGTTGTTTTAAGGCGTCGTCTAGCTCAACGCTCTGTTCCCCCCGGCCTCACCGATTCCGGCATGGCGCCCCCTCCCGTGTCCCCAGGGACGCATTGTCATCTGTCGATGGCGAAAAATCTAGATCTGTTCCGCCACAAGCTCATGACCCGCTCGTTGACCGTCAGCCGGGAGGGGCGCAGCCGCCACTCGCTTCCCGCGGAGACGAGACCGATTTCAGCCACCTAGCGACGGTCGAGCCCGCTGTCTTACGAACCAGCCGAGCAAGCAGCGCTCGGCTGGGTCTTCTCCGCCGGCCCGATGACCCCGTCTGCGCCAGACGCCGGACCGAACTCGGACACGTCGCGCGCTACCACACGGCGCTTCGCATCGAGTCCTCGCACGAGGTACGGCGAGACTCCGGCATGCATCGCGTCGGCACCGACGACGCCGAAGTACGCCCCTTCAGAGGTCATCGGGAGCGCGATCCTCGTGCAGTCGGTCAGGACGAGCTCGACCTGGGTTACGGGGCGGCGCGCAATCCCCTCTACCCAAGCTTCGTCCCAGGCGGTCGCTCCACGGGCGTCTGGATCCTGCCTCGAGCCCCAGCTCGCGTTCAGTGGATCCGGCCCGGCGACATTGCACCCGTAGCCTCGCCCTTCGCCCGGAACGACCTCGACGACGCAGAGCTCGCCTTTCGAGTTGCGATAGCTCGAGAAGGACCATGCCGCACCGTTCACCTTCGCCGTCAGCGTCTCGAACCTCGAGCTGGCCGCCGGGGCCAGGTCGAACTGGCCACGCTCCCGAAGACGTCGAGCGAAGTCCGCTCGGAACGAGACCTCAGAACGAGCGGCGGTCGGCTTGCCGCTTACCGCTTCGTCTCTCCACGCAAGAGCGCTCGCGACGCTTCCGCCGACGACAAGCAGGATCACGATGCCGAGCACGGCTGCTTTCGGCGTTCTAGCCAAAGCAGGTGTAGTTGATCGCTTGCGAGATCGAGTAGCTCATCAAGGCCGATTTCGAGCGGTAGATGCGAGTTCCCCGCCAGCAGTGGTAGCCATTGTTATCGAAGCTCGAGTTCCGACCGAGGACCCGGAGGCCGGAACAGCCCCTGCCGACAGATAGATCCACCGAAGGGGCAACGAGGTTGCGAGCCGCAGCAGATCGTGGCCGCCCGCATTGCCCCAGATGGTTGCCGCGGGCGGCAGCCGCGAGAACCAGTGCACACACGAGAAGCGAGATATCCGGGCCGAGCTCAGCGTCCGAGTCGGACCAGAAGTTCGCCGAGCCGGGTGCGCTTTCGTCCACTCTGCCGGCGGACCTTCCGCTTCCGCGTACCGCCTACCGGCTGAGCTTCAGCCTACTTGCGTCCCGTGCTCGGCGCAGGCGGCACCCTGACATCGGCGCAACGGCGACGCAAGGCCCGCGCCGAAGAAAAAGCTCGCTCTTAGCGATCTTCTGAGGCGTCGACCGCGTAGGCCATGACGATCGCGTCCACGTACTCGCCCGCGCGGCGGTAGTGCGCTCGGCGGTAGCCCTCGCGCTCGAAGCCGTAGCTCTCGTACATCCGGATCGCCGGCTCGTTGTGCGGGAAGACGTGCAGCTCGAGCTTGCGGATGCCGTTCTCGCGCGCCCACGCGACGGCGGCGTCCAGGAGCGCTCGCCCGATCCCGCGGCGGCGGTGCGACGCGGCGACCATCAGGCCGAGGTCGGCGACGTGGTAGCTCGCCGGGTGCTGGTCGCGGGCGAGCGAGAGGCGGCCCACGATCCGCCCGTCGTCCTCGGCGACGAAGACCGCCGCGTGTGGGTAGCGGCGCAGGGCGCGGAGGTAGCGGCGCTCCTCGCCGACGCTCCGCCAGCCGTTCGCGGTGATGAGCCAGCCCTCGGGCTCGCGGCCGACCGCCGTCCCGAGCTCGACGAGCGCGGCCGCGTCGCCGGGCTCGGCCTTGCGGATCGTCGCGGTCACGCCTCGACCATCACGCCGTGGCCGCCGCGCCGGGGGTCGCCGGCCGCGGCGAGCGTCCCGTCCTCCCGCACCTCGACCGCGGCCGCGCCGCCGAAGTAGAGGTTCCGCCGCCGCCAGCGCGTCACCTCGTAGCCCATCGCCTCGAGCCGGTCGACCTCGGCAGGGTCGCAGCCGCCCTCGCAGTGCACGTGCGGCTCCTCGAGGTGCATGCGCGGCCGGTCGATCGCCTCGCGCACGTCGAGCCCGTGGCCGACGACGTTGTTCACGATCTGGAGGATCGCGCCGCGCAGCCGCACCGAGCCGGCGCTGCCGACGACGAGGCGCGGGAGGTCGTCCCGCAGCACCATGGACGGGGCCATCATGCTCGTCAGGCGCATGCCCGGCCGCGGGCTCACGGCGACGAGGTCGTACTCGCCGAGCATGTTGTTCAGGTGCACGCCCGTACCGGGCACGATCACGCCCGACCCGGCGCCGGTGGACGCGGTCATCGAGGCCGCGTTCCCGCGCGCATCGACGACCGAGATCTGGGTCGTTCCGGGCATGCCCACCGGCTCGGCGAGGCCGGCGAGCCGCGCCCGGACGCGAGCCGTTCCCGCCTCCACCGCCTCGTCGGCGAGCAGGCGGCGCGCGAGGCCGCCGCGGTAGAGGCCGCTCGCGAACCCGAGGCCGCGGGCGCGCGTTTGCTCGCGCATCACCTCGGCGAGAGTGGCGATCTCCTCGGCGCTCCCGGAGGCCGGGCGGAGGCCGAGCCGGTCGAGCAGGCGCAGGCCGTAGGCGATCAGGACGCCGCCCGAGGAGGGCGGCGGGTTCGATAGGAACTCGTGGCCGAGGAAGCGGGCGCGGACCGGGCGGCGCCAGACGAGGCGGTACTCGGCGAGGTCGTGCTCGTCGAGGTCGCCGCCGTGCTCGCGGACGTAGGCCGCGATCGCGCGCCCGGCCTCCCCGTCGTAGAGCTCGCGCACGCCGCGCTCGGCGATCCGCTCGAGCGTGTTCGCGAGGTCGGGCATGGTGAGCCGGTCGCCTGCGATCAGGCGCTCGCCGTTCCGCTCGTAGATCCGCCGGCCCTCGTCGGTGTGGCGGAGGATCAGGTCGAGGATCGCGTGCAGGTACGCCTGCGGGCGCGTGAGCTCGATTCCCTCGCGGGCCAGCTCGACAGCAGGCGCGACGAGCTCCGGCCACGGCTTCGTCCCGTACGCCCGGTACGCAGCCTCGAGGCCCGCCGGCGTGCCCGGGACGCCGACCGAGGCCGCCCCGATGTGGAAGACCTGTGACGTCGCGCGGTCGAAGTCCACGTCCACCTGCTGCATGGCCGCGCGCTCGTGCGGCGGGAGCCCTCGTCCCGGAACCGCGACGAAGAAGTCGAGGAGGCGCGCGCCGCGGTCACGCGCCCGGTGGACGAGCATGAAGCCGCCGCCGCCGGGGCCGGTGAGCGTGCTCTCGGCGACCCACGAGGCGAAGGCGGCGGCGACGCAGGCGTCGACGGCGTTCCCGCCGGCGGCAAGGACGCGCGCGCCGGTCTCGGCAGTGACGCGGTGGCCGGCGGCGATCGCTCCGCGCATTCAGCAAGCGTAACGCCGCATCTGAGCCGATCTTTGCGCCGTTCCAGGGACGAGGAATCTCTATGAACTTCGCGCAGCTCAGGCTCAGATCGCACCTCGGCCCGCGCACGCTTGCCGCCGCCGGGATCGTGTGTATGGCGCTACTTGCCGTCGCGGCAACGCCGCAGCTGCTCGGCTCCGACGTGAGGCGCGCGATCGTCGGGCTCGAGCACGCGCGGCCGATCTGGCTCTGGGCAGCGGCGGCCGGCCTCTTCGCGGCGCTCCTCTGCAACGCGTGGGTCTGGCGCTCGGCGATCCTGCTCGTCGGCGGCCGCATCGACCGCGCCCGCGCCGTCGCCTGCTACGGGGTCGGCTCGCTCGTCAACACGGCGACGCCGGCGCGGATCGGCGACGCGGCGCGGATCGCGCTCTTCTCGCGCGCGTTCGAAGCCGGGAGCGACCGCTACTGGAAGACCGGCGGCGTCTTCGGCGCGATCGGCGCGGCGCGGGCGCTCGTGCTCGGCGTGCTCGTCCTCGTCGCGTCAGTCCTCGGCGCGCTGCCGCGCTGGCCGCTGCTCGTACTCGGCGGGTTCGTGCTGGCGGCGCTCGTCGCCGCCTTCCTCGCCCGCAGCCGCCGCCCGCACCGGCACGTCGCGCACGTGCTGGATGCCTTCCGCACCCTCTGGCGGTCGCCGCTCGGCGGCGCGCGCATCGTCGGCTGGGTCTCGGCGGCGACGGCGGCGCGCGTCGGCGGCGCGGCAGCGATCGCGGCCGCGCTCGGCGTCTCGCACCCGCTGCTCGCGGCGGCGATCATCGTGCCGGCGCTCGACCTGGCGACGCTCGTGCCGCTCACACCCGGGAACGTCGGCGTCGTGAGCGGCGCGGTGGCGGTGACGTTGCAAACCCGCGGCGTCGACCTGACGAAGGCGCTGACGACCGGGATCGCGCTGCACGCGATCGAGACGGCCGTGAGCATCGTCGTCGGCGCGGCCGGGGCGCTCTACCTCGCGCGCTTCGCCTCGGCGACCGGGCGGCGGCGCGCGCTCGCGATCGCCGGGGCCGCCTGCGTCGTGCTCCTCGTCGGCGCGTTCAGCGCCACCGTCTTCGCCGACTTCGTCTGACTAAGATCGCGCGACCCTCGAGATCGGAGGCACCGCATGGCGACGTACGGCATCGTCCACCAGTTCCCCGGCGGCACGAAGGAGCACTACGACGCGGGGCTCGCTCGCGTGCACCCCGCGGACGGCAGCCTGCCGGAGGGGCAGACCTACCACGCGGCCGGCCCCACGGAGGACGGCTGGATCGTCATCGCGCTGTGGGACTCGCGCGAGAGTTGGGACCGGTTCCGCGACGAGACGCTGCTTCCAGGGCTGCAAGGGCTCGGCGACAGCGGCTTCCCGACGCCCCCGCAGGAGACGACCTTCGAGGTCTACAAGGAGCAGCAGGGCTAGGAGGGGTTGGCGGAATGTCGTTCGGCGCACGAGCAGCGCGCTCCGGGCGGCACAGGCGATGTTCCGCCAACCCTCCTAGCTGGCAACGAGTGGCTCCGGCTGGTCGCGGACGAGCTCGAGCGTCGCGCAGTGCAGCCCGGCGATCGCGAACTTGTGGCTCTCCGAGAAGTCGACCTGGATCACCTCGACGCCGGCCCGGTCGAGGGCGCGCACGACGGTCGGTGAGCCCTCGTTCAGGAGCACCTTCCCCGGCGCGAGGGTGACGCCGTTGATCGCGAGATCCCAGTACTCCTCGAGCGGAACCTCGATGAGCTCGACGTCGCGCCGCCGGAGCTCGCGGACGAAGCCGTAGTTCACGAGGTGCGGCGCGAGCAGCACCTTCCGCTCGTCGACGGCCAGCATGACCATGTCCATGTGGGACGTGCCGATGTTGCCGTTCCCGATCGAGTCGACCCAGCCCGGGCTGTGCGCGACGATCAGCTCGATCCCGAGGTTCTCGAGCACGAACCGGATCTGGCGGAGCCCCTCCTCGTTGGCGACCACGGACTCGTTGAAGACGAACGTGTTGGAGTCGAGCCAGCGGCCGGCTCCGGGCTCGCCGATCCCGCGGCCGTGGATCGTCAGGTAGATCGGGATCTGGAGGGCCGTCAGCACCTTCGACCAGATCACCTCGCGGCCGCGCTGCCAGGAGCCGAGGCCCATCCGGTGGACGATCGCGCCGCCTCGCGCGACGAGGCCCCCGCCGGCGAGGGTGACGAGGTTCTTCAGGTAGCCGTAGGCGCCGATCGCCGGCACCGGCGGCTCGATGTAATTGACTCGGACGCCGTTGTCGCGCAGCGTCTCGTAGTACTGGTCGTACTGGTCGCGCAGCCGCCCGAGGTCGGCGTTCCCGGCCGCCGACGAGTAGTAGTACTGCCACTCCTCCGCGTACTCCGGCCGCGTCTCGTTCTCGGTCGGGCGCGACACGAGCACCTCGCGAAGCGTCCCGATCCCCTCGGCGCCCCACCGCCGCCCCCAGATCTGCTCCACCTCGTCGTAGAAGTCGGTCTCGTGCAGCATCCAGTTCCGGAGCGGCTTGCCCGACTCGAACCACGGCAGCATGTCGAGGAGCGCCCGCTCGTCGTGCTCCTCGGCCGGCCGCGGCGACGAGTACGACAGGTCGATCGCGGTGCCGTCGGATCGGATGACTCGGAACGGCACCTCCTCCCGCTCGCGTGCCTCCTGACTCTCGCGCAGTGTCCGCTCCTCGAGCACGGTTACCTCCTCGGCCGACGTCGCCGCGATCGTAGTCCGATGTGCGTCGCTCAGGAGCGGCCCACCGTCCGCGGCACCGGCTTTCGCCGAAACGGCGTCAGATCTGAAGGTCGAAGCCGGGGTAGCGCCCGGTCAGCAGGTACAGGTACGCATTCGTCTGCTGCTCGAACCGGAGAGCGAAGGCGGCGAAGTCGCGGATCCCGCGCGGCACGCGGCCGAGCAGGACGGCCGTGATCCAGTTGAAGACGGCGAGCAGCTGCGACAGGTAGCGCAGGAGCTGGGCGACGAGGAGCGCCGGCAGCGCGAGGAAGAAGCGGAAGAAGACGGTCAGGCGGCTCTGCTCCTCGGGCGGCCGACCTCGAGCTCGATCGGATAGCCGGGCCGGCCGTCGAAGGACGGGAACGGGTCGGCGATGAGAAAGGCGTACGCCATGACGTGCGTCATGTAGCGCAGGAAGCGCGAGCGCGGTGAGGCGGTGGCGGCGCAGGTCGTCGGTGACGACGAGCCGAACCGGGTGCTGCTCGGGGACGGCCTGCGTCGCAGACGTATCCATGGGATGATCGTCCTCCTGTGCCCCGCGCACGAGTGCAGCGGGCGGGCAACGTAAGGTACCGCCGTGCCGCGCACCTCCCCCCTCGCGCGCGAAGCGCTCCTCTCGGCCGCCGCCGCGGCGTCGCTCGCGGCCGTCCTCGCCTGGCTCGGGCCGCCGGGGAGCGACCTCGCCGCGCACGCCTACCAGCGGGCGGTGTTCCTCCAGCACGGGTTCGCGCTCTGGAACAACTTCTGGTACGCGGGCCGCTACAGCTTCATCACCTACAGCGTCCTCTACTACCCGCTCGCGGCGCTGCTCGGGATCAAGCTGCTCGCGGTGGCGACGGTCGCGACCTCGGCGCTCGCGTTTGCCGTCGTCATCGGGCGCGAGTGGGGCCCGACGGCACGCTGGTCGAGCCGCACGTTCGCGGTCGTCTGGGCCGGGATCGTCCTCTCGGCCGCCTTCCCGTTCGCGCTCGGGATCGCGCTTGCGCTGCTCGCGCTCCTGGCGCTGCAGGCCGGCGCGCGCTGGCGCTTCGCGGCGCTCGCGGCGCTGGCACTCGCCGCCAGCCCGCTCGCGTTTCTCCTGCTCACCCTGCTCCTGCTCGGGATCGCGCTTGACCGGCGGACGGACTGGCGGCGGTTCGTCGTGCCGGCGCTCGTGATCGCGACCGCCGGCGCGGCCGAGGTCGTCCTCTGGCGCGCGTTCCCCGACAGCGGGCGCTACCCGTTCTCCACCGCCGAGCTCGCCGCGGCCGCGACCTTCTGCGTCCTCGGCGCGCTCCTCACGTGGCGGGTCGAGCCCGCGCGCCGGCTGCGCTTCATCTTCGTCGTCTACATGGCCGCCTGCCTGGGCGCATTCCTCGTGCCCTCGGCGGTCGGGGAGAACATCGCGCGCCTCCGCTACGCGGCGATTCCCGTCGCCGTGCTCGCGCTCTCGCTGCGCCACTGGCGGCCGCGCCTCGTCTGCCTCGGCGCGCTCGCGCTCGCGGTCTCGTGGAACGTGTCGCCGCTCGCGGCGAGCTTCGCCCACGCGACCTCGGATCCCGCGGCGAGCAAGGCCTATTGGGCTCCCGCGGTGCGCTACCTGCACCGTCACCTCGGCGCCTCCTACCGCGTGGAGGCGGTCGACACCGAGGGACACTGGGCCGCGGTCTACCTCCCCCGCGCCGGGATTCCCCTCGCCCGCGGGTGGTTCCGCCAGGACGACTTCCCGCAGAACAAGGTCCTTTACAGCCGGTTCGGCCCGCAGGCCTACCTGAACTGGCTGCGGAGCCTCGGTGTCCGCTACGTCGTGCTAACGGATGCGCCGGTCGACTACAGCGCGCGCGGCGAGGCGCGGCTCGTGACCAGCGGGCGCTCGAAGCTGCGGCCGGTCTTCTGGAGCCCGCAGGTGCGGATCTTCGAGGTGCCGGGGGCGCATCGCATCGTCACCGGGCCGGGGCCGGCGGGCGTGCTCACGCTCACAGAGACGAGAATCGACCTCGAGCTCGCGCTGCCGGGGCGCTACCGGCTCGCCGTTCGCTTCTCGCCCTACTGGCAGCCGTCGTCCGGCTGCGTCTTGCGCCGCAAGGACGGCATGGTCGAGCTCGTGGTGCCCCGCGGCGGCCTCCTGCGCCTGCGATTCGACGTGCAGCCGGGCCGCGCGCTCCGCGAGGTGGCAGGGCGGCGCTCGGCCTCCTGCGCAGACGTGTTCTAGGGCCGGCCTCAGGCGCCGACGTGGCGGCGCCGACCTTCAGGACGCGCGGGCTCTGCCCATGCGTCCGTCTGAAACGACCAGTCGACCCGATGGAAGGTGTCCTCAGGGTCGGCGCGCGTAGCGGTCGAAGACCGACCCCTCCGGAGTCACGGCCTCGGGTGCGGGAATCAGGCGGCTCGGGTCGTTCGGGTCGACGATGATCCCCACGACCTGCTGGTCGTCTCCCTCGGCGAGAACCGCCCACGCCGCGACCCGGACGAGCGACTCGTCGTCGAAGACCGCTCGCCATTCCGGGTGCGCGGAGGCGAGGTGGCGGATGTCCATCGGGGCGAGGCTAGCCGAATGACGCCGGTGAGACGGCCGCAGGCCCTTCGCAAGCGCCTGCTCGCCCTCGGCGCTAGGTGCCTTGCAGGAAGCTCGGCGGCTCGAGGCGGTCGTCCCCGCCGGTGAGGAGACCGCGCCGGCGGTGCGGTGAGCCGAGGCCGGTCGCGACGACGGTCACCCACACCTGGCCCGTGAGGCGCTCGTCGATCGTCGCGCCGAAGATGATGTTCGTGTCGTCGGTCGCGGCCTGACGCACCACCTCGGCGGCGTCGTTCACGTCGAGGAGCGAGAGGTCGTCGCCGCCCGCGATCGAGAGCAGGATCCCGCGTGCACCGGCGATCTCGGTGTCGATGAGCGGCGAGCGAAGAGCCCGCTCGGCTGCCTCGCGCGCCCGGTTGTCGCTCGACGAGAAGCCGATCCCCATCAGCGCCGAGCCGGCGTCCTTCATGATCGTGCGGACGTCCGCGAAGTCGAGGTTGATCAGGCCCGGGAGCGTGATCAGGTCGCAGATTCCCTGCACGCCTTGGCGGAGCACGTCGTCGGCGATGCGGAACGCCTCGAGCATCGAGGTCGAGGAGTCGAGCACCTCGAGCAGGCGATCGTTCGGGATGACGATCGTCGTGTCGCACGCGTCGCGCAGCCCCTGCACGCCCTCCTCGGCCTGGCGGCGCCGGCGCGTGCCCTCGAACTTGAACGGAAGCGTGACGATTCCGACCGTGAGCGCGCCGAGCTCGCGCGAGATGCGCGCGATCACCGGCGCGGCGCCGGAGCCGGTGCCGCCACCCTCGCCGGCGGTGACGAAGACCATGTCCGAGCCGCGAAGCGCGTGCTTGATCTGGTCGTAGCCCTCCTCGGCGGCCCGGCGCCCGACCTCCGGATCGGCACCCGAGCCGAGCCCGCCGGTGAGGTCGCGGCCGATGTGGATCTTCGTCGCCGCGTCGCTCGTGGAAAGCTGCTGGATGTCGGTGTTGACGGCGACGAACTCGACCTGGTTGATGCCGGCGTCGATCATGCGGTCGATCGCGTTCAGCCCGGCCCCGCCCACACCGACGACGCGGATGACGGCCAGGTAGGCGGCCGAGTCGGCCCGTGGCGCCCGGTGCAGGCGCGGCGCCGGCTCGGGCACCGGCTCGAGATAGCGGACGATCGGGCGCTCGCGGCGGCGCTCGGCCGGCGGCTCCGGCGCCGGCGGCTCGGGGGCCGGCTCGAACGCCGGCGCATGCTCGACGGTCGCCTCGTCGGGCTCGGCCGACGCGGCGGCCGGCTCCTCCTTCCGCGCCGCCTGCTGCTGTGCGGCTTCGGTGGCCTTGAAGAGCTCCGCGAGCGGGCCTTCACGCATGCTCGCGCGCTTTCGCGCCATCGAGCACCTCCTTCGCGAGAGATCGGTACGCCTCCGCGGCCGGCCCCGTCGGGTCGTACTTGATGATCGAGCTGCCTTTCACCGGCGCCTCCACGTAGCGGACGGTCTTGCGGATGCGGGTCTTGAAGACGAGGTCGCCGAAGTTCTCCTCCAGGATCTCGATCGCCTCGCGCGAGTGCAGCGTCCGCGTGTCGTACATCGTCGGCAGGATGCCGCCGATC
Source organism: Gaiellaceae bacterium (assembly GCA_035640455.1). GTDB lineage: Bacteria > Actinomycetota > Thermoleophilia > Gaiellales > Gaiellaceae > AC-50. Next base: position 14,107 of record DASQWB010000065.1, on the reverse strand, counting down.
GCCACGTCCGGGTTGAGGTTCTCGCGGATCATCGTGAGCGTGTTCTCGAGCTGGACGAGGCCCCGCAGCGAGAGGTACTCGCACTGGACGGGGACGATGACGCTGTTCGAGGCGACTAGGGCGTTGATCGTCAGGAGGCCCAGCGACGGCGGCGTGTCGATGAGGATGTAGTCGTACTCGGCCTTGACCGGAAGAAGCGCCTTCTCGAGCGCCCGCTCGCGGCCGATGAGGCTCGAGAGGGCGAGCTCGGCGCCCGCGAGGTCGATCGACGAGACGGCGAGGTCGACCTCGACGTGGTGCACGACCTCCTGGATCGGGAGCCGGTGCACAAGCACGTCGAACATCGAGCGCTCGATCGTGTCGGGATTCATCCCCTGGCTCATCGTGAGGTTGCCCTGTGGGTCGAGGTCGATCGCCAGCACCTTCAGGCCCTGCTCGGCGAACGCCACAGCGAGGTTGAGCGTCGTCGTCGTCTTCGCCACGCCGCCCTTCTGGTTCGCGAACGCGATGACGGTGGGCAGACGAGCTCCTCGGGCATGCGCCCGGAGATGCGGGCGCGGAAGAAGACGGGCGAGCCCCATCGGGGCTCTCTCTTCGGGTCAGGCTATCAGAGTCCTCCCGCGGCGCTGGGCGCGCTGGCGCGGCGCTTGTACGGCGGTTTTGCGCTGCAGTTCGCGGCGGGGATCGCGCCGTGACGGATTGGCGCTCTTCCGTCACCCACGGATGCGTTTTTCGGCGATACGATCGCCTTGGGGAGGAGGTGGGGTCTGCCTTAAGAAGCGCCCGTCGAAAGGCTTACCGGCACCGGACGCACATTCCTGTCGTCCCCCAGTCGGACTGTTAGTCCTCGTCCACCCAGTAGTCGATGTGGTCGATGCGGCCGATGAAACCGACGCCGCGCCAGAAGACCTTCCGCGAGCGCGGGTAGTAGCAGATGTCGTTCGGCTCGCGCGTGCCGTAGGCGAGCAGCGTCAGGCCGCCGGGGCCGGCGCGGAAGGCATGGGCGATGCCGGTCCCCGCGGGCCGGGCGACGACGGAGCCGCGTCGTACCTCGTACGCCGACGGCTCGATGCCGTCGGACGACGCATCCGGCGAAGGCGTGAGCTCGAGGGTTCCTCCTCCGTCGAGGACGACGAAGAGCTCCTCCTCGGCGGAATGGCAGTGCGGCGGGACATTGAGCTTTCCGGCCGGCACCGTCAGGTGCTTCAGTCCTGTTCGCTCGGAGCCCGCCGCGCGCCCGAGGTCGCGGCGCCTGCAGGCGACCGTGGCGCCATCGCGCTCCTTCACCGGGACATCTGCAAAGTTCACGATCCGCGGCGGACGCGGGCTCGGCGGCGGCAGCTCGAGCTCGCCTGCAGCCGCCTCTCGCTCCCATGGATGGCGATCGTCCGGCGAGAGGTCGATTGTCGCGCGCCCGTGCCGCATGACGCCGGCCCGAGGGAGATATCCCATCTCCGCGTAGGCACGCATGCCGAAGGCCAGCACCTCCAGCCCTTCCTCGCCGGCGACGAGCGTGTGGGTCTGCTGACTCGCGAGATGGACGAGACAGTCGCCGGGGCCAACCTCGTACGTCTCGCCCTCCTGCCACGACAGCCCGGAGCCGCCGAGGACGTAGAAGATCTCCTCCTCCTCCCCCTCGCTGTGGACCGGGGTCGACCGCTTGCCCGGAAGGATCTCGACGCGGTTGACACCGACGGTCACCGAGCCCGCGGCACTGCCGAGATCGGTCCAGTGCCCGGCAAGCGGCCCCGCCTCGTAGAGCTCGCGGGGAGCGTCGTCCCAATGCGCAATCGTCACGGCGGCGACTATAGAGCCCGAAGCGCGGCGGTCACTGCGGCCGCGAGCACGACGGCCACCAGGATCGGCGCACGAAGGCGAAGGGCGACGGCGGCCGCGGCGACGCCCGCTAAGCGCGCGTCCACGGCGACGTGGCGACCAGTCCCGAACGTCTGCGTGACGACGAGCGCCGCCAGGAGCGCAGGGGCGAGCAGCCCGACGACGGACCGAACACGGGTCGGGAGTCCCCGGCCGCCGAGCAGCACCGGCCCGGCGGCCTTCAGTGCCACAGTTGCGGCGCCCACGAGGACGACCGCCAGCCAGACGCGGCTCACCGGCGGCGCCAGCCGAGCAGGCAGGCGGCGCTCGCCGCGACGATCGGGATCCCGGCAGGCGTGACGGGAACGAGCGCAAGCGCGAGCGCGGACGCCGCGAGCGCCGCTGCGACCGCGCGGCGGCCCACGAGCTGCGGGACGAGCAGCGCCAGGAAGAGCGCGGGGAACGCCGCGTCGAGGCCGAGTCGCTCCGGATCGCCGAGGAAGCCGCCACCGAGCACGCCGAGCGCGGTCCCGCCGACCCAGCAGGGGTAGAGGAGCAGACCGGCTCCGAGCAGGACGTCGCGCTCGAAGCGACCCCCACCGCGGGCGGCGATCGCCCAGGACTCGTCCACGATCAGCTGGGACTGGACAAGCCGCCTCGGCGCGCGCCCGGCGAACAGGTCCGCGACCGAGATGCTGATCGGCGCGTAGCGGACGTTCAGGAGCACCGCCGCGAGAACGGCGGCGGCGACCGTGCCACCCGCATTCAGGATCGAGGCGACCGCGAACTGCGCCGATCCGGCGAAGGTCGTCGCCGACATCACGATCGGCGCCATGCGGCCCATGCCCGCGGTCCGCGCCAGCAGCCCGAAGGAGACGCCGAAGGCGAGTACCGCGACGCCGATGGGAGCGGCACGCCTGGCTCCGTGGCGTAGTCGTGTCGTCATGCGGCTACATCATCGCCACCTCCCGCCGCCTCGCGAGTGCGGCCCGCGAGCGTGCCACCGCCGTCTCCGCTCGTCGCGCTCCGGCCGGCTCGACCTCGAGCCAAGCCTCCGCCTCGAGCCATTCCTCGGCCTCGGCCAAGAGCACCCGCACCTCCGCAAGGAGCGCTCCCGGCGGCGCTCCGCGCGCGTGCAGCTCATCGATCCGGTCGAGCCTCGCCAGAACGTTTCGCGCCTCGTCCACGCGATCGACGGTACCGATGAGACGCGCTCCGTCTGTGCCGCCTCCGCGACGAAAGCGCGAAAAAGGCCGTCAGCCGGCGGCGGGCACCGCGAGGGCCGAGCGCCCGAGGCGCCCCGGCCGCGGGCGCAGCCCGAGGAGCGCCTCGTCCAGCTCTGCGACGAGCGCGGCTCGATCTCCGTGCTGCACCGCGTCGACGAGCGCGCGCCGGACCGCGTCGGCGGCCGCCGCTCCCGCCGGCTCGCCCGACGCCAGTGCACGCAGCTCGGCCAGGAACGCCGACCGCTCGTGCCCCGACTCGCCGAGGAGCATCGCCGCACGGAGCGCCGCGGTCGCGAGCCCGTCTCCCCCACCGAGCAACGCCGAGAGCGACTCCCGAAGCTGCTCGGAGCGGAAGGGCTCGCTCTGGAAGAGCGAGAGCTCCCAGCGGTCGAGGGCCTCGCCGAGATCGGGATCGCCGTCGACGGAGACGAGACGCTCGAGCAGCGCGCGGACACGGCCGGCGCGGACGGCGTCCAAGCGCGTCGGCTCGCCGGGCGGCTGGGTCGCCGCGATCGGAAGCACCGGCCGCACGCCATAGGGCCGCCAGTCGAGCCGCTCGAAGAGGACGGGGCCGGCGGCGACCGGGGCGGAGGTCGCGAGCCGCAGCGCCGTCACGGCGTCGGCGATCTCGCCGGGCGCGTCCGGCGCCTCGGCTGTCCCGCGCCGCAAGTCGCGCTCGAGCTCGAGGACGCAGAAGCGATCCTGCTCCCGCCCGAAGCCTGGCGGCAGGAGACCCGTCGCCTCGGGCCAGAGCGCTGCGACCTCGCCCGTCGCAGCCGCGCGGACGCGAAGACCGCCGCCCAGCTCGAGCGCGGCGCCGACGGACAAGCCGACGAGCGGCGCGACGGCCGCGTACGCGTGCCCCGAGCGGAAGAGCGAGGCCTCCAGATCGGCATACGCACGGTCGAATGCAGCGTCGTCCCAGTCGAAGCCGCCGCACGCCTCGGCCGTCGCGACGAGGAGCGGCACGACGACGCTGCGGTAGAGCGCCTCACCCTCCCTCGCTCCGCCCGATCTGGCTCCCGCGTGCGCGCGCGCGAAGATCGCCGCCGCCGGCTCACGCGCGAGCTCCTCGACCGCGATCGCCGCGTCCTCCCCGCCCGCGAGCCGCGACGCGCGTGCCTCGACGAACGCGCGCACGAGCGGTCGGTACTCGTAGAAGGACGGCCTGCCGCGGCCGCCGTGCTCCTCGAACGCGAAGGGGACCTCGGCACCTGTCTCCACCTCCTGCCCGAGTCGGCGAAAGGCGCCGAGGCAGAAGCGGCGGAGGGCGTCGTAGAGGCGAGGCGCGCGCAGCGTCACGCGCGCCACTACGGTGCCGAAGAGCCGTCTCCTCCGCGCGGTGAGCCCTGACAGCCGGGGCACCAGTAGGCGGTGCGGTTCGCGTCGCCCTGGCCGCGCGAGCTGACCAGAGCGCCGCAGCGGGGACACGGCCGGCCCGGACGGCGGTACACGCGCCGGCGTCCCCGCACGCCGGCGACCGAGTCCGACATCAGCCGGTGCGCGGCCTCGAGCGCCCGCGAGAGATCCTCGTCCGTCGCGTCGCCGAGGCGGAGCCACGGCGAGAGGCGCGCCTCCCAGAGCGCCTCGCTCATCCACATGTTCCCGACGCCGGCGACGAGCCGCTGGCGCTGCAGCGCCTCGCCGAGCGGCAGGCCCTGCGGCGCTGCGCGGAGATTCCCGAGCATTCCGTCGAACTCCGGCGGCTGGGCGAGGATGTCCGGGCCGAGCCGCCGCCGCACGTCGGACTGGAGCTCGAGCACCGGGCCGTTCATTTGGATCGCCTCGTGCTCGGAGCCGCGCAGGACGAGCCACGGCCGCCCGAGCTGCTGCGAGCCGCGCGGACGGACCCACCAGCGGCCCTTCATCCGCAGGTGGCTCCGGAGGACGAGGCCGCCTTCGAAGCGGAGGAGGAGGTTCTTCCCGACCGCCTCGACGCTCTCGAGGCGCCGTCCGTCGAGCTGCTCCGCGACGCCGGTCAGCTGCCCCCGCGGATGCGGAGCCTCGACCTCGAGGCGCTCGCCGACGAGGACGCGCAGCCGTCTCGCCGCGCGATGGAGCGAATCTCCCTCCGGCACGCCGCCCAGCGTAGCCCCGTCCGCGCCTAGGCTCAGGGAATGCAGGTATCGAGCGGTGTCCGCGCGGCGGCCGCCGGGGCGGCTGCGGCGACGGTCTGGGGGCTGCTCGAGCCGCTCGACGAGCGGCTCTTCGGCTCGGACTACCGGGACGTCGCGCTGCTCGGGAAGCTCGTCACCCGCGGGCGAGGCTGGAAGGCGGCCGGGTTCGTGCTGCACGCGGCGAACGGCGCGGTCTTCGGGCTCGGGTTCGAGGCCGTCCAGCGGCGGACGCACCTCCCTCCGCGGCGGCTCGCGGTCGGCCTCGCGCTCGCGGAGAACGTCGCGCTCTACCCGCTCGCCGCGCTCGTCGACGCGAAGCATCCGCGACGCCGCGAACGGCACCTGCCGCCGCTGCTACGCCCGCGCGTCTTCGCACAGGAGACCTTCCGCCATGCCGTCTTCGGCCTCGTCCTCGGCAGCCTCGTAGAAAGGACCCGTTCGAGGGATGAGAGCCGCAGCGGCTGTCGCCGACGCTAAGAGCGGCGTCATACCCCTTGCGGCGAAAGGCACATCATGACTGCGGAACAGCTGAAGCGGAAGCTGCGGAACTTCCCCACGGCGAAGCTCACGCGCGTCGCGGCGCTCTCGTAGCGGCGTAGCACAACTCAGAGGTCACGAGCCGGGCAGGATGCAGTCGGCTCGGCGCGCCTGGAGGCGCACCGTGAACGCGCGGCTCCGCTCGCGGGCGAGGTAGCGGTCGCACACCCCGCCGCCGACGTGCACGGTGCAGACGAAGACCGTCGCGCGCGGACCGCCGCCGAAGTTCCCCGTCCGGCCCGAGGTGCAGTCGACCTTGCCGGTGGGTCGCGCCACCCGCTTGACCGCATTGGCCGCGGCGTTTTGGGCCGCATCTCTGCACCCGGCCGCGATCAGGGCGAGTGCGAGGAGCCCGACCCAGCGCACGCCTACGGCCGAAGGACGGCTCGGCGCGGGCCCGCGAGGAAGCCGAGCTCGAGGAGGAGCGGCATCGCCTCGGTCTCGCCGACTGGCTCGCCGTCGAAGCGCTCGACCGCGAGCCGCTTGGCGCCTCCGCCGCGGACGTGCTCGACGAGCGCGGCAAGCGCCGGCCGCAGCCAGGCCTCGTCCGGCTCGCGGAGCGGCACGAGCGAGCGGCCGCCGCGCTCGACGAAGAGCGCCGCCTCGCCGCCGAGGAGCACGACGTGCGCGCCCGCGACGCGCGCCGCCCGCGCCCCGGCCCGCCGCGGCCAGGGCAGCGCGGCGCCGTAGGGCTGGGCCGGGTCCGCGGCCGCGAGCACGAGCGGCTCCGGCTCGTCGTCCTCTCGCGGCCGCAGCTCTCGCAGCCGCTCCACCGCGCCCGGCAGCGCGAACTGCGCGCCGCCGAGACCCTCGACGAAGTAGCCGCGGCGGCACGTGCCTAGAGTCTCGAGGGCGCGCAGTTCCCCGTAGACGGCGCCGTAGCCGCCGGAGATCCCCTCGCCGCGGACGCCGTCGCGGGTGACGATTCCCTGCCGCTCGAGGAGGAGCTCGGCGAGCGCGCGCCGGTCGGGCCGCTCAGCGAACAGCCGATCGGTGAGCGACCAGCGCCCCTGCGTCGCCGTGATCGCAGCGGCGCGCGTGCGCGAGAAGCGCCGCGCCCGGGTGCGGCGCACGGGCGCTCGGGTCTGGTACCGCCGCCCGGCGCGGAGCGGCGTCCACGCGTCGTTTCGCACCTCGCCCGCCCAGACCAGGTCCCAAAGAGCCGGCAGCGCGACCTCCGCCGCGAGCTCCGCCTCCTCGACGAGGTCGTACCAGAACTCGGCCCGACCGCGGAGCGCCGCCCGCAGCGCGTCGTGCGCCTCGCCTTCCGGCGCCGCGGCGGCGGCCGGCCGGCCCAGCGCCGCCGCGTCCTCGCGGAAGAAGACCGCGACGCGGTCGAGCCCGGCGCCGACCCACACGACCTCGCCGGAGGCGCAGAGCGCGTCGAGCTGCGCGGGCTGGTAGCCGGGGACGCGCCGCGGCAGCACCTCCGACTCCCAAAGCGACACCGGCAGCGGCAGTCCCTGGAGCGGGACGAGCGCCTCTCGCAGCGTCGCCCGCCGGTCGATCCCGTGCCAGTTCGGCAGGAAGCGGGCGAGGGCGACCTGCTCGACCGGCTCGACCTCCTTTCGCAGCGCCGCGAGCGACGCGCGCCGCAGCCGCCGCAGCACGTCCGGATCGCACCAGTCGCGCTCCGTGCCGCCCGGCCGCAGCTCGCCGCGGACGAGCTGCTCCGCCCGCTCGAGCTCGTGGAGCAGCGGCTCGACGTCGCGCCCGAAGCGCTCGTTCGCCTCGGCCGTCGTGAACGGGCCGCGGCCCTTCGCGTAGCGCAGGACGAGCTCCCGCAGCGACTCGGTGCCTCCTTCGAGGAAGACCTCCGGCAGGCCGCCCGGCGGCATCGCGCCGAGCGCGTCGCGGTAGCGGCCTGCATCTTCGGCGGCGATGAGTCGCTCCTCGCCCGCCACCCGCACCTGCACCGCGCGGCGCTCGTCGAGGAGCGGCCGAGCCAGCCGCTCGTCGTACTCGCCGGCGCGCAGGTCGCCGCGAAGGCGGAGCTGGTCGTGGAGCTCGTCGGGGTTGCGGGGCGCGCGCCGCAGCTCCCTCTCCACCTCCTCGACCGCCTCCCGGTCCAGGAGATCCCGCAGCTCTTCCTGTCCAAGGAGCTCTCGCAACAGGTCGCGGTCGAGCGACAGCGCCTGCGCGCGCCGCTCCGCCGGAGGCGTGTCGTCCTCGTACATGTAGTTCGCGACGTAGTCGAAGAGGAGCGAGGCCGCGTAGGGCGAGGCAGCCGGCGTCTCCACGTCGACGACGTCGAGCTCGCGCGTGCGCACCCCGCGCAGGAGCCGCTTCAGAGCCGGGAGGTCGAAGACATCCTGGAGGCACTCGCGGTAGGTCTCGAGCACGACCGGGAACGAGCCGTAACGGCGCGCGACCTGGAGCAGCCCCTGTGCCTTCAGGCGCTGCTGCCAGAGCGGCGTCCGCTCGCCCGGCCGGCGGCGCGGGATGAGGAGCGCCCGCGCCGCGTTCTCGCGGAAGCGGGCGCCGAAGAGCGCGCTGCCGCCGAGCTCCGCGACGACGAGCTCCTCCACCTCGTCGGGATCGACGATCACCTCGTCGGTCGGCGGCGGCGCGTCCGCGTCCGGGAGGTGGAGCGCGATGCCGTCGTCTGACCAGAGCGAGCTCACCTCGAGCCCGAGCGAGTCGCGGAGGCGCGCGCCGAGCGCGAGCGCCCACGGCGCGTGGATCCGCGCCCCGAACGGCGTGAGGATGCAGACCCGCCAATCGCCGATCTCGTCGCGAAAGCGCTCGACGACGACCGTGCGGTCGGAGGGGACGGTGCCCGTCGCGGTCTGCTGCTCGCCGAGGAAGGTGAGGAGGTTGCGGGCGGCGCGCTCGTCGAGGGCGTGGTCGGCGGCGAGCCGCGTGAGCGCCTTCTCCTCCGGCAACGCGACCAGCTCGCGCGACGTGCGGCCGATCGCCTCGCCGAGCTCGTACGGCCGCCCGACACCCTCGCCCTTCCAGAACGGCACCGCGCCCGGCACGCCCGGAGCCGGCGAGACGAGCACGCGGTCGCGGGTGATCTCCTCGATCCGCCACGTCGAGGCGCCGAGCAGGAACGTCTGCCCCGCGCGCGCCTCGTAGACCATCTCCTCGTCGAGCTCACCGACGCGCCCGCCGCCGTCGACGAGGTGGACGCCGTAGAGCCCGCGGTCGGGGATCGTGCCCGCGTTCGTCACCGCGAGGCGCCGCGCGCCGCTTCGGCCGCGGATGACCCCGCCGGTGCGATCCCAGACCACGCGGGGCCGCAGCTCGGCGAACTCGTCCGAGGGATAGCGCCCGGCGAGCATGTCGAGGACGTTCTCGAGCTGCGTGCGCGAGAGGTCGGCGAAGGGGTACGCGCCGCGGACGAGCTCGTACAGCTCGTCGACCTCGATCTCCTCCTCGGCGCAGATCGCGACGATCTGCTGCGCCAGCACGTCGAGCGGGTTGCGCGGGATGACCGTTTCCTCGATGAGCCCCTCCCGCATCCGCGCCGCCACGACTGCCGACTCGAGCAGGTCGGCGCGGAACTTGGGGAAAATCCGCCCCTTCGAGACGGCGCCGAGCTCGTGTCCGGCGCGGCCGATCCGCTGCAGCCCGCGCGCGACCGACTTCGGAGACTCGACCTGGACGACCAGGTCCACGGCGCCCATGTCGATGCCGAGCTCGAGCGACGACGTGGCGACGAGGCAGGGGATCTCGCCCGCCTTGAGCAACTCCTCCACCGCGATCCGCTGCTCGCGAGCAAGCGAGCCATGGTGGGCGCGGGCGATCTCGCGCTCGGCCAGCTCGTTGAGGCGCAGCGCGAGCCGCTCGGCGAGCCGGCGGTTGTTGACGAAGACGATCGTCGAGCGGTGGCTCTCGACCAGCTTGAGGATCTCCGGGTGGATCGACGGCCAGATCGAGTTGTACGAGCCCTCCTCCGGGACGGTCATGTCCTCGAGCGGCACGACCACCCGCAGGTCGAGCTCCTTCGCCCGCCCCGCGTCGACGAGCCGGATCGGCCGTGCGCCGGAGACGAAGCGGCCGATCTCCTCGAGTGGCCGTTGCGTTGCGGAGAGGCCGATCCGCTGGATGCGGTTGTCGGTGAGCCGCTGCAGGCGCTCCACAGACAGTGCGAGGTGTGCGCCCCGTTTGGTGCCTGCAACGGCATGCACCTCGTCGAGGATCAGCGTCTCGACGCCGCGCAGAGTCTCGCGCGCGCGTGAGGTGAGGAGGAGGAAGAGCGACTCCGGGGTCGTGATGAGGATGTCCGGCGGCTCGCGGAGCATCGCCGCGCGCTCGCGCTGCGGCGTGTCGCCGGTGCGGACGGCGACGCGGAGGTCACTCTCGAGCCCGGCGAGCGGTCCGCGCAGGTTGCGCTCGATGTCGTAGTTCAGCGCCTTGAGCGGGGAGACGTAGAGGAGGCGGAGGCCGGAGCCGGCCTGTCCGCTCAGGCGATCGATGCCGTAGAGGAAGGCGGCGAGCGTCTTCCCCGAGCCGGTCGGCGCCTGGATGAGCGTGTGCTCGCCGGAGGCGATCGCGGGCCAGCCGAGCTCCTGCGCAGGCGTCGGCCCCGCGAAGGCCCCCTCGAACCAGGCCCGGGTGCGGGGGCTGAAGACGTCGAGCGCGCTCATGCCGCAAGCCTAGTTACCCTGTGAAGCCGTGATTCGCTCGCTGGTCGGTCTCCTGCGTCGGCATTGGCGAGACCCGCTGCTCGAAGCCGACTATGTCGAGGAGTATCAGCCCGGCCCGAAGAGCGGGCGGCGCTACTCGCCCGGTCGCTACCCGCGGCTGCCGGGCGTCGAGAAGGACGCGGTGCCGTGGCCGCCGAAGGAAGGGGCGTCACGAGCCGCGCGATCGTTCCTCTCCGGCACCCGCTGGCGCGGCTAGCGGCATCGACGCTCCTGACGGGGGCCGCCGTCGTCCTAGTGGGGACGGCGTCCGCCTTCGCACAGAGCGCACGCGCGGCCCCGGCCTGCAGCTTCCGCCTCGGCGCCGCCGCGCTGACGGACGCGAGCGGCACGCAGGTCGCGCTGAAGATCACGCCGTCGTCGCCGCTCTGCAAGCCGCCGAGCGCGCTGCGCGCGGTTCGGATCCGGATCTACTCCCGCGCCGGCAGCCTCCGCGGCGTCCGTGTCCTGAGACGCGTTCGAGCTCCGAACGGCCGCGCCGCGGTGACGCTGAAGGGGCTCGTGCGGCGGCAGCGGCTGCGCGTGAACGTGTCGGTCGGAAAGCGCGTGCTCACGGCGCGGGCGATCGTGCGGCTGCGGCCCGACCTCGTCCTGCGCACCGCGGTCTCCGCGACCAGTGTGGCGGCGGCGACACCCTCGACGATCACCGTCACCGTCGCGGAGCGGAACGGCGACCTCGGCACGACCGCTCGCGTCGTCGCGCTCAACGGCACCTCCGAGCTGGCTTCGACAAGCGTGCGCGTCGCGCCGCGAGGCCGCCTCCGGGTCGGCTTGACCGTCACGCTCCCGGCGGCGGGTCAGTACACGCTCGTCCTGCGCGTTGTCGACACGACCGGCCGCGAGACGGCAACCGCGAACAACGTGGCGCAGCTCACCGTCGAGGCCGGCGACTTCGCGCTCGATCCCGGCCAGGTGCTCGTGCCGAGCCTCGCCGGCTACGGCGCCCAGCTCAACCAGAACGTCTACGCGGCGATCAGCCGCCAGGTCGGCGTGAGCGAAGAGAATCTCCCCGACATGGAGGCGAAGACGATCGCCCTCCAGCCCGCGCTCGTCCGCATCTTCTTCAACGGGCAGGCCTACAACGACCCGGACCTGATGCAGTCCTTCGTCCGAACGGTGCAGCTCGCCCAGCGGGCCGGCGCGACGATCGACATCACCTGGTCGGGCGGCGGCGAGAGCACCCCCGAGGCGACGATGGCGCGCTTCGCAGGCGTGCTCGTCGACCTGGTGAAGAACCGCGGCATCACGCGCCTCCGGTGGGCCACGGTCGAGAACGAGCCGAACTCGACGCGGATCACCATGGACCAGTACGAGGCGCTCTATCGCGCCCTCGACCGCGACCTCGCCGCCGCCGGCCTGCGGAAGCAGATCCGCTTCATGGGCGGCGGTCTCGTCGAGGCGAAGAGCCCGCTCGGCCAGACACAGGCCGACTGGTTCAACTTCCTCGCGACGAGGATGAGTGACCTCCTCGATGCCTTCTCGATCCACGTGTACTGGGACTACTGGGATACCGGGAAGATCGTGCGGCGGCTGACGACGGTGCGGCAGATCGTGGACGCGCTCCCCGCCGACGGGCGCCGGCCGCTCTACGTCGGCGAGTTCTCGGCGCGCGGGATCCGAGCCCTCAACGGCGTGAGCTACCCGGAGCCCGGCGTCTACGCCGACGGGACGTGGCTTCCGAACACGACGATCAACGGCTTCCAGCACGCGTGGTTCGACGTCCTCGCCGCGCGGCTCGGCTACGCCGGCACGATCAAGTGGGACGGCTACTTCGGCAAGTACGACCGCGGGACGCAGGACTACTCGCTGATCGGGCCGCCGTCGCAAGGATGGCCGCTTCGGCCGGTGTACAACGCGACGCGCCTGTTTACGCTGACGACGAAGCCTGGCTGGAGGGTCGTCGGCGTCGGCGGCTCCTCGGGCACGAAGCTCGTCGCCGGCTACACCGGCCCGAGGGGACGCACAACGGTGGTCGGCCTCGACACCTCGGGCGCGTCGCTCGCCACCCCCTCCACGACGGTCGTCTCCTACGCCGTCGGCGGGCTTCCGCGCAACACGTCCTTCCAGCTCTACGTCTGGAACCAGGACGGGAGCGGCGTCATCGCCGCGCCCACGGTCGTGCAGAGCGACGCCGCCGGGATGCTCCAGGTCACGGCGCCGCTCCAGAGCGTCTTCGCGGTCACGACCCTCACCTGACGCGCATTCCCTTCGCGGATCTGCAAGGGTTCCAGGGTTCGGCCGCCTGCCCAAGGAGGGCCGCAAGCGACCGGCGGCCGAGGAGGGGAGAGTTGCCATGAGATCTCGGTGGCTGTTCATGCTCACGCTCGTCGTCTTCGCCGTCGCGTTCACGGGCTCGGCGTCGGGCGTCAGCGCGAACGCGCGGGTTACCGGCGACGACACCGCCGGGAGCTATCTGCGCTACGACGGCTCGAGCGACGCGACGATGGCGGCGTGCAGCACCGGCAGGCGCTCGCAGAACGAGCCGACGATCGCCGTCGATCCCAACGACACCTCGGTGGTCGTCGCCGGCTCGAACGACTACTGCGCGGCGATCGTCAACGGCGACGTGTGGGCGGGCTACTACCGCTCGACCGACGGAGGCTCGAGCTGGCAGGACAGCCTCGTTCCGGGCTATCCGGCCGATACGTCTGCGGGTGGCATCGCCTCGCCCGCGCACGGGTTGTGCGGCGCCGCCGGCGACCCGAGCCAGGGGTTCGACAACGACGGCCGTCTGTTCTACGCGTTCATCTGCTTCAACCGAGGAAAGCCGGTCAACGGCGGGGTCTACGTCGCGCGGTACACGGACGACGGCGGCACCTACGACCGGACCGTGCTCGTGAAGAAGGGCACGCCCTCGGCGCTGTTTGCTGGGAGCGGGCTCTTCCAGGACAAGATCAACCTCGCCGTCGACCAGACGGCCGGCTCCCACTCCGGCAACGTCTACGTCGCTTGGTCGCAGTACACCGGGCAGGCCGGGAACAACGTGGTCCTGGTCTCCCGCTCCACCGACCACGGGCTGACGTTCTCGCATCCGGTCCGCGTCGCGGAGGCGCTCGGCACCGCGTCGTTCGCCGACCTCGCGGTCGGCCCGGACGGCGCGGTGTACGTGACGTTCATCGACTATCCATCCTCCTCCAATCCAAGCGCTGACATCCGGCTCGCGAAGTCGACGGACGGCGGCCTCTCCTTCGGGCGGCCGGTGCTCGTGGCCTCGATCGAGCAGTTCGACTCGAGCCAGTACAGCGGGAACGGCGCCTCGGACTGCGGCGACGGGCCGTTCGCCTGCCCGACCGGGCTCACCTTCTCGCGCTTCTTCAGCTCGTCTGCGGTTGCCGCCGACGCGGCCGGCGTGCACGTGGTCTGGGCAGCCAGGACCGCGAGCGGCCAGTCGAAGGTCTTCGTCCGCAACTCGCCGGACGGGCTCAGCTGGCCGACCCCGGCGGCGACGATCGACACGGTCGCGGCCGGGCACCAGTGGTTCCCGGACATCACCTCGAGCGGCGGGACGATCAGCGTCGTCTTCTACGACTCGCGCGCCGACCCCGCCTACTCGCCGGACCTCCCGCCCGGGAACACCGCGGCCGGCGTCAATTCCGGCGACGTGGTCAACACGTTCGTCGCGCAGTCGACGAACGGCGGCGTGGGCTGGAGCGAGACCCAGGTCTCCTCGGCCGGCAGCAACTTCGGCTGGGAGACGCACGGCTCCCGCCGGATCGGCTTCTGGGGCGACTACCTCTACATCTCGGCCGTCGGGAGCACG
>DASQWB010000064.1:0-6728 GCA_035640455.1 Gaiellaceae bacterium | reverse complement strand
GGATGTTCGCCGTCGGCGACATGCACGCCTCGATGGGCGACGGCGAGATCTGCTTCACCGGCGTCGAGATCGCGGGCGAGGTGGAGATCCGCTTCGACCTGCTGAAGGGCAAGCAGGCGACGTGGCCGGTGACGGAGCTCGCCGACCGGTGGGTGCCGCACGCGACGGCCGACGACTACGACGACGCGCTCAAGCTGTGCGCGGAGGAGACGGCCCGGCTGCTCGTCGACGAGCACGGCTTCTCGATCGAGGACGCGTTCATCTTTCTCTCGGTGGCCTGCGACGCCGGGGTCGCCCAGGCGTGCAAGCCGGCGCCTCAGTTCGGCACGATCGCCCGGTTCTCGATCCCGAAGCTCGACGCGACTCCAGGACCTTTCAGGCCGACTGACTAGAATTCGTCACATGCGGACCATGAACCCCGTCCACGAGGTGGCGTCGTGCGCGGTGGCGGCCTGCGCGGAGATCGTCGGCGCGAAGTGGACGGCGATCCTCGTCCACGACCTCTCGGAGGGTCCACGCCGGTTCTCCGAGCTCGAGCACTCGTGCGCCGGGATCAGCCCGCGGACGCTCTCCGAGCGCCTGCGGGCCCTCGAGCACGAAGGCATCGTCGTCCGGCGGAGCTACCCCGAGTCGCCGCCGCGCGTCGAGTACGAGCTGACGGAGAAGGGCGACGCGCTGCTGCCGATCATCGGCGAGATGCGACAGTTCGGCCGTGACTGGCTCGTCGACACTGGCGCCGTCCTCGCCTAGAGCCGCGCGAAGCTGACGAAGAGCTCGCTCGCCGCCCGGACGGCGAGCGGGACCGACTCGACGAGCAGCCGCTCGTTCGGCGAGTGGATGTTCGAGTCGGGCACGGCGAAGCCGGTGACGATCGTCGGGATGCCCCTCTCGGCGAGCGCGGGCACGATCGGCAGCGTGCCGCCGGAGCGGACGAGCAGCGGCCGCGTGCCGAGGGCCCGCTCGAACGCCTCGAGGCCGAGCTGGACCGCCGTCGTGTCGGGCGAGACGAGACCCGGCGGCGCCGAGGAGAGCCGCTCGATCTCGAGGTCGGCGCCGTCGGGAGCCGCCTCGCGCAGCAGGCGCTCGAGCTCGTCCTCGATCTCGTTCGGCTCCTGGAGCGGCGCGAGCCGGATCGAGACGTTCGCCTCCGCGAGGACGGGCAGCACGGTCTTCTGAAGGTGCGGCGAGCCGGTCTCGATGCCGTTCACGTCCAGCGCCGGCTCGGCGAAGACGCGCAGGTAGAACTCGTCGGCTGCGGCCGGATCGGCCGGCCGCGCGCCCTGGTCGGCGAGCTCCTCCGTCCCCGGCGGCAGCTCGCGCCAGCTGTCGAGCTCCTCCTCGGTCGGCGGCACGATGCCCTTCCGCAGCCCCTCGGGTAGCCGCCCGTTCTGCGGCCGCACGGCCGCCAGCGTCTGCATGAGCGCAGTCGCGGCGTTCAGCGCCGCGCCGCCGTAGAGGCCGGAGTGGAGATCGCGCGAGCCGGTGCGGAGCGCGAGATGGAAGTAGATGAGCCCGCGTGTTGCGAGGTTGAAGGCCGGGACGCCGCGGCGGATCATCGCCGAGTCGAAGATCACGCAGGCGTCGGCGCCTCGCTCGTCGCGCTCGAGGTACTCCACGACCGAGTGGCCGCCGACCTCCTCCTCCCCGTCGCACGCGACCCGCAGGTTGACGGGGAGCCGGCCCTCCCGCGCGAGCTCCTGCCCCGCCTTCAGCAGCGCGTAGAGCTGGCCCTTGTCGTCGGCGATCCCGCGCCCGTAGGCCCACTCGCCGCGCACCGAGAGCTCGAACGGGTCGCTCTCCCAGTGGTCGAGCGGCGCCGGCGGCTGGACGTCGAAGTGGCCGTAGAGGAGCACCGTGGGCGCCTCGCGGGCGCCGTTCGACGCCGGCAGGTCACCGACGACGAGCGGCCGCTCCCCCCACGGCACGAGCTCCGCCGTGCCGCCCGCGCGGCGAACGAACGCCGCCACCCACTCGGCCGCCGCGACGACGTCCGCCTCGTGCGCCGGATCCGCGCTGACGCTCGGGATGCGGATGAACTCGGCGAGCTCGCGGTGCCAGACCGGATCCACGGCGGGCGAGTCTACGCAACGGTCCTGCCTCTACGTGTCCCAGTGACAGTCACTCCGGCATGGCCCGCCAGGCCGCGTCACAGTCATCCGGACAAGCCATGTCGGTGTCCAGACACCCGACACGGCTCGGGCTCCAAAGTCTTCGCGCTAAGCGACTTCGCGCAGCTTCTGCGCGTCCGCGAGGGCGCGGAGCTTCTTCAGGCTCTGGTTCTCGATCTGCCGGATGCGCTCGCGCGTGACGTTGAACGTCCGGCCGACCTCGTCGAGCGTGCGCGGGTGCTGGCCGTCCAGGCCGTACCGCAGCTCGAGCACGCGGCGCTCGCGCGGCGCGAGGCTGCCGAGGATCGCGCGCAGCGTCTCCTTCCGCATCGTGACCTCGGCGGCCTCGTCCGGAAGCGGCTCGGTCTCGTCGGTGAGGAAGTGCCCGAACTCCGACTCCTCCTCGTCGCCGACCGGCTTCTCGAGGGAGACCGGCGTCTGCGCGCTCCGGCGAATCTGCTCCACCTCGTCGGCGCCCAGATCCAGGTCGCGGCCGATCTCGCGCGAGGAGGGCTCTCGGCCGAGCTCGGCGCGCAGCTTGCGCTCCGAGCGGACGATCTTGTTCAGCTTCTCGACGACGTGGACCGGCATGCGGATCGTCCGGGCCTTGTCGGCAAGGGCCCGGGCGACCGCTTGGCGGATCCACCAGGTCGCATAGGTCGAGAACTTGAAGCCCTTGCGGTAGTCGAACTTCTCCGCCGCGCGCACGAGGCCGATCGTGCCCTCCTGGATCAGGTCGAGGAACGGCAGGCCCTGGTTGCGGTACTTCTTGGCGATCGAGACGACGAGGCGGAGGTTCGCCTCCACCATCTGCTGCTTCGCGCCGTGGTCGCCGCGCTCGATCCGCTTCGCGAGCTCGACTTCCTCGGCGGCCGTGAGCAGCTCGACGCGGCCGATGTCCTTAAGGAAGAGCTGGAGCGAGTCGGTCGAGACCTCGCGCGTCTCGTCGTCGAGGACCGGATCCTCGGCGGCCGGGTCGGCCGCGACGATGTCGACGTGCAGCTCGTCGAGAGCGTGGTAGAAGTCGTCGATCTGGGTCGCGTCGAGGTCGAGCTCGTCGAGCGCGAGCGCGATCTCGTCTGCATTGACCGTGCCGGAGGCGTGGGCGGCTTCGAGGAGGCCACGCGCCTCGTCGGTTTCGAGCAGGTCACCGACGGCCCTGACCCCGACCGCGTCCACTGCGCTCACTGCTGCCCCCTCCCTCGCTGCCCCGTCTCACTCTAGCCCCTCCGAGACGGCGTCAACGGCTTTCGCGGATGCGGCACTCTGGCAAATGCAGGCTCTTTTCGCCATGGGCCGAATGGCCCATCTTTGTGTCAGGCGGTCCTAGCGCCCGATACGGGCCAAAAAGGCGCTCGCCTCCCTTCCCAAGGGCGTTTGCGGCCCTTCCGCACGTGCGAGGCGAAGCTCCATCTTCGCGGCTTTGACCTGCCCGCTCCAGAGCAGGAGGAGCCCCAGGTGGAAGCGAACGGTCGGCGCGCGCGGGAAGACCTTGACGAGCGGGCCGAGCCGCGAGAAGGCGAGCGCCGGCCGATCCTTGTCGAAGAGCCCGACCGCGGCGGCGACGCGCGCGTCGGGGTCGCGTGGGGCGAGCGCCGCGGCGGCCGCGTACTGCCGCTCGGCGGAGACCGGCCGTTCGAGCCGCTGCAGCGCCACGCCGTAGAGCAGCTTGGCGCGCACACCGCCGCCTCGCGCGGCGTGGGCGAGTGCCGCGAGCTGGCGGGCCGGAGACAGTCGCGCCAGCAAGGGCGGCGGCGAGAAGCTCGGGACGAAGGTCGGGCGGCCCGGGGCGAACTCCGGGTGCGCCAGGCTCTCGGCGCGCACCGCGGACGCGGAGTCGGGATCGGCGCGCTTCGCCTCGCCCCAGGCCTCTCTCGCGTCCGAGCCGCGCCGCGCCCAATAGAACGCGAGCCCGAGATGGAGCCTGACGAAGGCGTTCCGCGGGTGCGCGCGCGCGAGCGTATCGAGCTCCGTGATCGTGCCGCCCGGCCAGCGAGCGAGCGCGGCGCCGACGCGAGCCTCGAGGCTCGGGTCTCCGGCCAGGAGCCGCCCCGCCGCCGCCCGCTCGCCGCGGCCGTAGAGGCGCGCCGCACCCCGGAGTTTCCGCGCCTCTCGGTCGTCCCGCACGCCGAGCTCGTCGAGGAGAAACGGCGGCGCGCCGGGACGCAGCCCGACCGACTCGCGAGCGGCGTGGGAGTCGCCGCCCCAGATGAGGACGGTGGCGCCGACGGTCGCTCCCGCAGCGACCGCGGCGAGAACCGAGACGACGACGGCGACCCTCCCGCGTGGGCTCATGACAGCGACGATACTGACGCTATACTTTCGATACCAATGGCTGGCTACCGAGAGCTCCTGCAGCGCGTCAAGGCGGAGATCGACGAGATCGACGCGCAGACCGCGCGCGAGCTCCTCGACGGGCGCGAGCCGCCGCTCCTCGTCGACGTCCGCCGCCGAGACGAGTGGGACGAGGGCCACATTCCGGCGGCGATCCACATTCCGCGCGGCTCGCTCGAGTCGCGCATCGAGCGGGCGGCCCCGGATCGCGAGCGCCCGATCGTCGTCTATTGCTCGGCCGGCGAGCGCTCGGCGTTCGCGGCGCGGACCCTCGGCGAGCTCGGCTACGAGGATGTGAGCTCCCTCGCCGGCGGCTTCACCGACTGGAAGCGGAACGGCTTCCCGACGCAGGTCGACCGCTCGCTCGACCGCGAGCGGCGCACGCGCTACAGCCGCCACCTCCTGATTCCCGAGGTCGGCGAGGAAGGCCAGCTCAGGCTGCTCGAGTCGAGCGTGCTCCTCGTCGGTGCCGGCGGCCTCGGCTCGCCTGCGTCGCTCTACCTCGCGGCCGCGGGCGTCGGGCGGCTCGGGATCGTCGACGCCGACGTCGTCGACGAGTCGAACCTCCAGCGCCAGGTCGTCCACCGGACGGGCGACCTCGGCACGCCGAAGGTCGACTCCGCGCGCGCCGCGATCGAGGCGCTGAATCCCGACGTCGACGTCGTCACCTTCCGCGAGCGGCTCACCTCGGAGAACGCCGACCGGATCCTCGGCCAGGGCTGGGACGTGATCGTCGACGGCGCCGACAACTTCCCCACTCGCTACCTCGTGAACGACGCTTCGGTGTGGCACGACGTCCCGGTCGTCCACGGCTCGATCTACCGCTTCGAGGGCCAGGTGACGGTCTTCAAGCCCGGTGACGGACCGTGCTATCGCTGCCTCTTCCCGCAGCCGCCGCCGCCGGAGCTCGCGCCGAGCTGCGCGGAGGGCGGCGTCCTCGGTGTGCTCCCGGGCGTGATCGGCTCGCTGCAGGCGAACGAGGCGCTCAAGCTGCTGCTCGGGATCGGCAAGCCGCTCGTCGGGCGCCTGCTCCTCTTCGACGCGCTGACGACCACCTTCGACGAGATGATGCTGCGGCAGAACCCCTCCTGCCCTGTCTGCGGCGAGGACCCGACGATCACCGAGTACGTCGACTACGTCGAGTTCTGCGCAGGGGTGCACGCGTGAGCGGCGTCGCTTGCGATGCCGCTTTCAGGCCGTGCCGGCTTTGCCGGCTCGGCCGTCTGCGCCGCTGGCCTGGAGCGCGTGAGTTGGCGGTGCACGCGTGACCGTCGTCCGCATCCCGCCGACGCTGCGCGAGGACACGCGCGGCGCGCGCGAGGTGACCGCCGAGGGCGACACAGTGCGCGACCTGCTCGACGACCTCACGTCGCGCTTTCCGACCCTCGAGGGGAAGCTCGAGTTCGCGAACGTCTACGTCGAGGGCGAGGACGTGCGCACGCTGGACGGCCTGGAAACGTCGGTGGCGGATGATTCCACGGTCATCCTCCTCCCCGCCATGGCCGGTGGCTCATCCGCAGAAAATGCTGCGCATTTTCCGCGGGTCTAGCTTCTCCCATCGCTTCGCTCGGGATGGAACTTAAGACGACAACTAGCCTGCTTGGCCTCGTCGGCAATACGCCGCTCGTCGAGCTCCCCCGCCTCGCGCCGAAGCCGTCTGTCCGGCTCTACGCGAAGCTCGAGGGCCAGAACCCAACCGGCTCGATCAAGGACCGCATCGCCAAGGCGATGATCGAGGCCGCCGAGGCCGCGGGCGAGCTCGAGCCCGGCCGGCGGCTCCTCGAGCCGACGAGCGGAAACACCGGCATCTCGCTCGCGCTCGTGGCGAAGCTCAAGGGCTACCCGCTCACGTGCATCATGCCCGCGAACGCAACCGAGGAGCGGAAGCGCCTACTCGAGCTCTTCGGTGCCGAGCTCGTCTTCTCGCCGGGTGAGGAGGGGTCGAACGGCGCCGTCCGCGTCGCCCTCGAGCTGGCGGAACGGGACCCGTCCTACTTCATGCCGTTCCAATACGGAAACGAGGCGAATCCGCGTGCGCACTACGAGGGCACCGGAGCTGAGATCGCCGAGGCGCTCGAGCACGTCGACGTGCTCGTGGCGGGGCTCGGCACCGGCGGCACGCTCATGGGAACCGGTGACCGGCTCCGCGAGAGCTTCCCCGACCTCGTCGTCGCGGCGGCCGAGCCGCTCCCCGGCGACCCGGTTATGGGGCTCCGCTCGCTCGACGAGGGCTACGTGCCGCCGATCCTCGACCTGGCGAAGCTCGATCGGAAGCTCCTCGTCTCG
>DASQWB010000063.1:0-59635 GCA_035640455.1 Gaiellaceae bacterium | reverse complement strand
GTTGCGCTGGGCGCGTCGGGCTCCGGTACGCGTGCGCCGGCGGGCTCGCTCGTTCAGCTCGCGGGACGAGCCGGATGCCTGCGGGCGGCCGCGAATCGGGAGCACTGCGGGCGCGCGGTCGCGATCGGAGGAGGTGCCGTGGTTGCGAGCGCGGACGGCCGCAGCGTCTACGTCGCCGGCCAGACGTCGATCGCCGTATTCGCACGAGGAGCCAGTGGGGCGCTTCGCCAGCTCAGCGGCAGGCAGGGCTGCGTCGACTACCACCTCGTCGTCGGCGAGCCTCGCGCGAACGCGAGGTGCTCGCCGGGCAAGCTCCTCTGGCCGACGTCGACGGCGCTCCCCCGCGACGGCCGCAACCTCTATCTCGCCTCGTGGGCGTACGACCCGCACGGCGACCGGAGCGACAACTTCTCCGACCTGGCCGTCTTCGCGCGCGACAGGAGGACCGGCGCCGTGCACCAGCTCGCCGGAAGCCACGGCTGCCTCGGCCCCTCGACGAGGGGAGGCTGCGCGGCCGGCCGCGCGCTCTTCGGGCCGGAGTCGGTGGTGGTGAGCCCGGACGGCCGCAACGTCTACGTCGGATCGTTCGGTGGCTTGGCCGTCTTCGCGCGCGATCCCCGCAGCGGTGTGCTCCGCCAACTACCAGGGACGGCGGGATGTCTGCTCGCGCCCGCGCGGGCGGCTCGCTGCTCGCACCGCGGCGCCCGCAGGCGCCTCTGGCCTGTCGTCCTCGCCCTCAGCGCCGACGGCCGGAACGTCTACGCCCTGACCGGCGGTAACGAGGGCAATGCGCTCCTCGTCTTTCGCCGCAATGTCTCGACCGGTCGCCTGACCGAGCTCGCGACAAGGGACGGCTGCATCGCGACCCCCGCGCTCGGCGGGACGGGGTGCACGGCCGCGCCGAGCCTTGTGGGCCCCGCGTTCTGCTACTCGCTCGCGCCGAGCCGTGACGGAAGGTACCTCTACCTCGGATCCTGCGGAGACCTCACCGTCTTCTCGAGGAACGTAGCCACCGGCGGCCTGACCCAGCTACCGGCCCCGGGCGGCTGCATCGACGCGAGCGGGCCGCCCGGCCGTCCGTGCGCCGGCGACACCGGCACCGAGCCGCAGACGAGCATCGTGCTCAGCCCGGACGGGAGGAACCTCTACTTCGCCTTCAACATCGGCCGGTCGACGCAGCCGGGCGGCGTCACGGTCTTCTCCCGCAACACGGCGAACGGGACGCTGACGCGCCTCGGGTGCATCACCGAGACCGGCTCGCGCGGGGCGTGCATGAAGGCGCGCGGGCTCGAGACCGCCAGCGGACTCGCGATCAGTCCGGACGGCCGCAACGTCTATACGAGCGGCTTCGCCGGCCAGAACTGCTGCCGGGACGGAGACGTCGCCGTCTTCCGCCGCACGAGCTGAGCGGGCTCACGCTGAGGCGAGCACGAGGTGGGCCAGGTCCTCGCCGAGGGCCGGGCCGAGCTGGATGCCGTTGCCGCCGAGGCCCGCGAGGACGAAGAAGCCGGCGACCTCGGTCTCCACGACGATGGGCGCGCCGCCGGCGGCAATCGGGTACAGGCCGGCCCAGCCGCCGCGCAGGCGGAGCGAGGCGCCGTCGACGAGTCGCTCGGCGAGCAGGTCGGCGATGCGATCTTCGAACGCCCGGTCGGTCGTCTCCGCGTAGCCGTCCGGGTCGGCCGGCTGCTCGTTCGTCATCTCCGAGTGCAGGCCGGCGAGGATGCGCCGCTCGCCTTCGGAGCGGAGGTACAGCACCTCGCCGTCGTCGAGCTCCTCCGCGACGAGCGGGAGCGCCGTCCGCTCGGCCTCGAGCACGGCGACCTGGCGGCGGTAGCCGTCGACGGGCACCTCGACGCCGGCAAGCTCGCCGAGGCGGCGGGCCCGGGCGCCGGCGGCGTTCACGAGGGCTCCGCAGGCGACGTCGCCCTCGCGGGTCCCGACGCCTCTGACGCGGCCGCGCGCGACCGCGACCGAGACGACCTCCGTGCCCTGGCGCACCTCGATGCCTTCCGCGAGCGCCGCGCAGAGGAGCGGCCCGTCGGTGTGCCCGTCGCCCTCGCACCAGAGAGCGGGCGCGTCGGTGCGAAGCTCGGGAGCCAGGGCGCGAACCTCGTCCGCCGCGAGCACGGCTCCGTCCGGCGCTCCGAGCTCCCGCCGCAGGGCCAGCGCCTCCTGCAAGGCGGCGCGGTTCGGGCCGAGCAGGAGCTTGCCGCAGCGAACGAAAGGAACGTCGTTGAGCTGCTCGACGAGACGGCGCGAGCGAAGCGTGGCCTCGACGCGCCAGCGCTCGCGGTAGCCGGTCTCGACGAAGCCGGTCGAGCGCGAGGAGGAGCCGGCCGCGAGCGACCCGCGCTCGAGCACGAGCACGCGGCCCGCGCTGAGCCGGCGCAGGTGGAAGGCGCAGCTCGTCCCGGCGATCCCGCCGCCGACCACGACGACGTCGTGGCCGCTCACCGGCGCGGCGTCCGTGCGACGAGCTCGTCGGCCACGTCGTTCATCTCGTGCGGGCCCACGCGCTCGAGCCGCAGCCCGAGCAGCTTTTCCGCCGCCTCGGCCGTGGCGGCCGTGAGGACGACCGTCCCGTCCAGCTCGATGCGCTCGATGCCGTCGAACGCGGCCGCGCGCTCGTTGAGGGCGATCGCCTCGGTGAGCTCGAGCCCTTCGGGAAGGTCGAGCTCGACGCGGCCGCGTGAGAGCCGGACCGGATAGCCGCCGGGAAGCCCGTTCGGCGCCGGCGCGTGCGTCGCCGTCGGCTCCTCCCGGAGGAGCGCGCGCACCGCGTGCGCAGTGGCCGCCGCGGACAGCTCGTGCGTGTCCCGGCCCGACGGAAGCGGCCAGGGAGCGCGGAAGAGCCGCTCCACCCGCTCGCGCGGGAGCGGCTCGTCGCGGACCCGTACCTCGGCGGTCCACGGCGCCTCCTCGGCCTCGTCGTCCCCGAACGCGACGCGCTGGGCAGCGTGGTGCATGACGAGCCGCACGCGCACCTCGTCGCGGGCGACGCCGGCCTCGTGCGCGGCGAGCAGCGCGAGCTTCGGCGCCGTCTCGGCCACGTTGCCGGCGCCGAGCTCGGGAGCGAGCCCGAACGGCGCGAGCGCGGGGCCGACCCCGTCGGGGTAGGGCAGGGACAGGACGCGTGCGGCGACGCCAGCCTCGCGTCTCGCCTCCATCAGCCGGCGGACGAGCACGAGCTGGAGCGGGAGCCAGACGCCCATCGGCATCGCATCCACGCGCTCGTCGGCGAAGGGCAGCCACCAGGTGTGGCGGGAGGCGGCGGTGACGACGAGGTCCGGGTCGAGCCGGCGCAGGAGCGAGGCGGCGGCCGCGACGTCGACGAGGTCGACGCGCTCGAACTCGACGCGGCGCGGCCCGCCGAGGAGCTCGGCGACGAACGCCGCCTGGCCGGCGCGGGCGCGTCCGCGCTCCTCGTCCCGACCGGCGCCGACGAGTCGTTCGATCTCCGGCAGCCGCGCGAGCGCGTCGAGCACGCGCGTGCCGAGGTCGCCGAGGCCGATCACGAGGACGGTCGCGCCCACGGCGCCTCCTTAAGGCGTCGCTTGCGACGCCGCCATCAGGACGCGCGGGTTTACCGCGCGTCCGTCTGAACCGACCGGTCGACACGCTGGAGCATTTCGAGAAAACCGCTGCTGAGGCGTCGCTTGCGACGCCGCCATCAGGACGTGCGGGTTTACCGCGCGTCCGTCTGAACCGACCGGTCGACACGCTGGAGCATTTCGAGAAAACCGCTGCTGAGGCGTCGCTTGCGACGCCGCCATCAGGACGCGCGGTTTTCCCGCGCGTCCGTCTGAACTGACCGGTCGACACGCTGGAGCATTTCGAGAAAACCGCTGCTGAGGCGTCGCCTGCGACGCCGCCATCAGGACGCGCGGGTTTCCCGCGCGTCCGTCTGAACCGACCGGTCGACACGCTGGAGTCATGTCGAAACCGCCTCTTATCATGCGCGCGTGGCCGACGCGGTCGCTCCCGCCCGCCGCCGCACGACCCGCTCCGGCGAGCTCTTCGAGCGCGCGCTCGAGGTGCTCGTCGACGGCGTCGCCTCGCCCTCGCGCGGCACCGTCAACTACCGGCCCTACCCGCTGTTTATGGCGCGCGGCGAGGGCGGCGAGATCGTCGACGTCGACGGCAACCGCTACGTCGACCTGATGCTCGCCTACGGCGCGCTCCCCCACGGCCATGCCCACCCGCGCCTCGTCCGCGCCGCCCAGGAGGCGGTCGCGCGGAGCGCCCTGCTCGCGACCGCGACCGAGATCGAGGTCGAGGTCGCCGAGCGGCTGACCCGGATGATCCCCGGCGCGGAGCGCGTGCGCCTCGCCAACACCGGCACCGAGGCCTGCATGGCTGCGCTTCGGCTCGTCCGCGGCGTGACCGGGCGGCCGAAGGTGCTCAAGTTCGAGGGGCACTACCACGGCTGGTCGGACGGGCTCTCGCTTGGCTCGAACCCGGGCGCGCTCGACCGGCTCGACTCCGAAGGCGTCCCGGCGGCCGCGGTCGGCGATCTCGTCCTCTGCCCGTGGAACGATGTCGACGCCGCCGCCGCGGCGCTCGACGCGAACCGCGGCGAGGTGGCGGCGATCGTCACCGAGCCGGCGATGGCGAACATGGGCGTGATCCCGCCTGCGCCAGGCTACCTCGAGGGATTGCGCGCGCTCGCCGGCGACCACGGCGCACTGCTCTGGCTCGACGAGACCGTGACCGGCTTCCGGCTCGCGTCCGGCGGCGCGCAGGAGCGCTTCGGCGTCCGCGCCGACCTCGTCACCTTCGGCAAGGCCCTCGGCGCCGGCTTCCCCGTCGCCGCGCTCGCCGGGCGGGCCGACGTCCTCGACGCCCTCGCCGGCGGCCGCATCCTCCACTACGGGACGCAGAACGGCAACCCGGCCCTGCTCGCCGTCGTCCGCGAGTCAATCGACATGCTCGACCCGCCCGCGTTCGCGCGCCTCGACGCGCTCGCCGAACGGCTCGTCGCCGGCCTGCGAGCGGCGATCGACGAGACGGCGGCTCCGGCGCTCGTCCAGCACGTGGGCCCGATGCTCCAGCTCTTCTTCCTCCGAGCGGGCCACGAGGAGACAGACGCAATCCGCGACGCCTGCGACTTCGAGCGCGCCGTCGACCCCGACCGCTTCAGGACGTTCGCCCACCGGCTCTTCGAGCGCGGCGTCTACCTCTCACCCTCGGCCGCGCTCCACTCCGTCCTCGCCACCGTGCACACCGAGGCGCAGATCGACCACGTGGTCGAGGCGACGCACGACGTCCTCCGACGCTCCGCTGCAGCTGCGGATCCGGCCGCCTAGCTCAGGCGCTCGTCTTCACCGGCTGGCGCAGCTCCCCCGGCCGCGCCAGCTCGACGGTCACACGTGCCTCGCGCTCGTTCAGCGCGGGAGTCTCCGCGTGCAAGAGCTCGAGCAACGCCGCCTCGAACCGCCGGGCCGCGGCGCGTTCGGCCGCCGGATCGAAGGCGACCGCGACGCGGATGCGGAGGGTGCCGTCGTCGGCGAAGCTGCTGCCGTCGATCTCGAACTGCGGCAGCCCCATTCGGAACGGAGGGCGCCGCAGGTCGCCGTCGTCCCAGAGCTGGATCTCGGACGGATGTCGATGCGCGTGCACTCCGTCGAGCTGGTCGAGAACCTCGAGGAGGTCGACCTCGCTCAACAGCACCTGGGCGGTGCCGCCGGCGTCGTCGACCACGCTCGACCGCTCGCGTCCGCGGAACCGAAAGCCGACCACGCCCGATGCACGACACGGCCCGACGATCGTGACGAGGTCTCCCGTGACGTAGCGGATCCGAGGCTGCACCGTCACGAAGGGGACGAGGCTCGTCAGGACGAGCACCGCGTCACCGGCGTCCACCGGTGACAGGTCGCGCGGAGACAAGAACTCCTGCCACGCGGTGAGGTAGTGGAGGCCTCCACACTCCGAGCAGGGAGCGGCGTTCGCGCCGGCGAACTCACAGAGACCGTACGAGGTGACGACCTCGGCCCCCCAGAGCGCGCGCAGCCGCTCGTGCCACACGCGCGTGATGTGCGACCCGTAGCCGAACACCGAGTCGAGCTCGAACGAGTCCGGCGCCTCGTCGGCGACCGCGTAGTACCCCGCGAGGACGCGGTGGAGCGCATTCTGCGCCTGGAGATACCCGGCCGGAAAGACCCTCCCGCCGAGCTCGAAGCCCTCCGTCAGCAGGCGCGTGATGAGGTCGGCGTGAACCTTGCGCTCCAGGGGGATGCTGACAAGCGGCCAGCCCTTCGGCTTTCGCCGCGTGTAGCCGTTCGTGTTGAAGTAGACGTCGAGGCCGAAGCGGTCGATCTCGTCGAGGCCCGGGACGGCGCCGGACGGAGAGCCGTTCAGGTACCGGTAGGCGGCGTCGTACTCCTCCTCGTTCCGAATCGTGGCGTTGACGACTTGCCCGGTCGTGCCGCCGGACATGACGATGAAATCGGGGAATCGCGTCGCCGCGAGGAACCTCGAGAAGTGGTGTTGCACTACGTCGCGGTCGATGAGCGGGAACTCGTCGAGATGAGCGCCGGGGCGCGCGCGCTCGCGGTAGAACGGCACCTCGGCGACGGCATAGTCGAGCGTGCGCCGGAGTGCGTCGTGCAGGGGGCCGGCCAGGTCTGCCGCCGGTGAGGCGGCGGCAGCAAGCGTCAGACCATCGCGTTGAACGCGCCCACGTCCAGGCTGCCCCGGACGCGGTGGAGCCGGTCCGAGAGCGAGAGGTTTGGGTCGGCCGCCCCGCGCTGGCCCGCGATCTCGATCACCGTGGCCAGGAGATCCCGCTCGTCGTCGCTCAGGTCGTTGGCGAACCGATCCAGCTTCTCCCCCAGGCGCTCGATCTCGTCGTGCCCGAAGCGCTTCTCCGCCTTCTCAGCCATCATCCGTCCTTTCTTTGCTCGGCTGCAGGTCGACGGGTGATGCTGACACGGCAAGAGGCCCGAATGCAAGGCATGGCAGTTGGGCACGCGCCTCCCGTGGCGCTCCGGGTTGACTTCACCCCTCCCATGCGGTGAGGTATCGCGGTGGCGCTCATTGCTCCGACGGTCTTCGATGACGCGCTCGTAGCCTTCTACGCCGACAACGGGGTCACCTCGGTCTACGGGAAGCTCCCCGTCGACTACCTCGGTGGCGGCCACGAGAGCGTCATGCTCGCCGACGTCGGCTGGGAGCGACTGGCGACCCACATCCGTCATTGCCGCTCGCTCGGCCTCGACTTCAACTACGTCATGAACTCGACCTGCCTCGGCTTGGCGGAGTTCGACAACGACACGCGAGATAATCTCTTCCGCTTCCTCGACCAGCTCGGCGCTGCCGGCGTGAGCTCCGTCACGGTGTCGAACCCGAACGTCGTCCAGTTGGTGAAGACGAACTACCCCGACATCGCGGTCAAGGTGTCTGCCTGCGCCTACGTGAAGTCGGTCGGCGAGTTGAAGTACTGGGAGAGCCTGGGCGCCGACGTCGTCGTCCTCGATCCCCTCCAGGTGAATCGGGACTTCAGGACGCTCAAAGGCATAGCCCGCGTTGCGAATGCCGAGCTCGAACTCATCGTCAACAACAACTGCTTCCAGTACTGCCCCGAGATCTACAACCACCAGAACTTCCTCTCGCACTCGTCGAGCCAGTCGCTCGACGCCGTGGTCGAGCACGACTACAGCTACAACTGGTGCAGCCACGAACGCCTGCGCGAGCCCGCGAACTACCTGATCGCCGACTGGATCCGGCCCGAGGACCTCGTCCACTACGAGGCGATCGGCTACCGCCGGTTCAAGATCACCGACCGGAACACTCCGGTCGAGTTCCTGCGCAAGCGCGTCACCGCGTACCACAGCCGCCGCTACGACGGGAACCTGCTCGATCTGATCCAGCACTTCGCCTATCGGGACGACGTGGCGCCCGAGGAGTATCTGGCCGAGGTCTACATCGACAACCGCAAGCTGGACGACTACATCAGGATGTTCCTCCGCAGCGACTGCAAGGCGAAGGACTGCGGAGGCGCGTGCCGGTACTGCTTCGACTACGCGGAGGAGGTCATCACCTTCCAGCCCGGGTTTGCGGAGCGCCACCTGGAGCGCAAGCGACGAATCAACGAGCTCAAGAACTCGCGCGGCCACAGGTTGCAGAACGCGAACGTGACGTTCATCCCCCTGACTCAGGTTGCGCGCGCCGGCACCTCGAGCCAGTAGGTCGCAACGCTGCGCGCCGAGACCATCCTCATCGTCGACAACTACGACTCGTTCGTCTACAACGTCGTCCAGCTTCTTCCGCCCGAGGTCGAGCACATCGAGGTCCGGCGCAACGACCGGATCGACGCCTGGGACGTCGCGCATGATCCGACGCTCGCCGCGGTCATCGTCTCGCCGGGCCCCATGAGCCCTGCCGAGGCCGGCGCCTCGGTCGACGTGATCCTGGCCGCCGCTCGCCGGGGACTGCCGGTG
This sequence comes from Gaiellaceae bacterium, assembly GCA_035640455.1. GTDB lineage: Bacteria > Actinomycetota > Thermoleophilia > Gaiellales > Gaiellaceae > AC-50. Next base: position 51,194 of record DASQWB010000063.1, on the reverse strand, counting down.
CTTGGAATCTGCCTCGGGCACCAGTGCATCGGCGCCGCGTTCGGCGCCTCCGTCGCGCGTCACCCGACGCCGATCCACGGCAAGGCGACTGCGGTGAGGCTCTCGCCCGACCCGCTCTTCGAGGGCTTACCGCCGGTGATCGACGCCGGCCGCTACCACTCGCTTCACGTCGCCGATCGCGGCCTCGGGGCCTGCGGCCTGCGCGTCGTCGCCCGCGCGCTCGAAGACGACACCGTGATGGCCGTCCGCCATCGCAGCTTCCCCGTCGTCGGCGTCCAGTTCCACCCGGAATCGGTCCTCACCGGGGAGGCGGGCCGCAGGATGCTCGCGAACTTCGCCGCGACGAGCGGCGTCACCGCCGAGCCCTCGGAGCTCCTCGCCGTCGCGCCGTGAAGCCGTTCGTCGTCGCGCCGAGTCGGGTCGACGACCCGTTCCACTTCTTCGCGCACCTGCGGACGATCGCCCGCGGCCGTGCGATCCTCGAGAGCCTCGGGCCGTTCGACGCCTCTACCGCGCGCTACTCGGTCGTCGGAGCGCTGCCCGTCCAAGAGCTCCGGCACGAAGGGTCGCGGGCGTGGCTCGTCGACGACGGCGACCGCCGCCGCGTCGAGGTCGACTGGCTGCGCGTGCTCGACGACTGGTGCCCGGTGGGACCGCTTGGCGCTCCCGACCCCGTGCAGACCGGCGCGATCGGCTACGTCGGCTACGACGCCAATCCGGCACGGGAGACGCGGACGTCGCGACACGTCAACGAGCCGAGCGTGCCGGCGGTGAGGTTGGTGCGCTACGGCGCGGTCCTCGTGTTCGACCGCGCTACCGCTCGCGCGACCTGGGCGTACGAGCCGGCGCTCGAGGACGAGGTGGCTGCGCTCGAGCGGCGCTGGGACGCCTGGCGCGACCGCGAGCCTCCGGCGGCGCCGTTCCGCGTCCACGGGGACCTACGCCCGGACATCTCGCTCGACGAGCTCATGGAGCGGGTGGCGAGGACGGTCGAGTACATCCGCGCCGGCGACATCTTCCAGGCAAACATCACGGCCCGCTTCTCGGCCGGGTACGACGGCGACCTCTTCGGAGCCTACGCCGGCATGCGCGAGACGACGCCGAACCCCTTCTTCGCCTACCTCGACTTCGACCCGCCGCTCCTCTCGACTTCGCCGGAGAGGTTCTTCCAGGTCGCGGGCGGACACGCTCACTCCCGGCCGATCAAGGGGACGGCGCCCATCGAGGTCGACGGCGTGGATCAGCGGGCTCCCCTCCTCGCCCGACCCAAGGACCGGGCCGAGAACGTGATGATCGTCGACGTCGTTCGCAACGACCTCGGCCGGGTCTGCCGACGCGGCTCGGTGCAGGTGGACTCGCTGTGCGAGGCGAAGCGGTTCAACCACCTCTACCACCTCGAGTCGACGGTGTCCGGGGAACTCGAAGACGGGGTCTCGGCGTCGCGCATCCTCGGAGCGCTCTTCCCGCCCGCCTCGATCACCGGCGCGCCGAAGCTGCGGGCGATCGAGGTGATCGACGAGCTCGAGCCGGTGCGACGCGGCCCGTACTGCGGCGCGATCGGATTCTTCGGCTCGGACGGCTGGATCGACACGTCGGTCGCGATCCGGGTCGTCTACGCGAGCGCGGGGCGGATCTACGCTCACGCGGGAGGCGGCATCGTCGTCGACTCGCTCCCCGAGACCGAGCGCGGCGAGCTGCTGTTGAAGCTCGAGGCTCTGCGGCGGCCGCTGGACGCGTTCAACGTGCTCGCCGAGCCGCGAGCCGCGATCGATGCCGTGGACGATCGCCTGCTCGCGCTGCTCGCGGAGCGCTTCGCGATCGTGTCGGAGATCGCCGAGCTCAAACGCAAGCACGGCATCCCGACTCTCCAGCCATCTCGCGTCGAGGCGATGAAGACGGCGCGCGAGCGTCAGGCGGCCGAGCTCGGGACGATCCCGTCGGGCCTCGTCGGCGAACTCTTCGACCTCCTCGTTCGCTACGCGATGATCGTGGAAGCGGACGCCTGGGAGGATGCTCGCGAGGGACGCGCTCGAGCCCGCTCAGGTCACGTAGGCGCGCGCCTCAGCGGGCGAGGCGTTCCCTGAAGGATCCCGGGCTCCGGCGCGTCGTACAGCTGTCATCTCGCGATCCAGGAAAGGAATCAGCCATGCGTCACCGCTTCCTGGCCGTTTTCGGTGCGGCAGCCCTGGTCGGTCTCGCAGCTTCGGCGGCCGGGTCGCCTCTGCGCGCCACCGCCAAGCTGCACGGCAACAATTTCTGGAGCAACTGCCGCTTCAGCCACACCGCGAACGACGACGCGATCGTCGTGCCGCGGCTGCCGGGCCGGTCGCATCCGCACACGTTCTTCGGCAACGTCTCGACGAACGCGTACTCGACGCTCGCCAGCCTGCGCCGCGCATCCACGACGTGCAGGCCGCGGGCCGACCGGGCGGCCTACTGGGTGCCGACGCTGTTCCGGAACGGGCGCGAGGTCCGGCCGGCGAAGGCGCAGCTCTACTACGTCGTGCACGGGTACCGGCAGATGAGGGCGTTTCCACCGGGACTGCGCATGGTTGCGGGCGACGCCCACGCCACCTCGCCGCAGAGCGCTCGCGTCACCCACTGGGACTGCGCGGGCGGGGCGGGGATCCGCTCGAAGCCCTCGCCGGCGCCGCCGGTGCGCTGCGGCACAGTGAGTGGTCAGGTGCTGGTGCGCCGCAAGGGGGAGAAGAAGCTCCGCCCGATGACGATCCGCTCGAAGACGCACCTCGAGCTGCGCGTCGACTTCCCCGACTGCTGGGACGGCAAGCGCCTCGACAGCCTCGACCACCGAAGCCACATGACCTACAGCCGCGACTTCGTCTGCCCGCGCTCGCACCCGGTCAAGGTGCCGCTGATCCAGCTGATGATCCGCTACCCGCTCGTCTCGGGAAGAGGCGTGACGCTCGCCTCGGGCGGCCGCCTCTCGGCGCACGCGGACTTCTTCAACGCGTGGGACGAGCGGGCGCTCGTTCGGCTCGTCGATGCCTGCTTCCACGACCGGCCGTGCAACCCGGCCACGGCTATGGGCTCCCGCTAGCGGCCGGTGTAGATCCTGGTGCAGCGCCGAGGCGGAGCGGTGCACGCCACGCCTCGGTGCAGGTGAGCCCGGTCGAGGAGAAGACGTCCGGTCGCGAGACGCGTGGCGCCGCCCGTAAGGACGACGACGAGCCGGCCGTCGACGAGCGCCGACGCTTGGGCATAGGAGAGGTCGAGCCGGCCGGAGTCGCGGGTGCGGCAATCGCTGCAAAGGACGGCGATCCGCACGCGCGGCGAGCCGGGTCGGCGCAGGTAGAGCGCTCCGCCGCTTCCGTTGTGATCGAGGAACCAGCGGACCCGGAGCGACGAGGGGGAGCGCGTGCCGAAGAGCCGCACTCGCCGGTGCCGGTCGAAGGCGACCGCGGCGCGGGCCAGCTCGATCTCGATCGTCCCAGCGCGGCCGCCGTCGGCGCCGCGGAGGTCGCCGCGCACGACCAGGTGCGGCGCCGGGCTGTGCGAGATCAGGCCGGCGAGTTGGCCGGCGGCGCCCAACGCCGCGGCGAGCGTCAGCAGGAGGACCGTGACCGCGACGAGCGCCGTCCGCCCGCGGCGCCGCCGGCGGATCCGGCCGGCACGGCGGAGCACGTCGTCCCAGGCAAGCACGTCCCGCGGCTCCGGCACGAGCCGCTCTCGTGCAGGAGCTTGCCCACCGTGCCAGGCCGGATCGAGAGCAGCTCCGCGATCGCCGCGTAGTCGAGGTCGGCGTAGTAGCGGAGGAAGAGCACCGCCCGCTGCACTCCGGCAGCCGGGAGACGAGCGCGCCAAAGGAGCCCTCGGCCGGGTGCCTATCCTCGGCGTGGTCGCGGCCGACTTTCAGCCATTCGGTCATCCGGCGCTCGAGTCGCCCGCACCGGCGGCGGCTGAGCGCGCCATTGACGACGATGCGCCAGATCCAGGCCGACGCCGCTCCCGACCCGCGGAAGGAGCCGCGGTTGGCAACCGCGCTCGCGAACGCCTCCCTGCACGACGTCGTCCGCGGCCTCGGCGCTCTCGACGATCGCGGCCGCGACGCGGCGGAACCGGCTCGCCTGCTCGCGGTAGATCTCCTCGATCAGCTCGAGCGCCGGATCGGAGACCGAACGCGGCCTCGGCGTCACCGCGTCGGCCATCTCTGCGACGACGAGCTCCACGCCCGCGCCGACGCTCGGCGGGGCCGGTTTCTTCATCTCATAATCGGCGCGAATGACCACCAGGAAGGGAGAAGCCGTGATCGACCACGTGACGGCAAACGTGAGCGACCTCGAGCGGGCGAAAGGCTTCTACCGGCAGGCGCTCGAGCCGCTCGGCTACTCGGTGCGGATGGAGTTCGACGGCGCGGCGGGGTTCGGCGCCGCGGAGGGCATGCCCGACTTCTGGATCGGGTCGAGCGCCGAGCGGGGTGCCATGCACGTCGCGTTCAGCGCGAGCGACCGAGCCGCCGTCGACGCCTTCTTCGAGGCCGCGATCGCGGCCGGGGCGAAGGACAACGGCGCGCCGGGCCTGCGGCCGCACTACCATGAGACCTATGCCGCCTACCCGCGCGATCCCGACGGCAACAACATCGAGGTCGTCTGCCACCGGCCGGGATAACGGCTTACGCCCAGCAGACCTTGCTGACCCGGTTCGTGTCGCGCTCCGCGACCCACACGCCGCCCGGGAAGGCGGCGTGGTAGGTGGGGTTGAGCTTCAGGCGGACGCTCGTCGGGTTCGGCTGCGGATTCGCGGCACTTAGACGCTCTAGCTGGCCGTTCCCGCCGACCCAGACGACACCCGCCGCGGCCGAGACGCCGCCGGGTTGGTTCATGAGCTCGACGGTGGTCTCTCTAGACGGCGCGGCGACCGGGATCCGAAGCAGCCGCCGCGCCGGCCGGTCCTGCCGTCGCACCGGGCGGTTGCCGAGCCACGGCTGCGCGACCCAGACGATTCCGGGTGTCAGAGCGAGCGACCAGCCGGAGCCGTCGATCGGATGCCGGAAGAGCACCCGGCCGGAGGCGGAGAGCTTCACGACGCCCCACCACCCGACCGACCAGAGCGAGTTTCCGGCGCCGACGAGGGCGATTACCGTCGCCTGCCCGGGCAGGCGCACGCGCCGCACGACGGCGTCTCGACGCGGATCGATCTCGTAGACGAAGCGGACGCCCGCCTTCTCCGGGTGCCCCTTCGGATAGATGTCGGCGCCGCCGACCCAGACGGCGCGCGAGGTCGCGGCGAGCGAGGAGCCCAGCGCCCTGGGCCCGCGGATGACGCGCACGACGCGGCCGCTTCGCGGACCGACCCGAAGCACGCCGCGGTAGCGACGGTCGTCCGTCGCGCCGGTGACCCAGAGCGAACCGAAGCCGACCGCGAGCCGGTACGGGTCGATCGGCAGCCGGAGGACGCGCTCGAGCCGGCCCGACCGGGCGTCGATGCGGGCGACCGCACCGCGGCCTGATGCGCGCGGGGCCGCGAGCGTCACCCAGAGGTCGTTCCCCTTCGGCAGCAGGAGGCCGGGCCGCCCCGGCACACGCACCATCGCGACGACCGCCGGCCCGTTCGCGCCGGGACACGCTGCCGATGCCGGCGAGCGCGATGCCGTCCCGGCGCCGGCGACGGTCGCCGACGCAATCGAGAGCGCGAGGCCTGCCCGCCTGAGCCTCATTGGAGTCTCTACGCGGCTCGATCCACTGGGGTTCCGCGATTCGGGCGTCCGCGCAACCAACGGCGACGGCGTCCTTGACATCGGGTACTGATCGGAGGAGAGTCTTGGCTCGCCGCATCGCCTAGAGCCGGCGGCACCGAGACAGGGAGGGTCGGGATGCGGATTGCGTCGTTCAACGTCGAGAACTTCTTCGAGCGCGCGAAGGCGCTCGCCCTCGAGGACACGGACCAGGCTCGGGTGATCCTCGAGCAGTACGCACGGATCAACGACCTATTCAACAAGGCGCAGTACTCGAATGCGGACAAGGCCGAGATGCTCGACCTGCTGTCGAAGCTCGGGCTCGCGGAGCGGGACGACGGCGGCGACTTTGGCGTGCTACGCCAGAACCGCGGACGTCTCTTGAGGCGGCCCCTCTCCGGGGGGACCGAGATCATCGCCAACGGCCGTTCGGACTGGATCGGCTGGGTCGAGCTCAAGACCGAGCCGGTGAACGAGCTGGCCACGCAGCACACCGCGATGGTGATTCGCGACGTCAAAGCCGACATCCAGGCCGTGTGCGAGGCCGACAACCGGGTCGCCCTGAAGAAATTCTCCGACATCGCGCTCAACGCGATCGGCGGCACACCCTTCGAGCACGTGATGCTGATCGACGGCAACGACGACCGCGGCATCGACGTCGCGCTGATGGCGAAGACCGGCAACGACATCGTCCGCATCTCCTCGCACGTCGACGACAAGGACTCGAAGGGGGAGATCTTCAGCCGCGACTGTCCTGAGTACACCGTCACGACCGCAGGCGGCGACCGGATCGTTCTGCTGGTCAACCACTTGAAGAGCAAGGGCTTCGGCAGTCAGGCCTCGAACAACGCCAAGCGCAGGCGCCAGGCGACCCGCGTGGCCGCGATGTACAAGCGGTTGAAGGCCGAGGGCGAGACGAACGTCGTCGTGCTCGGAGACTTCAACGACACACCCGACTCGGCTCCGCTCGCTCCGCTGCTCGGTGGGACCGAGCTGAAGGACATCACCACCCACCCCAAGTTCACGAGCGACGGCCGGCCCGGCACCTTCGGGAACGGCGCGAAGAGCGAGAAGATCGACTACATCCTGCTCTCACCGGCCCTCTTCAGCCGCGTGTCCGGCGGCGGCATCTTCCGCAAGGGCGTCTGGGGCGGCAAGAACGGGACGCTGTTCCCGCACTACCCGACGATCACGAGGAAAGTCGAGGCCGCGAGCGACCACGCGGCCATCTACGCCGACATCACATAGCCGCCCCTGCGGCGATAATCGCCGCCGGGTGAGCGGGCCTCCCTACCGGCCGGTCGACGCGCAGGTCATCCCCAGGTTCGCGGGGATCCGGACGTTCATGCGCCTGCCGCACGTGGCGGAGCTCGAGGGCGTCGACGCGGCGGCGGTCGGAATCCCGTTCGACACGGGCACGAGCTACCGGTCCGGCGCACGCTTCGGCCCCGAGGCGATTCGGTCGGCCTCTGCGCTGCTGCGCCCGTTCCATCCCGTCTTCGGGATCGACCTCGTCGAGCGGCTCTCCGTCGTCGACTACGGCGACCTGCCGGTCGCGCCGGGGGATACCGAGGAGACCTTCCGGCGCGTCGAAGCGGCGTTCGCGCCGCTCGTCGAGGCAGACGTCTTCCCGCTCGTTCTCGGCGGCGACCACTCGATCACGCTGCCCGAGCTCCGCGTCCTCGCGCGCGCGCACGGCCCGATGGCCCTCGTCCAGCTCGACTCGCACACCGACACCTGGGAGGCGTACTTCGGCCAGCGCTACTTCCACGGCACGACGTTCAAGCGTGCCGTCGAGGAAGGCTTGCTCGAGCCGGCGGCGTCCGTGCAGGCTGGGATGCGCGGCGCGCTCTACAGCGCGTCGGATCTCGGGGACGCACGCGCACTCGGCTTCACCGTCATCCCGAGCGAGGAGCTGCGCGCGCTCGGCCCCGAACGGTACGCGGCAGCGGTCCGGGAGAAGGTGGCAGGCCGACCCGTCTTCCTCTCCTTCGACATCGACTTCCTCGATCCGTCCGTCGCGCCGGGCACGGGTACGCCCGAGATCGCCGGGTTCACGACCGCCGAGGCCGTCGCGTTCCTGCGCGCGCTCCGCGGGATCGCGCTCGTCGGCTGCGACGTCGTCGAGGTTGCGCCGCAGTACGACGGCCCCGGCCAGCAGACCGCACTCGCAGCCGCGAACGTCCTCTGGGAGCTCCTCGCCCTGCGCGCCTCGCAATCGAGCGCGTCGTCAGGTTAGATAGGCGCTTCTTCGTCTCAGCTCGCCCCACGCGAGAGAGGAGGGAGCGATGAGGCGCGTCGTTAGCGTTCTCTTCCTGCTGGCGCTGGTGACGATCGGACTGGTCGTCGTCGGCGGAGGAGGAGCGAGTCCCAAACTGGCCTCGCCGGTGAAGGGGTCGTTCAAGTACTGCAGCGATCCGACGTTTCCGCCGATGGAGTCGAAGACCGCGGCAGGGAAGCCCATCGGCTTCGACATCGACCTCGCGAGCGCGATCGCGAAGCTCTGGAAGGTCAAGGCGAAGTTCGTCCAGACATCGTTCCCCGGCCTGCTGCCGGCGCTCGGGTCGAAGAAGTGCACGATGGTGATCAGCGGGATCTTCATCACGCCCGACCGGCTGAAGACCTTCCCGGCGGTCGGCTACATGCGCTCGCACCGCGCGCTCGTCGTGCAAGCGGGAAACCCGAAGCGCATCAAAGGCCCGAACAACCTCTCCGGAAAGACCGTCGCCGTTCAGGCGGGCACGAAGTACGAGGAGTACCTCAAGTCCCTGAACGAGCAGTTCAAGTCGCAAGGCCGGCCGCAGATGAACCTCCAGAGCTATCCCGGCGACACGGACGCCGTCGCGCAGCTGCTCATCGGCCGCGCCGACGCGGTCATGACGCAGGACACCTCCGCGGCGTTCCAAAAGAGGCAGCATCCGGGAAAGCTGACGATCGCCTATCTCTTCCCGGAGCGCGACACGTTCGGGATCTACTACCGCAAGTCGGATACGAAGCTCGGGAAGGCGCTGCGAACGGCGATCGCGAAGCTGAAGAAGAACGGGACGCTCAAGAAGCTCGCGCTGAAGTGGCAGCTTCCCGTGGCCGACGTGAAGTAAGCCCCGACCGCGGGTGCTCGCCGCTTTCGACACCCACATCTTCTGGGAAGCGCTCAAGTCCAGGCCGTACTGGACGGGAGCGCTTCTCGCCATCGAGCTGACCTGCGTCTCGCTGGCGGCCGCGTGCGTGATCGGCTTCTTCCTCGCGCTCGGCCGTGCCAGCCGCTTGCGGATCGTGCGCGGGATCGTGTTCCTCTACAACTGGATCTTCCGCGCGACGCCAACGCTCCTGCAGCTCATCTTCGCGTGGTACGCGCTGCCGCAGTTCTGGTCGTTCTTCGCCGGCAACTGGTTCAGGCCGTTCCTCGCCGCGTTCATCGTGCTGTCGCTGAACGAGGCGGCGTACATGTCGGAGATCATCCGAGCGGGACTGCTCTCGGTCGACCCGGGACAGGAGCTCGCGGGAAGAGCGCTCGGGATGACGCGCGCGCGGATTCTGCGACGAGTGATCGTGCCGCAGGCGGTCCGGATCGTCATCCCGCCGACCGGCAACGAGTTCATCACGCTGCTGAAGCTGACGAGCCTCGCGTCGGTGATCTCCCTGCACGAGCTCCTCACCGCGTCGCAGGTGCGGGCAGTGTTCGCCTTCAACTATGCGGAGGCGTACTCCGCCGCCGTCGTGTACTACCTCGTCATCGTGAGCATCCTGATGGTGGCGCAGGCGCAGCTCGAGAAGCGGTTCACCTGGCGGTCCGCCGGCCGCAGGCGCCGGCGCGTCGCCGCTCCCGCGGTGCCGGCCGTCCCCCACGACGCACGGTGAACGACGCCGTCCTTCGCGCCGAGGACGTCCACAAGTCCTACGACGGGCTCGAGGTGCTGCGCGGCGCCTCGCTCGAGGTCGGACGCGGCCGGGTGAAGGTGATCATCGGGCCGTCGGGATCCGGAAAGTCGACGCTGCTGCGTTGCCTCGCGCTGCTCGAGCCCGTCGACTCCGGGGACGTCTACCTCGACGGCGAGCGCCTGAGCGGGGTGCGGGAGCGGGAGCTCGCGAGGCACCGCTCCGAGGTCGGCATGGTCTTCCAGCGCTTCAACCTCTTCCAGAACATGACGGCGCTCCGCAACGTGATGACCGGGCTCGTCGACGTGCGCCGGCTGCCGAAGCGCGAGGCGCGCGAGCGCGCGCTCGAGTTCCTCGACCGGGTCGGGCTCGCCGACAAGGCCGACAACTATCCGGAGGAGCTCTCGGGCGGGCAGCAGCAGCGGGTCGCGATCGCGCGCGCGCTCGTGATGCGGCCGAAGGCGATGCTCTTCGACGAGCCCACCTCGGCGCTCGACGTCGAGCTCGTGCGCGAGGTGCTGGACGTGATGGAGGGTCTCGCGCGCGAGGGCATGACGATGGTCGTCGTCTCGCACGAGCTTCGGTTCGCGCAGCACGCGGCGAGCTCGATCCTGATGATGGACGAAGGCAGGATCATCGAGGAGGCGCCGCCGCAGCAGTTCTTCTCCTCGCCGAGCCACGAGCGCACACGCCGGTTTCTCGCGCTCGTCGAGTAGTGCCGCCGCTTCTGCGCCCCGCCGGGTCCGGCTTCGAGCCCTACGTCTGGGCGGCGACCGTCGGCGAGGTCGCGAGGCGCCACGGACTCTCGCCGGCGCACGTGCTGCGCTTCGACGCCAACGTGCCCGCCTTCCCTGCGCCGCTGCCGTTTCCGCCCGAGGCGGCGTTGCGCAACCGGGGCGAGTATCCCGAGGGAAGCTACCGCGAGCTACGCGAGGCGGCCGCCGCGTACGCGGGTTGCGGGCCGGACGAGGTCGTCGTCGACGCGGGCGCCGACGGGTTGATCGCGCTCGTCGCGCGCACCTATCTCGGCCCGGGTGCACTCGCCGTGGCCGAGTCGCCGACGTACCCGCTCTACGCGATCGCTTCGCGCATCGAGGGGGCGGAGGGTCGCGCGGCGCCGCGCGACCTCGACGCGATCGCGGAGGCGGGCCGCGACGCGCGTGTTATCTGGCTCTGCAGTCCGGGCAACCCGAGCGGCGAGCTCTGGCCCGCGGCCGAGATCGTCCGGCTCGCCGAGGCGCTGCCCGACGCTCTCGTCGCTGTCGACGAGGCGTACTTCGAGTACGGCGGCGAGACCGTCGCGGGCGCGGCGACGCGGCTGCCGAATCTCGTCGCGATCCGGACGCTCTCGAAGGCGTTCGGCCTCGCGGGCCTGCGGGTCGGCTATGCCGTCACGTCGCGCGACGTCGCCGCCGCGTTGACGGGGCGCCGTTCGCCGGCGCCGATCGCGACGACGGCTGCCCAGCTCGCGGCCGCGGCGCTGCGGGAGCCTCGAATCGCCTCCGAGGTAGCGGCGACGCACGCCGAGCGCGAGCGCGTCCGGACGGCCCTGGCGGCCGCCGGCTTCGAGACGCCCGCCGTCCACGCGAACTTCGTCGTCGCGCGCTCGGCCGATGCCCCGGAGCTGGCAGCGGAGGTCGAGAGCCGCGGCCTCGTCGTGCGCGGCTACGCGGATTCGCTCCGCATCACCGTGCGCTCGCCGGCCGACGACGACCTGCTCCTGCACGCCCTCGGCGCCGAGTCGCCGCCGGCGGCTCGTCGCTCCGCGACGGTCTTCCGTCCGGGCGTCCGCGCATCGCTCGTCCTCGACGGGTCGGGCCGGGTTCGAAGCTCTACCGGCGACGCTCGACGCGATCGCGAGGTCGAGCGCCGCGCCGCCGACTCGAGCTTCGACCTCGAGCTCGTCGCGGATCGCGATGCGCAGGACGCCGACGTCGTGGGCGCTCTCGACGACGCGATCGAACGAGCGTCCTAGCTCGGAGAGATTAGCCTGCCGAAATCGGGAGATGGTTCCTGCTCCGTGCAGCCAGCCCCTGCGCGCTTTTAGATCGCAAGTTCTGACCGGGCGACGATCAAGCGCTGCAGACCGCAGCCGTTCGGCGGGCGGAGCGGCCCTGACGCTGCGGACGCCGCTCCCGGTACGCTCCGGCGGGCGGGGCGCACCGGGCGGCCTCGTGCAATCAGAGCAAGCTCAGAAGCGGGGCGTGTTCGGAACTCGTCCTGCCACGACCTCCTGGTAACGCGAGTACTCCGGATTAGTGGGGCTCACGTACGCGAATTGCGTCGAGTTGAAGAAAGGAACTGCGATGCGGTTGTCCGCCACGAGCCCCTGATAGTCGCCGAAGAACTTGTTCCCACCGGCGTCGGTCGGCGCGTTGAGCTCTGGGCTCGAGAGCAGGTGCGTGACCCGCGTGTCGCGCCAGGTCGCGCCGCCGTCGTCCGATCGGGAGAGATACGTGTCGACGAAGAAGTTGCCGGGATCGTTGCGGCGGTCGAAGTAGCTGACGTCCACCTGCCCCGACTCGGTGACCGCGATCGCCGGCTGGAACTGGTCCTTGCCGTTGCCGACGGCGTCTTGGTTCACGCGCGTCGGAGCCGACCAGGTGACGCCCGTCGGCCCGATCGTTCCCTTCGAGAGCACGATGTCTCCGTCCTGCGTGCCGTCGGCGGCCGTGTGGTAGTCGGGCCAGGTGATATAGAGCGCGTCGGCCGTCGCCGAGTACGCCATCGCCGGAACCGACAGGTTGCGGAAGTGCTGGTTCGGGAAGTTCGTGGGCAGAGGCTGCACGCTCGCGATCGTCGCCGGCACCGACCACGTCGTCCCATGGTCGGTCGACCGGACGTAGCGCATCTCGTTGTTCCCGTAATCGAAGTACGCGACGTATGCCGTGCCGCGCTTGTCGATGCTGATCTGGCAGCCGATGTCACGAGTCTCCGTGGTCGACACCGCCACCGGGGGACTCCAGTGGGCGCCGCCGTCGTTCGACGTGGCGACGACCAGCTCCTGGAGGACGCCGGGGTCGCTGTCGAGCTCCCAGCAGGCGTACATCGTGCCGATCTTGCCGTCCTTCGCTCGGTTCGGCTTGCCGTCGACGGTGGTGAAGTTGTCGACCGCGACGGCGTTCTTGTCGTCGAGGAACACGGCCTGCAACACCGGGTTCTGGAAGTGGTCGTGGATCACGATCGGCTGGGACCACGTCCTGCCGCCGTCCGAGGACTTGTGGAGGTTCATTGACCATCCCGCGGGTCCCGACGCTCCGCCCGGCGACACCAGCACCATCGCGTAGGCGTTGCCCTCGTCGTCGAACGTCGTCCACACGTCGCTCGTCGTGAAGCTGCACGACTCCGGCTGATCCGGCGTGGTGTTCGGATTCGGCACGCAGTCGGCGGGCGTCGGTTCGTCGCCGTAGCCGGGCAGGTGGCCGTTGTCCTGCCAGGTCTTGCCACCGTTGAACGACGCGTACGTGCCGATTCGGAACTGGTAGCGCTCCAGGTTCACGTACATCTTCGAGCCCGCGACCAGGTTGTCGTGGTCGAGCGGGTTCATCGAGATGTGCGGCTCGGAGTGCGATAGGTAGATGTCGTGGCTGGCACGCGAGGTGGGAAGCCCGCCTCCCACCGTGCCCGGCTCCTGGGTGGACTCGAGCTCGAGGGACGCCGTACCCTGGTACGCCGAGTCGATCACGGCGAACGCGACGGCGAGCACGTAGTAGCTCCCCGAGGCGCTGGGTATCGAGAACGACTCGGGCTGGCCCGCACCGTGGCCCGAGGCGCCGATGAACGGACCGACCGAGCCGTCGGAGTTCCGGCGATACACGTGGAGGTCGATGTCGTCTGTCAGGCCGTCGCCGTTGTCCGGCCAGCCGCTCAGGCTGATCCGGACGTCGCCGGCATGAGTCGTCCAGAACGAGGGATCGAGGTTGACGTTGAGGACGAACACGTCACACGCGGCAGGCCCAGACGTGAACGGCTGATCGTACGGCCGCCCCGTCACCGGGTTGAAGCACAGCGTGCCGTGATCGTCGAAAAGGGCATACGACCCTCCCGTGAAGTGCGCCCCTTGCCAGCTAATGCTCGTGGTCGTAGCGTCGATCGTCCCGCTCTGCGGCGTCGCTCCGTGGACCGCGGAAGACTGGACGCCGACGAGAACGAGGACGGCGATGAGCCCGACGGCAAAGCGCCTGTTCAAGTCCCACACCCCCTTAAGCGATGAAGGGCGTGAGTATCTCAGCATGGGTTCGTCGAGGCAAGCCTCCCCCAACCTCCAGTCTCCCATCTGACGATCTCTTGTCCGCATTTACCACGCGTCGGGCAAGCTGCGGAGGCCGCGACGGTACCGGACACATGGGCGACGCCTATCCGTGCCCGCACGGCGTGCCGATCGCTTATCGCTTCTTCTGCCTTCAAACCGGCAAAAGCCGCCGGTTCAGCTAAGGGTCAGCAGGCGCGATCGTCTGCGCGACGGCCCGAAACGACTGCAAGCCCCTTGTCTACGAATCCTCCATTGCAAACAGGTTCGGGATCAGCACACTCGACTCGGTGAACGGCCGGATGTGCAGGGACTTCTTCGAGCGGAGCGGCGCAGGAGTCGAACCTACCCAGCCTGGGGCTGCCAGACCTCACCGGTTTTGAAGACCGGCTGGGCCACCGGGCCCGTGCCGCTCCGCCGCTCAGGCTAGCTCGGCGCGGACGCTCGCGCAGCCGCGCCTTCCTCGACGACCCAGTTCCGCGTCAGCACAAGCCAGAACGCGAGGCCCGCGTAGCGGCCGTAGCGGCGGAAGCGCCGCTCGATCGTCCGGTCGGCGACCGGCTTGCGCGCGGCGGTGACCTTCGCGTAGGTCGGCCGCGTCCACGAGTCGAGGATCAGGCGCGAGTAACGGCCGAGCAGCATCATGACGTGCGCAGCCGCGTACGGGCCGACTCCCGGGAGCGCGAGCAGACGCGCCGCGACCTCGTCGTCCGGAAGGTCGGCGCCGCTCGTCACCGAGAGCTCCTCGAGGTCGAGCGAGCCGTCGGCGACCGAGGCTGCGAGGGCTCGGAGGTAGGCGCCGCGGTAGCCGGCCCGCACGACGTCGCGGTAGAGAGACTCGTCGGCTTCGGCCATGGCTGCGGCGGCCGGAAAGGCGCGGCGGCCGGACGAGCGATCCTCAGGGCCGAGGTGCTCGACCAGGGCGCCGGTCATCCGGAGCGTCGCCGACCAGGCGCAGTTCGTCGTGAGGATCGTCTTCACCACGTCTTCGAAGACGGTCGGGCTGCGCAGCATCCGGCCCGCGCCGGCGGTGACCCAGTCGAGCTGCGGGTCGGAGGCTGCGAGCGCGTAGAACTCGGAGAGGTCCTCGTCGAGCCGCAGGACGTGGGCGACGACGGCGAGGACGCGCTCGCGGTCGCGGCCGAATGGCCCGCCGATCGGCTCGACCGCGGCGTAGCCGCGCCGGCCGGGCGCGACGCGGACGCTGCGCGCGCCGCCGTCGAGCGCGAACGTCAGCTCGAGCGTCCGGGCATCCTCGTCGAGGTGGAGCGGCGGCAAGTCGGCGAAGCCGTGCGAGGCGAGGGTACGCGCGAGTTCGACGGGCTCGCCTCCCGCTCCCACGAGCCGGAGCTCCGCACGGTCGCCGCTCACGTGAGGCTGAACGCTTCGGCCTCGGCTGCTCTTCCCTAAGCTCGGGCTCGTGGCGATTCTGGGCGTCGACGTCGGCGGCACCTTCACCGACGCCGTGCTCCTGGACGAGGATCGACTCGCGACCGCGAAGGTGCCGACGGAGCGCGACCAGGCGGAGTCGGTGCTGGCGGCCGCACGCGCCGTCGGCACCGCCGGACTCGAGCGGTTCACGCATGGGACGACGATCGCCACGAATGCGCTCCTCGAGCGGACCGGCGCGCGGACCGCTCTCGTCGCAACCGAGGGCTTCGAGCACGTCCTCCATCTCCGCCGCCAGGCGCGGGCGCACCTCTACCGGCTCTGCGAGCCCCATCCGGAGCCGCTCGTCCCGCTCGAGCGCTGCTTCGGGGTCCGCGAGCGGGTCGGCCCCGACGGCGTCCTCGTCGACCTCGACCTCGGCTCGCTGCCGGAGATCGACGCCGAGGCGGTCGCGGTCTGCCTGCTCTTCTCGTTCCGCGACCCGAGGCACGAGCGGGCGGTGGCGGCCGAGCTGCGCGGGCGCCTTCCGCACGCGCACGTCGTCGCCTCGCACGAGATCGCGCCCGAGTTCCGCGAGTTCGAGCGGGCCTCGACCGCGGCGGCGGATGCCTACCTCGGGCCGGTTGTCGCGCGCTACGCCCGCGCGCTCGCCGCGCGGTGCCAAGCGGAGGGACTGCCGGAGCCGCTCGTCATGCGCTCCTCCGGCGGCGTCGCGACGCTCGAGGAGGTGGCGGCGCACCCGGCGGTCGCGCTCGTGTCCGGGCCGGCGGCGGGGGCGGTCGGCGCGGCGCGGATCTGCGCGCTCGCCGGCTTCGAGGACGCCGTGTCGTTCGACATGGGCGGTACCTCGACCGACGTCTGCCTCGTCACCGGCGGCGCGGCCGGACGAGCGGCCGAGAAGACCGTCGCCGGACTTCCGATCCGGCTTCCGACGGTCGACCTGCACACGGTCGGCGCGGGCGGCGGCTCGATCGCGTGGGTGGACGCGGGCGGCGCGCTGCGCGTGGGGCCGCGGAGCGCCGGCGCGCACCCCGGGCCGGCGTGCTACGGCAGGGGCGGCGAGGAGCCGACGGTGACGGACGCGAACCTGGTCCTCGGCCGGCTGCCGGGGCGGCTCGCAGGCGGGCTCGAGCTCGACCGCGAAGCTGCGGAGCGGGCGCTCGGGCCGCTCGATCCGGCCGATGTGGTCGACGTCGTGAACGCGGAGATGCTGCGGGCGCTCCGCGTCGTGACCGTCGAGCGCGGCCACGACCCGAGGGGGCTCGCTTTGGTGGCGTTCGGCGGCGCGGGGCCTCTGCATGCATGCGCGCTCGCCGAGGAGCTCGGGATGCGCACCGTGCTCGTGCCCGAGGCGGCGGGGGTGCTGTCCGCGCTCGGGCTCGTGGCGAGCGACGAGCGGCGCGACGCGGTGCGGTCGTACCTCTGCCCGCTCGAGGAGGCCGAGGAGCTGCCGCGCGAGGGCGAGGCCGACCTTCGCTACGTGGGCCAGTCGTTCGAGCTGACGGTGCCGCTGCAGTCGAGGCTCGCGGAGGCCTTCCACCGCGCGCACGAGGAGCGCTATGGCTACGCCGACCGCGGGCGCGTGATCGAGCTCGTCGCGGTGCGGACGGCCGAGGTGCGGCCGGGCCCGGCGCTCGAGCTGCCACCGGCCGAGCCGCTGCAGGTGGAAGGGCCGACGCTCGTCGAGCTGCCGGGCGCCACCTGCTGGGTCGCCCCCGGGTGGGTGGGGGTTAGGGATGGTCCCACACTCGTCCTCACGAGAGCGTGACGAGACCGTGAATATCGAGCTCCAACTTCTCGGCTTCGCGCTCCGCTCGATCGCGGACGAGATGGGCGCCATCCTCGTCCGCTCCTCGTTCTCGGCGAACATCAAGGAGCGCCGCGACTGCTCCACCGCGCTCTTCGACGACCGCGGGCGCATGATCGTGCAGGCCGAGCACATCCCCGTGCACCTCGGCGCGATGCCCGACGCGGTCGTCGCCGTGATCGAGCACGACCCCAAGGCAGGGGACGTCTTCATCCTCAACGACCCGTACACCGGAGGCACGCACCTTCCGGACGTGACCCTCGTGACGCGGACGGAGCTCGGCTTCGCCGTCACGCGCGCCCACCACGCCGACGTCGGCGGCCGCGAGCCCGGATCGATGCCGGCCGACTCGCACGAGCTCGCGGACGAGGGCGTCGTCATCCCGCCGACGCGGCTCGACGACGACGTCCTCGAAGAGCTGCTCGCGCGGATGCGGAACCCGGAGGAGCGGCGCGGCGATCTCCGCGCGCAGCTCGCGGCGCACCACCTGGCCGCGCGCCGCGTCGCCGAGCTGGCGCACCGCCACGGCCGCGAGCGCCTGCGCGCGGCGGTGGGTGAGCTCCTCACCTACTCCGAGCGGCGCGTGCGCGCCGGCATCGCCGCGCTCCCCGACGGCCGCTTCGAGGCGAGCGACGTTCTCGAGGCGCCCGAGGGCGAGCTCGAGCTCCGCGCGGCGGTGACCGTCGCGGGCGAGGAGGTCGAGATCGACTTCGCCGGCACCGCGCCGCAACACCCGGGGAACCTCAACTGCCCGCTCGCGGTGACGCGGTCGGCCTGCTACTTCGTCGTCCGCTGCCTCGTCGATCCGGACGTGCCTGCTTCAGGCGGGGCCTTCGCGCCAGTGTCCGTGCGCGCCTCGGCCGGCTCCCTGGTGAACGCGCGTCCGCCCGCCGCCGTTGCCGCCGGCAACGTCGAGACGTCCTGCCGGATCGTCGACGTCCTCTTCCGCGCCTTCGGCGAGGCGATCGAGGCGCCGGCCCAGGGGCAGGGAACGATGAACAACGTCACGATCGGGAGCGAGCGGTTCACCTACTACGAGACGATCGGCGGCGGGCAGGGGGCCTGCGCCGGCGCCGACGGGCCTTCGGGCGTGCACGTGACGATGTCGAACACGCTCTCGACGCCCGCGGAGGCGCTCGAGCTCGGGTACCCGCTGCGGGTGCGCCGGCACGCGCTCCGGCTCGGCTCGGGCGGGGCGGGGACGCACCGCGGCGGCGACGGCGTCGTCCGCGAGCTCGAGGTGCTCGAGCCGTGCCGCGTCTCGATCATCTCCGAGCGGCGGGCGCGGTCTCCAAAAGGCGCCCGCGGCGGCGCGGACGGCGCGACCGGACGGAACCTCTTGAACGGGCGCGAGCTTCCGGCGAAAGTGACGGTGAACGTGTCCGCAGGAGACGTGATCACGATCGAGACCCCGGGCGGCGGAGGATTCGGAGCGCCGTGAACGAGCCGGTCGAGGTCGCCTGCGTCCAGGCCGAGCCGGTCGTCCTCGAGCGCGCGGCGACGCTCGACAAGCTCGAGCGGCTGACGGGCGAGGCCGCTCGCGAAGGCGCCCGGCTCGTCGTCCTCCCGGAGACCTTCGTCCCCGCCTACCCCTCGTCGCTCTGGGCGAAGGCGTTCGCGGGCTGGGCCGACCCTCGCGCCAAGGCGGCCTTCGCGCGGCTGGCGCGAGAGTCGCTCGCCGTCCCCGGGCCCGATTGCGACCGCCTCGGAGCGATCGCGCGCGAGAACGACGTCTGGCTCGTCACGGGCGTGAACGAGGTCGACTCGGAGCGGCCGGGCACGATCTACAACTCGCTGCTCTACCACGCTCCCGACGGGAGGCTCGCGCTCCACCACCGCAAGCTCGTGCCGACGAACCACGAGCGGCTCGTCTGGGGCCAGGGCGACGGCCGCGGCCTGCGCGCGATCGCCACGGAGATCGGCCGGATCGGCGGCCTCATCTGCTGGGAGAACTACATGCCGCTCGCGCGGTTCTCGCTCTACGAGTCCGGGGTCGAGATCTACGTCGCCTCGACGGCGGACGACGGCGACGCCTGGCAGGCGACGCTCGTCCACATCGCGCGCGAGTCGCGGGCGTTCGTCGTCGCGCCGGCGCACTTCCAGCGCGCGTCGGCCTACCCGGACGACTTCCCCCTTCGTGCGGAGCTTGGCGACACCGACGTGATCGGGCGCGGCGGCTCGGCGATCCTCGCGCCGGACGGCTCGTACCTCGCCGGACCGCTTTGGGGCGAGGAGGGCATCCTCTACGCGGAGCTCGACCCGCAACGGCTCTACGAGGAGCGGCAGCGCTTCGACCCGGCCGGCCACTACCACCGGCCGGACGTCTTCAAGCTCACGGTTTCGTAGTGCGCGTCCTCGTAGTCGGTGGCGGGATCGGCGGGCTCGCCGCTGCCATCGCAGTGCGGCAGGCGGGGCACGATGCGCTCGTGCTCGAGCAGGCGCAGGCGCTGGCGGCGGTCGGCGCCGGAATCGCGCTGTCCCCGAACGCCATGGCCGCGCTCGAGCGGCTTGGCGTCGCCGACGAGCTCCGCCGCCGCGGGCACGCGCCGGCCAAAGCGCTCGGGCTCGACCGGCGCGGGCGGGTGCTCGTCGAGATCCCCTACACGAAGCGCGGCTGGGAGATGCTCGGCGTGCACCGCGCGGACCTCCAGTAGACGCTTCTCGGCGCGCTGCCGCCGGAGTCGGTGCGTCTCGATCGAGCCTGCACCGGCTTCGAGCGGCTCGACGGCCGCGTGCGCGTCGACCTCGAAGGGGGAGCGTCGGAGGAGGGCGACGTCCTCGTCGGCGTCGACGGGCTCCACTCGGTCGTCCGAAAAGGGGCCTCTTCGGCGACTCGTAGCTCCGCTACAGCGGCTACACCGCGTGGCGCGCGGTCACGGAGCGGCTCCCGGGTGTCGCCGAGGATACGTTCTCGGAGACCTGGGGCCCGGGTGCGAGGTTCGGTCTCATCCCGATCGGCGGCGGCCGCCTGTACTGGTTCACGGCCGAGGACGCGCCCGACGGCGCGCCGCTCCCCGACGCGCCGCTCGAGGAGGTCCGCCGCCGCTTCGCGGGCTGGCACGACCGATCCCGGCGGTGGTCGACGCGACGGAGGAGGCGACGCGCTCCCCACCTTCGTCTGCGACCGTCCGCCGACGAAGCGGTGGGGCGAGGGGCGCGTCACCTGCTCGGCGACGCCGCCCATCCGATGACGCCGAACCTCGGGCAGGGCGCGGCGCAGGCGCTCGAGGACGCCGTCGTCCTCGGCGCCGAGCTCGGGCGCGGCGGCGATCCGGACGAGGCGCTCCGCCGGTGCGAGGGGCGGCGCCGCGGACGAGCGAACTCGATCGTCAAGCAGTCGCTGCAAGCCGGCCGCCTCGCGCACATGTCGAGCCCGCGCGCCTGCGCGGTGCGCGACGCGGTCCTGCGCCTGCTTCCGAACCGGCTCGCCGCGGCTCGGCAGGCGCGGGTGTTCAGGGCTGCGCTCGACTAGCGGCGGCGCGGCGCAGGACCCGCTCGTCGCCCATCCGCCGCGTGATCCCGTCGGCGTCGAAGCGCTCGAGCAGGAGCTGTGCGGGCCGGCGGGAGATCCCGAGCAGGTCGCGGAAGCGCGCGAGCGTGATCCGTCCCGCCCGCTCGCACTCTTTGACGAGCGCCGCGCGTGCCCGCTCGTAGGCCTCGGTGCCGATCGCAAGCCCGTCGCCGACGCGGACGAGACGGCCTTCGGCCTCCAGGTACGCGGCCAGGTCGGGATCGTCCACGGTGACCGGCGTGAGGCCCGCGGCCGCGAGGGCCTGCTCGAGCCGCTCGGCTGCCTCCTCGCGACCGGCGAGCGACGCAGCGGCGCCGGGCAGGTAGGCCTTCCCGCCACGCTGGTCGACGTCGAGGAGCGGGAGGATTGCGCCTCGCCACGGCTCCGCCGGCACGAGCTCGCCGACCGAGATCCCGGGATCGATCGGCGACAGCCTCGCCCGGTCCTCGAGCTGGGCGCGAGCCGCGGCGCGAAGCGCGGCGAGCCATTCGGCGGCGAAGAACCACTCGCCGGCCCGCTCGACGGCGCGCAGGCCCTCGTCGAGCTCGTCGGGCGCGAGCAGCGCCCGCGCCGCGAGGTCGCGCCGGCCGAGGGGCGCCCGCACGGTCGCGCGCACGATCGACGCGGGATCGCCGGTGTCGAGGAGGCGAAATCGCTCGAGGTCGAGCGAGCGCGGCGGCGCCGGGTCGAGGACGCGGCCGCCTCCGATCGTCGTTCGGTCCCGGAGCACGACGCGGTCGCCGCGGGCGGCGACGACCGGCGCCGAAAGCCTGAGCTGCGCGTACGGGCCGCCGGCGCGGACGACACGCGCAACGCACTCGCTCGTCCCGTGGTGGACGTGTACGCGCGCGCCGTCGGCGATCGGTGCCAGCTCCTCGAGGGATACGTCGAGGCGGTACGAGACGGGGTAGGCGCCGGCCTCGACGAGCGCGTCGCCGCGGCGGAGCTGTCTCCGCTCGATTCCCGGCAGGCTCGCCGCCACGCGGCGGCCCGGCCCGGTGCGCTCGACCGGCCGGTCGTGGACCTGGATGCTCCGCACGCGGACGTCGAGCCCGGCCGGCTCGGCGCGCAGCAGGTCGCCTTCGCCGATCGAGCCCGACCAGAGCGTCCCGGTGACGACCGTGCCGATGCCGCGGAGGCTGAAGACCCGGTCGACGAAGAGGCGCGTGGCGGCGGCGGCGGTGGCGCGCACTCGGTGGACGCGGGAGGCGGTGGTGGCCAACGCGGCGCGCAGCTCGTCGAGCCCCTCGCCGGTGCGCGCGCTCACGGCGACGACCTCCCCGACGGGAACGAGCTCGCGCGCCTCCGCGACCGCGAGCTCGAGCGTCTCGGCGTCGACGGCGTCGGCCTTCGTCACGGCGACGACGCCGTCCTCGACGCCGAGCAGGCGGAGGATCGCGAGGTGCTCGTGCGTCTGCGGCCGCGCGCCCTCCGCCGCGTCGATGACGAGCAGGAAGAGGTCGATCCCCGTGGCGCCGGCGACCATCGTGCGGACGAAGCGCTCGTGGCCGGGCACGTCCACGACCGACAGGCGGCGCCCGTTCGGCAGGTCGAGCGGCGCGTAGCCGAGCTCGATCGAGATTCCGCGAGCCTGCTCCTCGGGGAGCCGGTCGGTGTCTTTTCCGGTCAGTGCCCGGACAAGCCACGTCTTCCCGTGGTCGATGTGCCCCGCCGTGCCGAGGCACAGATTCGGCGCTCCTGTGTCACCCACGTGCGCGCTTTTCCTCGTTACGATCGCGGCGGGGAGGAGGTGGACACTGCCTTACCACCACCCGCCCGAGCCGCCTCCGCCTCGACCTCGGCCTCGGCCCGACGAGCGAGCGTCACCGCGGCCGCGGCCTCGTCCGCCTCGGCGTCGGTGAGCGTGCGGCAGTCGAGGAGCAGCCTGCCGTCGCGGACGATGCCGACGACCGGCGGCTCGCCCTCCCGCAGCGGCTCCGCGAGCGCCTCCTCGACCGCGCAGGCGTAGCTCGGCACCTCCGCCAGCGGCAGCGCGCCGCCGCCGACGCGGGCGACGGTCTCCTCGACCTCGCCGCCGACCGCCGCCGCAAGCCCCGTGGCCCGGGCACAAACCGCCTCGACGTCCTCGCCGAGCATCCGCAGCACCGGCACCTCGCGCGCGGCCCGCACAGGCTCCGCGTACAGCGCGAGCGTCCCCTCGAGCGCGGCGAGCGTGAGCTTGTCGGCGCGAACCGCGCGCTGGAGCGGGTGCCGCCGCAGCCGTTCGACGAGATCGGCTCGGCCGACGACGACCCCCGCCTGCGGCCCCCCGAGCAGCTTGTCGCCCGAGAAGCAGACGAGGTCGGCGCCCGCACCCAGGCTGTCGCGTGCCGACGGCTCGCCCTCGAGGGCGACGAGCACGCCCGAGCCGAGGTCGTCGACGAGCGGCAGTCCGTGCTGGCGAGCGACCTCCGCCAGCTCGGCGACCGAGGGCTGCTCCGTGAACCCGACGACGCGGAAGTTCGACTGGTGCACGCGCAGAAGGGCGCCCGTCTCAGGGCCGACGGCACGCTCGTAGTCCACCGCGCGGGTGCGGTTCGTCGTCCCGACCTCGCGCAGCCGTGCGCCGGAGCGGGCGAGGACGTCGGGAATGCGGAAGCCGTCGCCGATCTCGATCAGCTCGCCGCGCGAGACGACGACCTCGCGACCGTCCGCCAGCGCCGCGAGCGCGAGCAGCAATGCCGCGGCGTTGTTGTTCACTACGAGCGCGGCCTCCGCGCCGGTCAGCCGGCGGAGGAGCGAGACGACATGGTCCTGACGAGACCCGCGGCGCCCCTCGCCGAGCGAGTACTCGAGGTTCGAATAGCCGCGCGCGACCTCCAGCACGCGCCCGAGCGCAGCCTCCGCAAGCGGCGCGCGACCGAGGTTCGTGTGGACGAGGATCCCGGTCGCGTTCAGCACGCGACGCAGGTGCGGCGAGCGCAGCGCGGCCACCTCGGCCCGCACGCGCGCGACCAAGTCGCCGGGCTGCTGTCCCGCCCGAACCTCCTCGCGCGCGCGCGCGAGAACACTGCGAGCCGCTTCGACCGCAAGCGGATCCTCGACCCGCCGGGCCAGCTCGTCGACCGACGGCAGGTCGCGGAGCCTCATGCGCTGGAGTGTACGAGCTACTGCGCGTCGGCCTTGCGCGGCTCCGCGGCCTCGGCTGCCTCTGCCGCGCACCGGAGCTCGTAGCAGTCGAGCACGATCCGAACCGCCTCGTCGCCGTCGTCCGTCACGTACAGGAGCTCGAGGTCGTCGGGGGAGATCATCCCGTCCGCGAGCAGCTCGGCGCGGATCCAATCCAGCATTTCCTGCCAGTAGTCGCTGTCGAAGAGGACGACCGGGAAGTGCAGGACCTTGCCGGTCTGGATGAGCGTGAGCGCCTCGTAGAGCTCGTCGAGCGTCCCGAAGCCCCCGGGGAAGATCACGAAGCCCTCCGCCGGCTTCACGAAGCAGACCTTCCGCGCGTAGAAGTGGTCGAAGGTGTAGGAGATGTCGACATAGGGGTTCGACCGCTGCTCGTGCGGTAGGCGGATGTTGAATCCGACCGAGAGGCCGCCGCCCTCCCGGGCGCCGCGGTTCGCCGCCTCCATCACGCCGGGCCCGCCGCCGGTGATCACCGCCCAACCCGCCTCGGCGAAGCGCCGCGCGACCGCGCGCGCCTCGCGGTACGGCACCGAGTTCTCGCCGACGCGGGCGGAGCCGAACATCGTGACCGCGGGCCGGTCGATCCGCGCAACGGCCTCGAAGCCGTGCAGGAACTCGTTCGCGATCCGCCTAACGTCGGCGCGGACGTCGCGGTCGCTCGCCAGGATCCGCTTGTCGTCCAAGCGATGCGGCTCAGAAGCTGTGCGGGACATGCGTCTCGTGCATGCCGAGCACGAGCAGCGCGGCCAGGCCGAAGTAGGTGAGCGCCACCGCCGCGCGCTGCCACGGCAGGACGCGGTAGTACGAGCGGGCGGCCGGATCGCCGCGCATCTGCCAGCGGCGGTAGAGCTCCATCGCTGCGAAGACGAGGATGAGGATGAGGATCGGGTTCGGTCGCAGCACGACGAGGGCCGCCAGCCCGAGCACCCCCACGAGCCAGAGCGCGGGATGGAGCGCGGCGACGGCGCGGCCGCCGTCGAGGGGAACGATCGGCAGCAGGTTGAAGAGGTTGATGAAGAAGCCGAGGAACGCGATCGCCTTGAGCCGGTTTGAGTCCTCGACGACGCCGGCCGCGTAGATCGCCGCCGCGCCGAGCGAGCCGAGCAGCGGCCCGGCGAGCGCCATCGTCGCCTCGTGCCACGCGTCGCGCGGATACTCCTTGAGCGTGATCCAGGCGCCGAGGAACGGAATGAACGTCGGCGCGCTCACCGGCAGTCCCTGCCGGCGCGCCTCGAGCACGTGGCCCATCTCGTGCACGAAGAGCAGGACGATGAGGCCGACGGCGAACCACAGCCCGCCGTACCAGACGTACAAGCCGAACGAGATGAAGATCGAGAAGAAGAACTTCGCCTTGAAGAGGACACCGCCGAACTTCGCCAGGAACGCCCCGGCCGCGGCGATCGGCGCCCAGATCTTGCGCAGGACGTCGCGCCAGGTGCGCTGGGGACGGATCGGGCTGTACTGGTAGTCCGAGAGTGGCTCGTAGGCCGGAGGCTCGTACTCTCGCTGCTCTGGGAGGTAGCGCGGTTCCATCGACGTCACGGTAGCGGTATCGGTCGGCCGTCGGCTTCGACTTGAGGCGCCGAGAACACGCAGTCGACGTGGATGCCCGCCTCGTTGTCGCCGCCGTAGGAGCCGGTGTTCCGTCCGATCGCGACGTGCGCCGTCCCGGCGGCCTTCTCGTCGAGCATGATGTGGCCGCGCGGCTTGACGGTGGGATTGAAGCCGATCCCGAACTCGCCGATGACGTCCGCGCCGCGGCCCGCGTCGGCGACGAGCTCGCGGAGCTTCTGCGCGGAGCGGCCGCCTTCGATCGACGTGACCCGCCCGCGCTCGAAGCGAAGCGTGACGGGCGCGTCGACGAGGCCGTCGCTCGTATACGAGATGGTCAGATCCGCGACGAGCACGCCGTCGGCTCCGTGCCGGAGCGGCGCGATGTACACCTCGCCGTTCGGGTAGTTGACGAAGCCGCCCGACTCGAGCGGCAGCGAGTCCGCCAGCCACCGTCGGCCGGTCACGTCGAGAGTCAGGTCGGTGCCCGCCTCGCCGCGGATACGAATCGTGCTCGACCGGTCGAGCTCGTCGAGCAGGCGGCGCGCCGGGACCTCGAGGTCGACGGCAGGCTCGGAGAGCTCGCCTTGCAAGAGCGGCTGGTCGATGAAGCCGAGGAAGAGGCCGCGCCCGCCGTGCTCGAGCAGCCCCTCCTGGACGTCGAACCGCGCCCTGGCCTCGTCGCCCCGCGGCCTCTGGGCGAGGAAGATGCACGCCGACGACTCGCGCACGCCTTCGCGCACCGGCACCGGCGCCCGCGCAAGCGGATGCTTTCCGGCCCAGAGCTCGAGCCTCGGCTCGGCGCCCGCATCCTTGACGGCGGCGAGGAGCTGCGAGCCTTCCTCGACGAGCGGCTCGTCGACGACGATCAGCACGCGCTCGCCCGGCTCGATCCGGGCGGCGCCGACGAGGTTCCGGCACCAGCCGGGCTGGCCGAGGCGCTCCACGGCGGCCATGCTAACCGCCCGCTGGCGAGCTCACGAGCCGCGGCCGATCCACTCCTCGCCGCCCTCGTAGACCTCCTTCTTCCACAGTGGCACGGTCTCCTTCAGCGTGTCGATCGCGTCCTTGCACGCGGCAAGCGCGTCGCTGCGGTGCGGGGCCGAGACAGCGATGACGACGCTCGGCTCGCCGATCTCCACCCGCCCGACACGGTGGTGGATCGCGACGCCGCAGAGGTCGTAGCGGCGCGCGAGCTCGTCCGCGATCTGCGTCATGACGTCCTCCGCCATGCCCGCGTAGGCCTCGTACTCGAGGTAGGTGACGGTGCGGCCGCGGGAGTGGATCCGGGTCGTGCCGACGAAGGTGGCGACGGCACCGGCGCGCTCGTCGGCCACCTCGGCGACGACCGCCTCGAGCGACAGCGGCGCGTCGCTGAGCCGAAAGCCGCCGCCCGAGACCGGCGGGATCAGCGCGACCTCGTCCCCGTCGGCGAGCTTGTGGTCTCGGTCGGCGTAGCGCTTGTTGACGGCGAACACGAGCCCAGGCGGCTCCTCGCCCAGCCCGAGCGCGGGCCAGACATCGGCGACGCGCTCGACGCCTTCGACCTCGCGCTCCGACCAGCCGGCCCGCTCGCGCAGGGCGGCGAACAGCCGCACCCGCACCGTCACGGCGCGAGGGCGAAGACGTCGGGCCAGTCGTAGTGGCCGTAGTAGTTGTCCGCGCGGGCGGTGGTGCCGAGGGCCCTCAGCTTCCCGCCGCGCAGGAGCTCGACGGTGCCGAAGCCCCAGAGTGCGGTGCGCGTCGAGTGGCTCCTTGTGCGCACGAAGACGACGGAGCCGTTGCGCAGGAGCCGCGGGAACTCGTCGCTCCAGCCCGCCGGCGGGCTCGTCAGGCGCCGGCGCGTCGGCAGCAGCTGCCAGATCGAGCGGTGCTCTCGGCCGATCCGCGGCGGCGTCGTGTTGACGCTCGCGGCGGCGACGAGCCTCGTGCCGTCCGCGTTGCAGGACGGGGAGACCCACGACCGCGATGCGTCGCGGGAGACGTCGCGGCCGTCGAAGAGGATGCGCTTGCCGTGCATCGCGTAGCGGTCGTGGCCGGCCGCGACGGCGAGGTGGTTTCCGCACACGCTGACGTAGTCGGGGTAGACGAGGGTGTCGGCGACGTGTGCCCGGTTCGCGTACAGCGGCAGGCCGTCGGCGGCGATCGACGCGGAGTCCTGCTCGTCGCTCCACCAGAGGGCGCGGCCGTCGCCGGCGACGGCGGCGACGCGCGGCAGCTGCACGCTGCGGAGCGGGCCGGCGACCCGCCGGAGCGTGCCGTTGCGCCGGATCCAGACCTCCTGGTGGAGCGGCACGCCGCACGGCACGTGGCAGGTCGAACGGCCGAGGGCAAGCTCGCCGTGCCGGCCCCACGCGAACGAGGTCGCGCCCCACGACGCCTCGACGACGAGCCGGCGGCCGGCGGTCGGGCTCCACGTGAAGACGGCGCCGGCACGGGTCTGGAAGGCGGCCGTCTCGCCCGCCGGCGCCCAGACGAGCTTGCCGTTCCCGAGCTTCGGGCCGCCGACGATCCGGGCGCCGACCGACGCGAGCCTGCCGTCGCCGCTCAGGCCGGGCGCGCCCGAGACGTGCCTCGCGACGACGCGCCTCGAGCCGCTCGCGAGGTCGACGACGACGAGGCTCCCGCGCTCGAGGAACGCGAGCTTCCCGGACGGAGCCCGGGCCCCGGCGGCGGGCGCAACGAGCACGATCAGAGCGAGCGCGAGTACAGCAGCGCGCACGTCGCGAGCATACTTCGGCTGCATGGCGACCACCGAGCGCCGAACGGACTCCGAGATCGAGATCAAGCCGGTCTATACCGCGGATGATCTCGACGGGCTCGAGCTCGAGCTGCCGGGCGAGTACCCCTTCACGCGCGGCCCCTATCGGGACATGTACCGCGGCCGGCCGTGGACGATCCGCCAGTACGCGGGCTTCGCGTCCGCCGAGGAGACGAACGCGCGCTTCCGCTACCTGCTCGAGCGGGGCCAGCACGGCCTCTCGATCGCCTTCGACCTGCCGACGCAGCTCGGCTACGACTCCGACGACCCCCGCTCGGCCGGCGAGGTCGGCCGGACCGGCGTGGCGATCGACTCCCTCGCCGACATGGAGCTCCTGCTCGCCGGGATCCCGCTCGACGACGTCTCGACGTCGATGACGATCAACGCGCCGGCGGCGCTGCTCCTCCTCCTCTACGAGCTCGTCGCCGAGGAGCAGGGGTTGCCGGGGACGCGTCTCCGCGGGACGGTCCAGAACGACATCCTCAAGGAGTACGTCGCGCGCGGGAACTACATCTTCCCGCCCCGGCCCTCGATGCGGATCACGACCGACCTCTTCGCGTATTGCGCCGAGCGGATCCCGCGCTGGAACACGATCTCGATCTCCGGCTACCACATCCGCGAGGCTGGCTCGACCGCCGTACAGGAGCTCGCCTTCACGCTCGCGAACGGCATCGCGTACTGCCAGGCCGCCGTCGAGGCCGGCCACTCGCCGGACGAGTTCGGCGAGCGCCTCTCCTTCTTCTTCAACGCTCACAACCACTTCTTCCAGGAGGTGGCTAAGTTCCGCGCCGCGAGGCGTCTGTGGGCGAGGATCATGCGCGAGCGCTTCGGCGCGACGAACCCGCGCGCCTTGGCCCTCCGCTTCCATGCCCAGACGGGCGGGTCGACGCTGACGGCGCAGCAGCCGGAGAACAACGTCGTTCGCGTGGCCGTGCAGGCCCTGTCGGCTGTGTGCGGCGGCGCCCAGTCGCTCCACACAAACGCCTTCGACGAAGCGCTCGCCCTGCCGTCGGAGCGCTCGGCGAGGATCGCGCTGCGGACACAGCAGATCCTGGCGAGCGAGGCCGGAGCGACCGACACCGCGGATCCGTTCGGCGGCGCGTACTTCATCGAGGCGCTGACGCGGGAGCTCGAGGAAGAGGCGTGGGAGCTGATCGAGCGGGTCTACGAGCTCGGCGGCGCCGTCGCGGCCGTCGAGCAGGGGTTCGTCCAGCGCGAGATCGAGGACGCGGCCTATCGGTACGCGAAGCAGCTCGAGGAGTGCGAGCGCGTCGTCGTGGGCGTGAACAGGTTCGTCGAGGACGAGTCGGAGTCGATCGAGCTCCACCGCATCGATCCCGAAGCCGAACGGCGGCAGCTCGAGCGGACGGCGCGCGTCCGCGCCGAGCGGAACGCGGACGCGGCCGCGGCCGCGCTGGCCGAGGTGCGGCGGGTCGCGCAGGGCGAAGCCAACCTGCTCGTGCCGATGCGCGAAGCGCTCCGTGCGCGGTGCACGATCGGCGAGATCTGCGAGGTGCTTCGCGTCGAGTTCGGCACGTACGACGCGCAGCGCGCCTGAACCTTCCGCGCCGCCGCTCCGGGCGGTGACTGTCACGTGACAGTCACCGATGGGTCTTTAGGACATGGGCTTATCTGGCGCGTCCTTCACGAAGTTCGAGAACTGCCGCTTCGCGTCGGATGCGTCGTTCGAGAAGAGTCGAAGCGTCCACCGCACGTCGAGGAAGCTCGGCGCCAGCACATGCCCCATCACAGCTGCGAAGCTGCCCCACCGCCATCGAGTCGGCGTCAGAGCGAGTCCCGCGCGGACCGGATTGAGCGCCAGGTATCGGAGGACCTCCAGGAGGTGCTGGTCGTCCTCGACGTGCTCCGAGTGAAACCGTTCCTCGAAGAGGCGACCCCGGAGGCCGTGCTCCTTGTTGAACCACCTCGCATAGACGCCGTTCACGTCTCGCATCGCGGCGGAGAGCTCAGCCGTCTCCGTCTCGACGAGGAGGTGGTAGTGCGTGGACATCAAGCAGTACGCGCGGACGAGGAAGGTCTCTGGCGCCGCGGCCTTCTCGACCAGGCCGCAAAACGTTGTGCGGTCACGTCCGGTGAGGAAGATCCGCTCGTCGCGGTTGCCCCGCGTGGTCAGGTGGTAGAAGCCGGGCTCGAGAGGGCAGCGGGCCGTTCGCGGCATAAAGCCAACGTACGCGCTTGGCCTCACCAGTGCCGGCTGTGAGGCTGAAATGTGGCAGCGGCGTGGCGTATTGGCACGGGCGGTGACTGTCACGTGACAGTCACCGCCGGCGGTTCGGGACCGCGCGCTCTGTGACACGGCGGCTTCACGCCGGGAGGCGATACTGACGCCGCGTGAGGATCCTGCTCGTCTCGCAGATGTACCCGGGCCCGCAGGCCCCCGACCTCGGGACGTTCGTCCGCGATCTCGAGCGAGCGCTCGAGGCGCGCGGCCACGAGCTCGAGCGCGCCGTCCTCGACCATCGGGCCGGCGGCAAGCGGCGCTACCTCGAGCTCGCGCGGCGCGGCGCGACCACGGCTCGCCGCTTCCGCCCCGACGTCGTCCACGCCCACTTCCTCGTATCGAGCGGCCTGATCGCCGCCATCGCGAGCCGCGCGCCGTTCGTCGTCACCGCCCACGGGCGCGACGTCCGCAACGTCGGCGCGATCCCCGGCATCGCGACTGCCACCCGCTTCGTCGTCCGCCGCGCCGCCGCGGTCGTGGTCGTCTCCGACTACCTCCGCCGCGAGCTCGAGGCAAAGGTGCCCGACGCGCGCCACAAGACCCACGTCGTCGACTCGGGGGTCGACCTCGAACGCTTCCGCGAGTTCCCGACCCCGAACGGCGAACCACGCTACCTCTGCGTCGGAAGCCTGACGCCGCGGAAGAACGTCCTCCGGCTCGCGCGCGCGTTCGAGCGCCTCGGCGAGGGGAGGGGGACGCTGACGTTCGTCGGCGACGGGCCGCTGCGCCACCACCTTGAAGGCCGGCGAGACATCGTCCTCGCCGGACGCGTCCCGCACGACGAAGTCCCTCGCCACGTCGCCGCGGCCCACGTGGTCTGCCAGCCCTCGCTCGTCGAGCCGTTCGGGCAGGCGCTTCTCGAGGCGATGGCGTGCGGCCGCTCCGTCGTCGCCACCAAGATCGGCGGCCCACGGGAGTTCGTCCCGCCCGAAGCCGGGATCCTCGTCGACCCGGCCGACGAGGGCGCGCTCGTCGACGCGCTCCGCTGCGCCGCGCGGCTACCCCGTCCGAACCCAGCCGCGCGAGCCGCGGCGACAAAGCACGACGTCAACGAGCAGGCGCGCCGCCTGGAGGCGATCCTCGAGCGAGCCGCTCGAGGTCGGCGAGCCTGAGCTCGACGAGCGGACGAATCGAGTCCTCCAGGCCGGCCTCGCGCGCGAGCGCCAAGGCTCGCTCGTAGCTCTCCCGCGCCTTCGCGGGATCGACCCCCTGCTTCAGCCGGTTGTCGCCGGTGACCAGGAGCCTTTGGATTTGCTCACGCGCCGCCGACCCCTTCACAAGCCGAGCCTAGCAGTGCAGATTTCCTCAAGAAGGAATGGAAGCCGCTGCAGTTTCGACCACGATTCGGGTCGTCATCGCGGACGACCAGCCCCTATTCGCCGAGACGCTCGAGGCGCTGCTCGCGACCGACCGGCGCATCGCCGTCGTCGGCTCCGCGCGGGACGGCAAGGAGGCCGTACGGCTCTGGCGCAAGCTCCGGCCCGACGTGATCCTGATGGACATCAGCATGCCAATCATGGACGGCTTCGAGGCGACGCGGCGCATCCGTCGCGAGCGGGAGGACGCGTGCGTGCTGATGCTCACGGGCTCGAACTCCCGCACCGACGTCGATCTGGCCCGCAAGGCCGGAGCCGCGGGCTACGTCACGAAGGACCGGATCGCCGCCGACCTGATCGACGCAATCGTGGGGGCCGCCGCTCGCTAGACTGCCGCAGTGCTCCAGGTCGCCGCGGTCATCCACGTCTTGCTCTCCCTGGCCCTCGTCGTGCTCGTGCTCATGCACTCCGGGCGCGACACCGGCCTCGGCGGGATGGGATTCACGCCCGCCTCGCAGGGCGGCACGCACATCGTCGAGCGGAACCTCACCCGGCTGACCGTGATCGTGGGCGCGCTCTTCTTCGGGAACACCATCCTCCTCTTCCACCTCTTGAAGTAGCGCCTCGGCGCAAGTACGAGCGGCTCGACCGGTCGGTTCAGACGGACACCCGGGTGGAGCCCAGTTGTCCTGAAGTCGGCACCGCATGCGCTGCCTTAGAGCGCCTCGGCGCGTCCTAGATCCCGGGTCGCGAGCCGGTCCCGGTGACGTTGAAGCGCGCGGTCGCGAGCGACGGCGTCAGGACACCGTATGGGTATCGAGCGCCGTAGAAGTCGTTGACGTTCGCGAGCACCGGCTCGCGCGTGAGCCCGGGCACCTCGCTCAGGAGCCCGGGCACGGAGACGGTGAAGCGGAGGTTGACGAGCGGCTCGGCGACCTTCCCGCCGCGGATCCGGAACGTCCCGTCGCGGGTCATCCCGGTGATCACACCCTCGCGTGGATCGACGATGCTCAGGTAGTGGAGCCGCGTCACGTAGATGCCGTCGCCGACGAGCTCGGCGAGCTCCTCCGGCAAGTCGGCGTCGCCGCCCGCGACTGAGAGCGCGAGCGGCAGCGGGCCGTCCTCGCGCTCGAGCGGCGTCGGGGCATGCCCCGTCGAGACGTGTCCCCCGTCCGCGCGCGCGGCCGTCTCTCGATCCCAGACGACCCCGCGCGCCACACCGGCCTCGACGAGCTGAACGCGCTGCTTCGGCACGCCCTCGAAGTCGAAGGCCTTCGGTAGCCCAGAGGGGTTGAGCGCGTCGTCGGCGATCGACACCTTCGGGTCGAAGAGCCGCTCGCCGAGCCGGCCGCAGAGGTAGCTCCGCTCCTCGAGGAGGCCGAGGGCGCCGAGGGAGTCGTACGAGAAGTAGACGAGGAGCTCGGCGAAGGCGTAGCGCTCGAGGACGGCGGCGTAGCGGCCGGGCTCGAGCTCGCGTGCGCCCCGCGTCCGCTGCGCCTTCTCGTCGGCCTCGCGCGCGACCGCGGCCGGGTCGATCTCGCCGGCGCGCCAGGACGTCCGCTCGGCGTAGCCCGAGGCTTCGTCGCCCGCGGCGAGGACGAGCGCGGTCGCGTCGGTCAGCGTCTGGTCGGCGCGAAGGCCGCGGGAAGAGGCGACGGCGAGCCGCGTGAGGCCGCTCGTGAAGTAGCCGTAGACCGGGAGCGTCGACGCGCCGATCGCCGCCGCCGCGAGGCGGGCCTGGTCGTCCGCCTCGAGCGCGGCCGTGTCGGCGTCGTAGCCCGCGACCGAGGGCAGGGGCGCCGGCTCGGCGAGGCCGGGGAACGACTCCTCCGGCGGCGCGCTCGCGGCGCTCTCGGCCGCTCGGCGCGCGAGCCGCGCGAGCCCCTCGTCGCCGAGGTCGTTCGTCGCCGCGACGCCGACCTTGCCGTCGAGGGCGATGCGGAGCATGACGCTCGCATCCTCGACGAGCGTCGGCTGGTGCACCTCGGAGCCGGCGAAGCGGGCGAAGCCGGACCGCTCCGCCAGCACGACCGCCTCGGCCTCGTCCGCCTGCGCCGCCGCCACGGCTCGCTCGGCCGTCTCGACCGCGTCGATCACGCGCGCACGCCGACCTGGACGTCGCGAAAGCGCCCGGGCGCCGCGCCGTGCGAGACGTGTGCGTTCTGCCCCGGCTGGCCCTTGCCGCAGTTCGTGAGGCCCGCCATCACCCACGCCTCGCGCCCGGCGAGCGCGTCGAGCGAGCCCCAGAAGCGCGGCGTGATCCCGGTGTACGTCGCGTCGCGCAGCATCCGGCCGAGCCGGCCCCGCTTGATCTCCCACGCGATCTGCGTCCCGAACTGGAAGTTCAGCCGCTTGTCGTCGATCGACCAACTCTTGTTCGTCTCGAGGTAGATGCCGTCGTCGATCTCGGCGAGGAGATCCTCGAAGGTGCCCTTCCCGGGCTCGAGGTGGAGGTTCGTCATGCGGACGAGCGGCATCCGGCTCCAGCCGTCGGCGCGCATCGACCCGCCGGCCCCGGCGCCGATCCGCGCGGCCGTCTCGCGGGAGGTCAGGAAGCCGCGCAAGACGCCCGCCTCGACGATCGTGTGCGACTCGGCCGCCACGCCCTCGTCGTCCCAGGCGAAGGTGCCGAGCCCGCCCGGCGACGTGGGATCGGCGGTCACGTTCATCAGCTCCGAGCCGTACCTGAGCGAGCCGAGGTCGCTCGGCTGGAGGAAGCTCGTGCCCGCATACGAGGCCTCGGTGCCGTAGACCCGGTCGAGCTCGATCGGGTGTCCCACCGACTCGTGGAGCTGGAGCTGGAGCTGCTCGGCGTCGAGGACGACCGTCGTCCGGCCGGCGGGGCAGGGATCGGCGCGGAGCAGCGCGGCCGCCTGCTCGGCGACGCGCGGCGCCTCGCGCTCGAGCGCGAGCAACTCGACGTACTCCCAGCCGGCCTGCGCACTCCAGCCCCCGTGGGCGCTCGGGTAGCTGCGGATCTGCGCCTTGCCGTCGAGCACCGCGAGGGCGTCGATCCCGCCGCCGCACTCCACGACCTCCTGCTCGACCGAGGCTCCGTCGGAGGAGACGAGGACCTTGCGCTCGCGCTGTGCGCGCACCGACGCCTGCGCCACCTTCACGTCTGGATGGGCGAGCGCCGCCTCGGCGCGCAGGCAGTGCTCGACCTTCTCCTCGAGCGGGACCTCGACCGGGTCGCGCTCGGCCTGCGTCCGGTACGACCCGCTCGCGGGCGCGACGGGCGCGAGCCTGCGCGCGTGGTTACCCGGAGCGGCGCGCGCGAACGCGACCGCCCGCCGCGCCGCCTCGGCGGCGCCGGCCTCCGCCAGGCGCCGGTCGCAGGCGAACCCCCACGCGCTGCCGACGAGGACCCGGACGCCGAGGCCTTCCGACTCGACGTCGCGAACCGTCTCGACGCTGCCGTTCTTCGTCGCGACGTTCTGGCTCCGGCGGGAGACGGCCCGCGCATCCGCGTAGGAGGCGCCGGCCGCGAGCGCGGCTTCCACGGCCGAGGCGCAGAGGTCGCGCACGCGGCTTACCTTATCGGCAGGCAGGCGCGAGCACCGTGGCTACAATGGCGCGGCCCTCGCGCTGGTGGCGGAATTGGTAGACGCGCAAGGTTGAGGGCCTTGTGGCCCGTTGGGCCGTGGAGGTTCAAGTCCTCTCCAGCGCACTAGAGCCGCCCGCCGGGCGGCTCTAGCTGTCTCGGCGCTAGACGTTCACCCACGGGTCGACGTACAGGTCGTCGATCCGCCAAGCTCCGGTCGAATCGGCCGGCGTGAAGACGAACTGCGCCGACTTCGTGCCGAGCGGCGCGTTCAGCGTCGCGAGCATGACCGGCGAGGCGTTCCACGACGGGCGGGCGGTGATCGTTCCGCCGTCGAAGGTCCCGAGGACGCCGAGCAGGCCGCGGAAGACGACGCGCACGCGCAGCTTCGAGGTGCTCGAGCCGCCGTTCGCGACGAAGAGGCGGATCGTCGGCCGGACGAGGCTGACGCAGAACGGAGCGGTCGTCGCCGAGCTCCCCGCCGGAAGCGCGAGCGAGGACCGGTCGAGCGTCGAATGGACGTAGAAGCTCTCGTTGCCGCTCACGACGCGGGCGCCGCCGGCCAGCGTCCACCCCGGTGCGCCGGCCTCGAAGGAGCCGCCGGGAACGAGCCTGTACGAGGCGAGGTCGCCCCAGGGGACGAAGGGACGCGAGGCCGCGCCGTAGGTGCACGACGAGGTGAGGGTGCTCGCTCGGGACGAAGGCGTCGCAGCGAGCCAAGCCAGGGCCGCCGCGACGACGACGAGGCCGAACCGAATACGTGCCGCAGGAAGGTAAGCCGCCACAGTTCTCTCTCCTAAGTTCGCGGCGCCGGGCCTGGCGCCGCACCGACTCAGTGTCTTCGCGACGCTCGTCGCCGCATCCCCCGGAAGGGCCAACCGGTCAAGTGACGTTCGGCTCGCGCCGAAATGAGCCCAATGGCCTCGGACGTCGTCCTGAGGAGCGACGACGCGAGCCTCGTCGAAGCGGCGCGGTCGCGACGTTCGCACACGCTCGCCGACCGCGACTTGCGCGCGTCGCTCGTCGTCGGCGGCACCTTCCTCGCCGTCGCCGTCGGCCTCGTCGCGCTCCTGCCCACGGAGCGGTCGCTCTCGCTGCTCGAGGTCGCGGCCTTCGTCCTCGCCTACGCGCTCGTCGCGCGAGTGGAGTTCGAGGTCGGGCCGGGCATCGCCGTGCCGACGCAGCTCGTCCTCGTGCCGATGCTCTTCGCGCTTCCGCTCGGCATCGTCCCGATCTGCGTCGCCTGCGGCCTCGCACTGCGCTTCCTGCTCTCGACACCGACCCTTCGCGTCCAACTCGAGCGCCTGCCGCTCCAGCTCGTCAGCTCCTGGCACGCCGTCGGGCCGGTGCTCGTCCTCGCCGCGGCCGGCGAGCGGCCGTTCGCGTGGGCGCACTGGCCGGTCTACGCCGCGGCGCTCGGGGCGCAGTTCGCGCTCGACTACTCGAGCGCCGCGATTCGGCAGTGGCTGGCGCTCGGCGTTCGCCCTCAGGCGCAGCTCAGGTTCATGGCGATGGTCTACGCGGTCGACGCGGCGCTCGCGCCGGTCGGCGTCGCGCTTGCGGCGGTCCACCGCGTCTGGGCGCCCCTGCTCGGCGTCCCGCTCGTCGGACTGCTCGCCGTCTTCGCGCGCGAGCGCCAGGTGCGGATCGACCACGCGCTCGAGCTCGGCCACGCCTACCGCGGCACGGCGCTTCTGCTCGGCGACGTCGTCGAGGCCGACGACGCCTACACCGGCAGCCACAGCCGCGACGTCGTCTCGCTCGTCGTTGCGGTGGCGGACGAGCTCGGCCTGCCTCCGCCGGCGCGTCGCCGCGTCGAGTTCGCGGCGCTGCTGCACGACGTGGGCAAGGTGCGGATCCCGGGCGAGATCATCAACAAGCCCGGGCCGCTGACCGAGGAGGAGCGGCGCGTCGTCGAGACGCACACGATCGAGGGCGAGCGCATGCTCGAGCAGGTCGGCGGCCTCCTCGCCGAGGTGGGGCGGATCGTCCGCTCCTGCCATGAGCGCTGGGACGGCACCGGGTACCCCGATCGTCTCGCGGGCGAGGCGATTCCGCTCGAGGCCCGGATCGTCTGCTGCTGCGACGCCTACAGCGCGATCACGACCGACCGGCCCTATCGCCCGGCCCGCCCTCGGGAGGCGGCGCTTGCCGAGCTCATGGCCTGCAGCGGGACGCAGTTCGACCCGCAGGTCGTCGAGGCGCTCGCGCGCGTGGTTTGACGCCGTCCGGAGGAGTCTCTACCCTTCCTCGAACACACGTTCGCAGAGGGAGGCGAGATGGAGCTCACGGGCCGGCAGCAGGAGATCTGGGACTACCTGGTCGAGTACGTCGACGGGCACGGCTACCCGCCTACGGTCCGCGAGATCGGCAGCGCGATCGGGCTCGCGTCTCCCTCGACCGTGCACGCGCACCTTGCGAACCTCGAGCGGGCCGGATTGCTGCGCCGCGACCCGACGAAGCCGCGTGCCCTCGAGCTCGTCGGCCTGCGGCGCGAGGAGCCGCCGCCTGCCGCCGAGGCGCGCCGTCTGCCGCTCGTCGGCCAGATCGCCGCGGGCGGGCCGCTGCTCGCCGATCAGAACATCGAGGACTACGTCGGCGTCCCCGAGCCGCTCTCGCGCGGCGGCGAGGAATTCCTCCTGCGCGTCCGCGGCGACTCCATGATCGGCGCCGGCATCCTCGACGGCGACTTCGTCGTCGTCCACCGCCAGCAGGACGCGCGGAACGGCGACATCGTCGTCGCGCTCGCCGGCGACGACGAGTCGGTCGACGAGGCGACGGTGAAGCGCTTCTTCCGCGAGAACGGCCGCGTCCGGCTCCAGCCGGAGAACGAGGCCCTCGCGCCGATCTTCGCGGACTACGTCCAGATCCTCGGCAAGGTGGTCGGCGTCTTCCGGAGCGTCGAATGAGCGAGCCGGCCTCCTTGCACCGGACGCTCGACCAAGAGCTGCTCGCGCTCTTCCGCGGGGTCAGCCTCGAGTGCCTCGTCTGCGGCGAGTTCGTCATGCACACGGCCGGAACGATCCTGTGCCCGGAGTGCGGCGCGAGCCTGCGCGCCGCGCCTGGCCAGGCCGAGACCGGGGTACAATTGGGCCTGCAGGCCGGGTGACCGCGAGCCGTTCGCGGCTCGAGGAAAGTCCGGACACCGAAGGGCAGGACGCTGGGGAAACCCCAGGCGGCGAAAGCCGACGGAAAGTGGCACAGAAAGGAGACCGCCGGCGACGGATCTCGCGAGACGTCGAAGGTAAGGGTGAAAAGGTGGGGTAAGAGCCCACCAGCGCCGTGGTGACACGGCGGCTCGCCAAACCCCGTCCGGTGCAAGGCGAAGCAGGTTCCGACGACGTGGCCCGCCGAGGAACCGGGTACGCCGCTAGAGCCGTCGCGCAAGCGGCGGCCGAGATGGATGGTCACCCTCGACAGAATCCGGCTTACAGGCCTGCTACGGGAAAAGCCCCGGCAAGGGGCTTTTTCTATGGTCCACACCGATCACTGCGCGTTCTCGGCGGCTTTCCATCCCTCGTCGGTGAGCTCCCACATGCCGCGTGGAGACTGATCCTTGAGCAATCCTCGCTTCACCAGGTTGAAGCGTCGCCAAGCAGCGCGGTTCCGCCACCGGACGACGCCGCTCTCGATCCTTTCTTTGTCGCGGGCCGTGAGCTTGTCGGCGACGATCTCACCGACCCCGTCGATCACCTCACTCCCATTCGCGGACCCGCCTTTCCGAGCGAGAACTTCCAGGATGGGCCGGTCATACTCGTGTCGATCTAAGAGCTCACCAGGCTTCGCGCGGACTGCGGTCTGGCTTCTGCGCTGTTGCAGTGATTCGTCGAGCCCGGCAATACGGCGTATCACGGTGTTTGGGGTGTCTACGAACGGCTCAGCGTGACTCTTAAGCCACTCGTAGACTTCCTCGTCTACACGTATAGTCGGCATAATCACGATTTCCTCGTTAACGAGTTAATTCAGATTAGGTGATGAATGTGACGGAGTCAAGGTGCAGCTGATGCCGGAGATGATCCCGGTCGAGTCGTCGAGCATCGAGCGCGTCGGCTACGACGAGGAGACGCAGGAGCTCTACGTGCGATTCCACAACCGCGGCCGGACCTACGCCTACGAGGACGTGTCCCGCGACCAGTTCGAGGCGCTGCTCGCTGCCCCGTCGAAGGGGCGCTATCTGAACTGGGAGATCAAGCCGTACCACGCGTACCGCCGCGTCTGAACGGAAAGACGCGGCAGGCGGCGTGGTAGAAGGGGCGGGGACAATGAGGCTTCTCCACGTCTCCGATTGGCACCTCGGGCGGCTGACCTACCGCTGCCCGCGCGCGCCCGACCACGAGGCCGTGCTCGTGGAGATCTGCGAGCTCGCGCGCGAGGTGCGGCCGCACCTCGTCCTCCACACCGGCGACGTCTTCGACGGCCTCCGGCCCGGCTACGCGGAGATGACCTTCGCGATCGAGGTGCTGGAGGAGCTCGCGGCCGTCGCTCCCGTTGTCGTGCTGGCCGGAAACCACGACTCGCCGGCCCTCTTCCGCCTCTTCGATCGCCTCCAGGGACCCGAGCCGCCCATCCGCTTCGTCGACCGCGTGCGGCCGCCGCAGGAGGGCGGCGTCTTCGACCTGCCCGCGGCCGACGGCGAGATCGTCCGGCTCGCCTGCCTGCCGTTCATCCACGCGAACCGGATGGTCGACCGCTTCGAGGACGCGACGACGTGGACGGCGACGTACTCCGAGCGGATCCAGCGGATCGAGGAGGCGCTCGAGCGCGGCCTCGCCGACGGCTACGACCCGTCGCGGCACGTCCTCGTCTTCGCCGCGCACCTCTACGTGCGAGGTGCCCGCTTCTCGGGCAGTGAGCGGCCGCTCCACGTGAGCGAGGCGTACGCGACACGGCTCGAGCGGTTTCCGCACGTCGCCTATGCGGCGCTCGGCCACATCCACCTGCCGCAGGCGCTGCCGCGCCGCGGCGTCACCGGCCGCTACGCCGGCTCGCCGATCCCGCTCGACTTCGGCGAGGAGCGTGAGCACAAAGAGGTCGTCCTCGTGGAGGCCGAGCCCGGCCGGCCGGCGCGCGTGACGCCTCACCCGCTCGGCGCCGGTCGTCCACTGCGCACGATCGTCGGCACCCTCGAGGAGATCGCCGAGCTGGCCGCGACGGTCGGCTCCGCACTCTGCCGCGTCACCGTCTGCACCGACGAGCCGGTTCCGGAGCTCGCGCAACTCGTCAAGGAGCTCCTGCCGGACGCCACGCTCGTCGAGGTGAACGAGGACTGCGCCGCGACGCGGCTCGAGGTGGTGGAGGCGACCGCGGACGAGGCCGACGCCGAGCCCGGGTTCACGGAGCTCTTCCGCACCTATCTCGCCGAGCGAGGCACCCGCGGCGCGAAGGCGAATCGCGTCCTGAAGACCTTCGAGACGCTTATTCAGGCGGTCGAGGCCGAGGAGCACCCGCGCCTGCCCGACATCGACGAGCTCCTCCTCGAGCGCGTCCGCGGCGGCGTGTCGTGAGGCCGCTCCGGCTGCGGGTCAAGGGCCTGCGGAGCTTCCGCGCCGAGCGGGAGATCGACTTCGCCGACCTCGGACTCGTGGCGGTCGTGGGCGACACCGGCGCGGGCAAGTCGTCGCTACTCGAGGCGATCACGTACGCGCTCTACAACGCGACGACCTGGGACCAGCGCGGCGTCAAGCAGCTCATCTCCGACGGCGCGACGACGATGAGCGTGGAGCTCGAGTTCGCCGTCGACGGCCGCGTCTATCGCATCGCGCGCTCGACTTCGCGCGGCGCGTACCCGCCGCCGGCGCACGAGCTCGAGTGCCTCACCGACCCGGCGGTGCCGCCGCTCGACGCGGAGGACGCGATCAATACAGAGGTCGCGCGGCTCGTCGGCCTCGACTGGGGCGGCTTCACCTCCGCTGTGATCCTGCCGCAGGGCCGGTTCCAGACGCTCCTCCAGGCGTCACCCGCCGACCGCACGGAGATCCTCAAGGGCATCTTCCGGCTCGGCGAGCTGGCCGAGGCGCGCGAGCACGCGCGCGGGCTCGCGCTCGGCTACCGCGAGCCGCTCGACGAGCTCCTCGCGGAGCGCGCCGAGCTTCTCCGGGATCCCGCGGCGTCCGCGCGCGAGGCCCGCCGGCGGAAGCAGAAGGCGGAGCAGGAGGAGCGCCGCCTACGCGCGCTCAAGGCAGAGCTCGCGCGCCACGAGAAGGAGGCCGCTCGCGACGAGCGCGAGGCGCAGCGGCTCGATGCAGCCTGCGAGAGGCTCGCGAAGGCGAACGTCCATCCGGCGCGTGACCTGCGCAAGCTCGAGCCGGTCCTGCGGGAGTTCGACTCGAGAAGCGTCGAGCTCGACCGGGCCGAACGGGACACGCAGGAGCAGGAGGCCCGTCTCGCGACGGCGCTCGCGCGAGCCGACCGGGCCGGAGAGAGGGAGGGCGAGCTAGCGGGGGCGAAGGCGGTGCTCCAGCGGATCGTCGACGAGGCGCCGGCACTCGCGGCCGAGCTCCACGACCAGCGGCAGGCGCGACGCGAGATCTCGCGCGAGGAGGCTGCGCTCGAGCGAGACGGGCGGTCGCTCGCGGAGCTCCGGCGGGCGCACGCGGAGGCCCAGAGGGTCGAGGACGTGCTCGGCGACCTCCGGCGGCGAGAGCACGAGCTGGAGGCGCTCGAGGACACGCTCGGCCGTCGCGAACGGCAGCTCGGGACCGCGCGGACGAACGCCGAGCGGAAGGCCGAGGCGGAGGCGGCGGCGCAGCGGCGGCTCGCGGCCGCGGCCGAGCGACTGGAGCCGCTGCTTCGGGCGCACGCCGCAGCGCACGCGGCACACGGCCTCGGGTCGGGCGAGGAGTGCCCGATCTGCAGGCGAGAGCTCCCCGCTGGCTTCGAGCCTCCGCGCGCTCC
The DNA here is from genome assembly GCA_035640455.1 of Gaiellaceae bacterium. Taxonomy (GTDB): domain Bacteria; phylum Actinomycetota; class Thermoleophilia; order Gaiellales; family Gaiellaceae; genus AC-50. Next base: position 9,233 of record DASQWB010000063.1, on the reverse strand, counting down.
CGTCGTGCACGCGGCGCAGCGGGCACACGAGACGGCGCTGGCGGCCGCGCGCAGGAGCGGCGAGGAGCGGGCGGCAGCGGCCGCGACGTGCGCCCACCTCGAGCAGGCGGTCGCGGAGTCGGCGCGGAAGCGAGCGACTGCCCGGCGTGCGCTCGAGCGGGCGCGAAAGCGCCTCGGAGACCTCGATGAAAGTGCGCTAGTCGAAACGCGGCGGGCGGCGGCCGAGGCACGCGGCGCGGCCGAGGAGGCAGAGGCGACGATCCGCTCACGCCGCGCGGCGCTCGGCGAACGAACCACGGCTCTCGAGGCCGCCGCCGCGAAGCTCGCGGAGCGCTCGGCTGCGCTCGAGCGCGACCGGGTCGGCCTTCCGAGGCGGTTCCGTCCTGCCGCGAGCGCGACCGGCGCGCGGCGGGCCTCGCTGCTCGAAGCACTCGAGGCGCGGCTGGCGGAGGTGCAGCAGCTGCGGCGCGAGCGGGAGGCGGCGCGAGCCCGGCTGGGCGAGCTTCGCGCAGACCGCGACGAGCTCGCGCGCCGGCGCGAGCGCGAGGTCGAGCAGCCGCGCCGGCGGATCGAGAAGGCGATGCTCCTCCTCGGCCGGCGGGTCGAGGAGGCGGGAGCGGAGCCGCCGCCGCTTCCGGCGGAGGAGGCGGGCTTCGACGAGCAGCTCGCCGGCGCCGAGGAGCTCGAGCGCGTGGCCGGCCGGCTCGCGGCGCGGCTCGGGAAGGCGGCGGACGATGCGAGAGCCCGCGTCGAGGGGTCACGAGGTGCGGCTGCCGCCGCGCTCGCGGAGGCCGGCGCCGCCGACGCGGAGGAGCTCGAGGAGCTCGTGATCGAAGCGAGCGCGAATCGGCGCCGGGCGCGGGACGACGAGGCCGAGGCGCGCGCGCAGGTCGCTGCCGCCCGCGACCTCGACCGCCGGATCCGGCCGCTGCGCGAGACGATCGACGTGCTCGAGGCCGTCGCGAGCCTGCTCACCGACGGGCGCTTCATCGGCTACGTCGTGACGCGCCGGCAGCGAGCCCTCCTCGCGTTCGCCTCGGAGATCCTCGGCTCGATGACCGGCGGCCGCTACGGGTTCGCCGAGGACTTCCGGATCGTCGACCGCGTCTTCGGCCAGGCGCGCGGCTCGAAGACGCTCTCCGGCGGCGAGGCGTTCCTCGCCAGCCTCGCGCTGGCGCTCGGCCTCGTCGAGCTCGCTGCACGCGGCGGCGGCCGCCTCGAGGCGCTCTTCCTCGACGAGGGCTTCGGGAGCCTCGACGCCGATGCCCTAGACGACGCCCTCGGAGAGCTCGAGCGCCGCGCCCACGCGGGTCGACTCGTCGCCGTGATCAGCCACATCCGGTCGGTCGCCGAGCGGATCGAGGACGTGCTCCAGGTATCGCACGAGCCGGAGGGCAGCGTCGTCGCGCGGGTCGCCGGCGCGGCGCGTGACGCCTTCGTCGAGGAAGAGGTCGAGGAGCGGCTGCTCGCCTAGCTTCGTCCTCTGCGTCTAAATCGTTTCATTTCTGGCTTGCGGCGGGTCTGAGGGCCTGCCAGCATGGCAGGCCCATGGCAGAGGCAGAGGAAGTCCACCAAGACTGGGTGCCGAAGGAGGATCTCGGCCGTTTCGCGGGTGAGTGGGTCGCGCTCCGGGGCGGGTACGTCGTCGAGCATGACCGCGACCTCGCCCGGTTGCGCGAGCATCCATCGGTCCGGATCGACGACGTGTTCTTCCCCGTCCCACGCCACCGCGAGCACGTCTGAGCTGTCCGCGGGCGTCCTCGTCGACACCGGCGCCGACCACTCGACTCTGCTCCTCGAGGTGGCGCGGCAGCTGGGCGTCTCGATCTACGAGCTGGAGACGTTCGAGGCGGGTGACGCCAGCGGCTCGCTCGAGCTCGGCGTCGCCCGCGACCCGTCTCTGCGTCCCTGGCCAGCAGGTCGTTCGAGCTCCCGCCGCGCTACGTCATGAGCGAGAGGGCGCCGTCGATCAGTCGGGGCCCGTGTGGGTCGCCGCGACTTCCTTCGCTCCTGGGACCTCTGGCTATCGGGACGAGGCGAGCGCTTCATGCTCGAATGGCGCCCGGAGCCTCGCCGCTAAGCGCGCAGCGTCACGACGAGCTCCGTGCCGAAGCCGGGCCCCGAGCGCACGTCGAAGGCGCCTTCGATCGCCGCGCTTCGGGCGCGGATGTTCTTGAGGCCCTGGCCAGCGCCGTCGCGGCCTCCCGCGAAGCCGCCGCCGTCGTCTCGCACCGCCACGACGCGCTGGCCGTCGCGCTCGGCGATCACGACCTCGGCGCGGCGCGCGCCCGCGTGCTTGCGCACGTTCGCGAGCCCCTCCTGGACGATCCGGAACACCTCGATCTGCTCGTCAGGTGCGAGCGAGACCCGGCCGTCGATGTCGAGCTCGACCTCGAGCTCTCCGTCGGCGGTCAGGAACTCGACGTAGCGCCGAAGCGCCGCGTCGAAGGGCGCCGAGCCGCTCGCCGACGACAGCGCCAGCACCGCGAAGCGCGCCTCCTGCTGCGCCGAGGCGGCCGCCTCCTTGAGCCGGGGAACGACCTCCTCCACCGGCGCGCCGTCTTCGAGCATGCTCGCGTGCGTCGAGACCGCGAAGAGGTACTGCGCGAGGCCGTCGTGGATCTCGCGGGCGACGCGGGCCCGCTCCTCCGCGACCGCGCGGCCGAACTCGGAGGCCCGGATCGCCCGCCAGACGCCGACGAGCAGGATGCCGTAGGCGAGCACGCCGAGGAAGTCGCCTTGGGAGAGGTCGGTGGTGGCCGAGAGCGGCGCAAAGAGGTAGGCGAGCGACGCGAAGAGGAGGAGCGTCGCGCCGAGCGCGACGAACCGGTCGAGGTCCTGGCCGTGACCTCGGAAACGAAGGCCGAAGCCGACGACCGCGACGAGGTTCAGGAGTGCCTGGAGACCGAACGAGAATGTGAGCAGGAACGGCGCGTCCGCGCTGCCCTCGGCCGGCACGAACGGCAGGGCGCTTCCGAGCGACCTCGCGGCCAACCAGACCAGCACGAGCACAAGCGCGAAGCCGACGAGCGCGTTGCCGAGCGTCCGCTGCCGGGCGCGGACGCGGCCGCGCACGAACGGCGCCGCCGCGATCAGCGTCCAGGCGAGGAGCCGCCCCGCGACGCCCGGCCACGCCTCGGTCCGGCTTATCGCTTCCCCGCCGAGAGCGGGGGCGATCGAGAAGGCGAACGTCGAGGCGGCGCCGACGAAGAACCCGCTCGAGAGGAAGAGGTCGAGCCGGCGGCCTTCGACCGAGAAGCGAATCCCGGCCAGGACCGCCACGATCCCGCCGCCGAGCATGACGACGGTCTCGAAGACGAGGCGCGCCGCGGGGACGCCGTAGGCGGGTCGCAGGCTTGGGTAGGCGGCGAAGAGCGCGAGCTGCGCCGCGAGCAGCCCGAGCAGGAGCACCTCACCCCACAGCCAGGCGTCGAAGGGGCTTCTGGCGTCCTTCCGCATCGTCACCCTTGTCGGCACCGACGGCTCGGCCGATAAGCCCGGAGAGCGATGGCAGACAGCGTCCTCATCGTCGACGACCACCCGCTGACGCGCGAGGCGCTCGGGGCCCTCCTCGCCCAGCACGGATTCTCGGTCGTCGGCCGGGCCTCGGACGGCGCGGAGGCGATTGGCCTCGCGGGCCGGCTCCAGCCGAAGCTCGTGGTCCTCGACCTCTCGATGCCGGGCCTCTCGGGGCTCGAGGCGCTGCCGCGGCTGCGCGAGGCCGCGCCCGGCTGCGAGGTGGTCGTCCTCACCGCCTCCGGGACGGAGGAGAACCTCCTCGCCGCGATCCGCGGCGGCGCCGCCGGCTACCTCCTGAAGAGCGAGCCGCCGGGACGGATCGCAGAGTTCCTGCGCGGCGTGGCGCAGGGCGAGGCGGCGCTCTCCGGCGAGATCGCGCGGCGGCTCCTCGACGAGGTGCGGAACGGCGGCGGCCACCGGTCGGGAGTTCCCGACGCGATCGCGCGAGTCCTGAGCGCGCGCGAGGTCGAGGTGCTGCTCCTCCTCGACGAGCACCTCGGCACCGACCAGATCGCCCGCCGGCTCTACATCTCCGAGCACACCGTGCGCTCGCACGTGAAGAGCCTCCTGCGCAAGCTCGGCGTCTCGTCGCGGCGCGAGGCGCTCGAGGCGCTCGCCGCGGCGCGGCGGTAATCACCCACGTTGGGGGATGCCAACCGCGCGCCGGGGGCGATGACGGCGCCGACCGCGAGGCCGACACTGAGAGGGCGAGCTCCTCATTTCTCCTCCAGGGAAGTGGTGGCAAGGAGCAGGTGGTTGATCCTTCGCGGCCGGCCCTCACGGGCCGGCCGCTAACTCTCGAAGCCCTCGAGGGCAGCACGGACGAGCCCCGGCAGCGTCCGGACGTCGTAGCCGCCTTCGAGGACAGCGGCGCAGCGCGGCGCGAGCGCGGCCGAGCGGCGGGCGAGCTCGCGGAAGCCGTCGGCGCTCACGCGCATGTCCGCGAGCGGGTCGTCGACGTGGGCGTCGAACCCGGCCGAGACGAGCACGAGCTCGGGCTCGAACGCGCGGACGGCGGGCTCCACGACACGGGTGAAGGCGGCGTCGTACTCGGCGTCGCCGCAGCCTGCGGCGAGCGGCACGTTCACCGTCGTCTCCGCCTGGTCGTCCGGGCCGCCGGTCCCCGGGTAGAACGGCCACTGGTGGAGCGAGACGAAGAGGACGGAGTCGTCGGCGCGGAAGATCTCCTCCGTGCCGTTGCCGTGGTGCACGTCCCAGTCGACGATCGCGACGCGGGCGAGGTGGAGCTCCGCCTGCGCGAAGAGCGCCGCCACCGCGACGTTGTCGAACAGGCAGAAGCCCATCGCGCGGCCGGGGAGAGCGTGGTGCCCGGGCGGCCGGACGAGCGCGAAGCCGCCGCGGCGCACAGCCTCGATCGTCGCACCCGCCGCGAGGAGCGCGGCCTCGTAGCTCGTCTCCGAGGCGGGGGTGTCGGCGTCGAGCCAGACCGGGTGGTCGAGCGAGCGGATCATCTCGACGTACTCCGGCGCGTGGCAGCGCTCGACGTCCGCGCGCGAGGCGGGGCCGGCCTCGACGTAGTCGAACGCCTCGAGCAGCGCCGCGAGCCGCTCGGGCGACTCGGGATGCCCGAACGTCGGGTGGAGGCGCGCGAGCGCCGGGTGGCTTACGAGGTCGATCGGCGCAGGGCGTCGGCGAGCTCGTCGAGGTCGGCGTCGCCCTGAGCTCGTCCGACGAGGTAGCAGAGTAGAGGCGCGTTCGTCCGCTCGCCGCTCTCGTGCGCCGCGATCCGCGCGAGGTCGAGCAGCGTGCTCACGTCGCCGTCCGAGAGCTCGAGCCGCTCCCTCGGCACTCCGGCCGCGTCGGCGAGGACATCGCGAGCTTCGGTGAGCCAGGCGTCCATGCGGCGGATGCTAATTCGCCGCGCGGGCGGCAAGCCGGTCGGCCAACTGATTGATCCCCCAAGAACGCACCAGGGCGGACGCCTCCGCCCACGCGGGTGTCTGGCCCTTGATCGCAGGGATCGGGGCGGAGGCGTCGAGGGTGGCGATTCGGCGGTACAGCCGAAGCTCCTCCGCCTGCGCGGCGAAGCGGCCGGCCTCGAGCGCCGCCTCCAGCGAGCCGTGCTCGCGGAGGATCTGCGCCGCGCCCTTGTCGCCGACGCCGCGTGCCCCCGGAAGCCGGTCGGACGGGTCGCCGCGGAGCGCGATGAAGTCCGGCACCTGCGTGGGCTCGACGCCGTAGCGCTCTCGCACCTCGGCGGGTCCGATCCGCGCGAGCTCCGACACGCCTCGGGTCGGCTGCAGGATCGTCACCTGCTCGCGCGCCAGCTGGAAGGCGTCGCGGTCAGACGTCGCGACGAGCACCGGCCCGTCCGCGTGGGTCGCGACTGCCGCGAGGAAGTCGTCGGCCTCGTAGCCGGGCGCCTTCGCGTAGGCGAAGCCCATCGCCTCGACGAGCTGCGGCAGCAGGTCGAGCTGCTCGAGGAGCTCGGCGTCGAAGACGCGCCCGGCCTGGTACCCCTCGAACGCCTCGTGCCGGTAGGTCGGAACCGTGAGCGTGTCCCAGGCAACGAGCACCGCTCGCGGCTGTTCCGCGTCCCAGAGCCGGAGCAGCATGTTCGCGAAGCCGACGATCGCTCCCGCCGGCCGCCCCTCGGCCCGCCGGATCGTCTTCGGAAGCGCGTGGTAGGCGCGGTGCGCGAACGAGTTGCCGTCGATCGCGAGGAGGGGCCGCTCCTCCCTCACAGCGTCTCGTAGAGCCGGCGGATCTCGTGCATCAGGCGTTCGGTCGTCTCGCGGCTGTCGGCGGTGACCTCGATCGACGCACCGTAGGCGACGCGGAGCGGCCCGAGCCGGGACAGCCGTTCGGTGCCCTTGATCGCCGCGGGGACGAGCGGAGCGCCTGCGTCGCGGGCAATGCGCGCCGCGCCGGTGTGCGGGCGGGCCTGCCAGCGCTTGCGGAGGCCCTTCTTCTGCCGCGTCCCCTCGGGGAACATCACGACGACGTGGCCGCCGCGGACGAGCTCGACCGCCGTCTCGATCGCCTCGATATCGCGGGCGCCGCGACGCACCGGAAAGGTTCCGCCCGCGTCGAGCAGGTGCCGAAGCGGCCACCAGTAGAGCTCCGACTTCGCCATGAACCGCAACCACCGGCGCGGGAAGAGCGGCATCCCGAGCGGCCACGGGTCGAAGTTCGACGTGTGGTTCGCGGCGAGCACGAACCCGCCGGAGCGCGGCAGGTGCTCGAGCCCGGTGGCACGCAGGCGGTAGACCAGGTGGACGAGCGGCCAGCTGAGAATCCCGGCGGCGAGGTACGTCCGAGGCGGGCGATCCGGCACCGGAGCAGTATCCACGACCATCCTGAGCCGCCCGGCAGGATCGCGGGCTCCCTTCGCTAACGTGTCGCGACCATGGGCAAGGCTCTCGTCATCGCGGAAAAGCCGTCTGTCGGCCGCGACCTCGCGGCCGCGCTTCCGGGTCGCTTCGAGAAGCACGAGGCGTTCCTCGAGTCCGACGAGTACGTCATCACGTGGGCCGTCGGCCACCTCGTCGAGCTCGCGGAGCCCGAGGACTACGACGAGCGGCTCAAGAAGTGGCGGATGGCCGACCTGCCGATCGTCCCGGACGGCTTCCGCCTCAAGCCGCGCGACGCGAAGTCGAGGAAGCAGCTCTCGGCGATTCGCAAGCTCCTCGCCCGGCCGGACGTCGACCGCGTGATCAACGCCTGCGACGCCGGCCGCGAGGGCGAGCTCATCTTCGCCTACATCTACGAGTCGGCCGGCGCGACGAAGCCGGTGGACCGGCTGTGGATCTCGTCGATGACGAAGCAGGCGATCCGTGAGGGCTTCGAGCGGCTCCGTCCCGGCTCGCAGCTCGAGCCGCTCGAGGCCGCGGCCCGCTCGCGCTCCGAGGCCGACTGGCTCGTCGGCATGAACGCCACGCGAGCGGCGACGATCCGCGGCCGGGCCTGGGTCGGCGGCGTCGTCTCGCTCGGCCGCGTCCAGACCCCGACGCTCGCGATGATCGTCAAGCGCGAGCGCGAGATCCAGGCGTTCGTTCCCGAGCCGTACTGGCTCGTTCGGGCGGCGTTCCAACCGCTGTACGAGGGTCTGTGGTTCGAGCGCGACGAGACGCGCATCAAGAAAGCGGCCCGCGCGGACGAGATCGTCGAGCGCGTGTCCAGCAACGACGGTGTCGTCGACTCGGTCGAGCGCAAGGAGCAGTCCGAGCGCGCGCCGCTCCTCTACGACCTCACCTCCCTCCAGCGCGACGCGAACCGCCGCTTCGGCTTCTCGGCCCGGCGGACGCTCCAGGCGGCGCAGTCGCTCTACGAGGGCAAGAAGGCGATCACCTATCCGCGAACCTCGTCCCGCTTCCTCTCCGGCGACCTCGTCCCGCAGCTCAAGCCGACGGCGGAGACGCTCCTGCCGATCCCCGACTACGCCGACGCCGCGCGGTACGTGCTCGACCTGCAGCAGCTTCCGCTCGGCCGGGTCGTGAACGACGCGCGCGTCGACGACCACCACGCGATCATCCCCACCGACGTCGAGCACGACGTCACCGAGTTCACGCCGGACGAGCGCCGCATCTTCGACCTCGTCGCGCGCCGCTTCCTCGCCGTCTTCCACCCGCCGGCCCGCTACGCGCGGACGACGATCGTCACGCTCGTCGAGGGCGAGCGCTTCCGCACGCGCGGCAAGGTCACGCTCGAGGCCGGCTGGCGCGCCGTCTACGGCGTCGAGTCGGAAACAGAGAGACCGCAGGAAGAGGAAGGCGAAGGCGGCGAGCTCCCGGCTGTCACGAAGGGACAGATAGTCCGCTGCGTCGCAGCGGCGAGCGAGGCGAAGGAGACGAAGCCGCCGCCGCGCTACACCGAGGCCACGCTCCTCTCTGCGATGGAGACGGCCGGGAAGCTCGTCGACGACGAGGAGCTCCGCGAGGCGATGAAGGAGCGCGGCCTGGGCACGCCCGCGACCCGTGCCGAGACGATCGAGACGCTGATCCGCCGCGAGTACGTCGAGCGTGTCGGCAAGGACCTGCAGGCGACCCCGAAGGGGCTCCAGGTGATCACGATGCTCGAGTCGCATCCGCTCACGTCGCCGGAGCTCACGGGCGGCTGGGAGAAGCAGCTCGCCGACATCGAGCGCGGCTCCGGCGACCGTGGCGCCTTCATGAAGGAGATCGAGGGCTTCACGCGCTCGACCGTGGAGCAGATCGCGGCGCTCGACCGGGAGAAGCTGCGGCCCGAGCGCGTCGAGCTCGGCCCGTGCCCGCGCTGCGGCGAGACGATCCGCGAGAATTCCCGCGCCTACGGCTGCACGAGCTGGAAGAGCCGCGAGGAGCCCGGCTGCGGCTTCGTGATCTGGAAGCGCGTCGCCGGCCGGACGCTCACGCCGGAGATCGCGCGCCAGCTCCTCGAGGAGGGACGGACGCGTGAGGTCCTGTCAGGCTTTCGTTCCAGGAACGGCAAACCTTTTCGCGCGCGTCTCGTCTTGAATGACGAGGGCAAGACCGAGTTCGAGTTTCCGGCGCGGACCGAGACTGTCCAGCCGACGGCCGCGGAATAATCCACGTCGAGGCCTCGTTCGAGGTCGAGGCTGCGTGTCGGGCCTAGTTTCTCCCTGGAAAGCAAAGGAACCACGACCTACATTCCGAAAGTTTGAACCGCCGCCGACGTCCTAGCGTAGAGGGAGTAGGGAACACCACGTGACGCCGAACCAACTGCACGAGCTGCTCGACACCGACCAGGCCCGC
>DASQWB010000062.1:0-4369 GCA_035640455.1 Gaiellaceae bacterium | reverse complement strand
ATCGCGAACGCCATCGTGCTGATCGCCGCCGCCGCGAAGGCGCCGCTCTGGCGTCGCCGGAGCCGGACCGGCGAGGCCGAGGCCGAACGCTGGGAGGCCTTCCGCCGCTACCTCACCGACTTCCCGCGCCTGCAGGAGGCGCCCCCGGCGACGCTCGAGCTCTGGGAGCGCTACCTCGTTTACGGGATCGCGTTCGGGATCGCCGAGCGGGTGCTCCAGGGCGCGCACCTGCACATGCCGCAGGAGCTCCACGACGCGAGCTCGATCTACTGGATCACGCCGACCGGTGACCTCGGCTCCGGCCCGACGGCGCTCGCGATCGGCGACCTCTCCTCGGGATTCGGCTCGGCCCTGGCGCCGCCGAGCTCCGGCGGGGGCGGCGGCTTCTCGGGCGGCGGTGGCGGCGGCGGAGGCGGCGGGGGCGGAGGCGCTTGGTAGCGCGACGCGCATAGACTCGCCCCGCCCGCATGGCACGACGGCACCTGATCGGGCTGCTGCTCGCGACCGAGGAGGACTGGCCGACCGCCTTCGAGACCGTCCTCCGCCGCCTCGGCCCGGTCCGCTACCGGGGCGAGAGCCACGACTTCGCGACCGAGCGCATCCTGAACGAGCCGTTCGACCTGCGCTACACGCCGCACTACGCGCTCGTCATCGACCGGCTCTCGTGGTGGTACGACCTCCCGCGCGAGTGGCTGAAGAAGATCGCGCTGATGGACGAGGTCTACCTGCTCAACAACCCGTTCACGTTCCAGGCGATGGAGAAGCACGCCGCGTACTGCGCGATGATGCGCCTCGGGCTCAAGGTGCCGGACACCTGGCTCATCCCGCACCGCCTGCCGCCCGACAACCCGCGCTACGTGCCGATGGCCGAGCGCTACAACCCCGCCTTCGACCTCGCCGAGATCGGCAAGCAGGTCGGCTACCCGCTCTTCATGAAGCCCTTCGACGGCGGCATGTGGGTCGGCGTCACGCGGATCACGAGCCCCGAGGAGCTGCGCTTCGCGTATGACCACTCGGGCGAGCGGATGATGCACGTCCAGGGCGCGGTCGAGGACTTCGACGTCTTCACGCGCTCGCTCTCGATCGGCCCGCAGACGATGGTCATGCGCTTCGACCCGGCCGCCGACGGCCACTACCGCTACGTCCTCGACCGCGAGTTCCTTCCGCCCGAGCTCGAGCGCGAGGTCGGACTCATCAGCCGGCTCGTGAACGCCTTCTTCCGTTGGGAGTTCAACTCGTGCGAGACGATCGTGAAGGACGGTCAGGCGCACCCGATCGACTACGCGAATGCCTCGCCCGACATCGCGCTCGTCAGCCTGCACTACTACTTCCCGTGGGCGATCGAGTCGCTCGCCGCGTGGTGCCTCTTCTGCTGCGCGACGGCGCGGCCGATGCGGATCAACCAGTCGACGCGGGACTACTTCGAGATCGGCGACGCCGACGACCTCTCCTACGAGGAGAAGCTAACGCGCTACGGCGAGCTCGCCGACCGCTACTTCCAGCGCGAGCAGTTCGAGGCCTTTCGCGCGGAGGCGCTGCCGCACCTGCGCGAGGTCGTGGTCGACTACGTCGAGAGCCCCGAGTTCGACGACCTCGCCGTGCGCACGATCAGGACGGGCGTCACCGAGCCCGAGAAGCACGAGGCGCTGATCGAGCGCTCACGCGCCCACACGGGTGCGTGGGCGGCCGCGCAGCGATAGGCTCGGCGTAGACAGCTCCAGATTGACGGGAGGGTGACGATGCCGAACCCGAATGCCCATGTGTCCACCGTCGTCAGGGTCGACCGCGAGCGCGGCATCGTGGAGCTCGAGGGCGAGCGGCGCGCACGGCTCGACCCCGAAGACCGTCGCTCGAGCGGCTTCGCGCAGATCCTCGAGGCGCTCGGCCAGCAGCGCCTGCCCGTCTACCTCGAACTCGATCCGCAGACGGAGGCGATTGCGCGTCTCCTCATCCCGCGCGTGGCGCGCGTCGCGGCGGTCGATCGGATCGAGAGCGGAGATCTCGGGGTCGAGCTCGAGCCCTCCCACGCGCAGCACGTGCTGCGACGCGACTCGCCGGACTTCGCAGAGCTGGAGCGGCAGCTGCGCGAGGCGAGCCGCGCACGCCGGCCAGTGGTCGTGACCGAGGACGACGACCACCAGATCATCGACGTCCGCCCGTACGAGCCCGACCCGGAGGCGCCGCCACTCCCTTTCCCTGAGCGCGGGCGGCCGCGACCGTGGTCCATACGGTGGATCTGGTTGTGGGTCCTCGGGATCTGGTGGCGGTGCTGGTGGCCGTGGCGCTGGTTCGGCTGCATCTCCCCCGCGCGGGCACAGCAGGCCTTCGACGCGATGAACGCGACGAGCTGCGACCCGCTCACCGTGCCGCCGCCCTGCATCCCGTTCCTCTACCCCGACGACGGCTGCTGGGCGCGCGCCCACGAGATGTGCCGGTTGATGATCAACATGGGCCTGTCGCCGAGGAAGGTCTGGATCCAGGGCAGCCTGCATCCGGCGACGAGGAACCATCCGTCGTGCAGCGTCGGCTGGTACTGGCACGTCGCGCCGACGCTCTGCGTGTGCGGCCGGTGGTTCTTCAGCTCCCGCGTGATGGTCATCGACCCATCGCTCTTCACGACGCCGGTCACGAAGGCGCAGTGGAAGGCGATCCAGAACGACCCGAACGCGACGCTGACGGACTCCGCCGCGTCGGACTACCTCTGGGGCGCTACCGATCCGAACTACACGGAGACGAACTACTACCTCAGCTACTACCGGCTCCAGCTCCAGGCCAGGGCGGTCCAGCAGGGGCCGCCGCCGTACGCGAACTGCCCCTAGTCGATGAGCTTGCGCGTCATCGCGTAGATCGCGAGCCGCCAGATGGCGAGGCCGAAGACGATCAGCGCCCCCACGCGCGCGACGTCCCAGGCGTGCCAGCCGAAGGCGGCGTGGCGGACGAGCTCGACGCAGTGGTGCAGCGGGTTGAACTCGCCGGCGACCTGCGCCCAGCGCGGCAGCTTGCTCAGCGGGAAGAACGTCCCGGGGACGAGGAAGAGCGGCGTGAGGACGGCGCTGACGATGTAGCTGAAGTTCTCGATCGACTTCGCGAACCCGGCGACGGTGATGCCGAAGCACGCCCAGCCGAAGCCGGCCAGGAACGCGATCAGCGGCACCGTGAGCATTCCCCAGGCCGGGTTCAAGCCGAAGGCGAGCGCGACGAGGAGCGGCACGCAGCCGTAGACGCCGGCGCGCGTCGCGATCCAGAGCGCCTCGGCCGTGACGAGCTCTTCGGTGTCGACCGGCGCCGCGAGGATCGCGTCGTAGGTGCGCTGGAACTGGTACTTGACGAACGTCCCGAACATGGCCGGAAAGGCGCTGGAGAAGAGCACGGCGGTGGCCACCGTCCCCGTGCCGACGAACTGGACGTACGAGTAGCCGGCGACCCTGCTGACGAGCGAGCCGAAGCCGAAGCCGAACGCGAGCAGGTAGATCGTCGGCTCGACCGTCGAGGAGAAGGTCGCCGAGCGCCAGTAGGACGAGAAGTTGACGATCTCGCGCACGAGCACGCCCGTGAGCGCGGGCCGCTCGAGGCGGCCGAGGCGTGCGCCGCGTGACGCCGTCGCGGTCGCCTTCAGTCGATCGCCTCGCCGGTCAGCAGGACGAAGACGTCCTCGAGGTTCGCCGGCCGCCGCTCTCCGTCGGGGACGCTGCCGTCGGCGCCTTCGATGCCGAGCACCGAGATGCTCGTGCCGGTGCGGCGCGTGCGGAAGCCGGCCGCCGCGGCCTCCGCCTCGACCTCGACGAGCCTGACGGCGGGCCCGTAGACCTCGACTGCCTCGCGACCCGCGTGCTTCGCGACGAGCTCCGCGGGCGGGCCGAAGGCGACCGCGCTCCCGTGCGACATGATCAGAACGCTGTCCGCGAGCCGCTGCGCCTCCTCGATGTAGTGCGTCGACATGAGGATCGTCGTCCCCTCGGCGCGCAGCGCGTCGATGAGCGCCCACAGCTCCTGACGCACCTGCGGGTCGAGCCCGACCGTCGGCTCGTCGAGCAGCACGAGCCGTGGCTTGTGCACGAGGGCACGTGCGATGAGGAGCCGCCGGCGCATCCCGCCCGAGAGCTTGTCGACCCGCGAGTCGCGCCGGTCGACGAGGTTCGCCATCCGGAGCGCCCGCTCGATCGCCTCGCGCCGCTCGCCGCGCGGGATCCGGTAGAGGTGCGTGAAGACGAGCAGGTTCTGCTCCACCGTGAGGGTGACGTCGAGGTTGTCGAGCTGCGGCGAGACGCCGCACTGCGCGCGCGCCTGCTTCGACTCCTCGGGCAGCCGGAAGCCGAGCACCTCGAGCTCGCCCTCGTCGGCGATCGCCTGCGCGGTGAGCATCCGCATC
>DASQWB010000061.1:0-15797 GCA_035640455.1 Gaiellaceae bacterium | reverse complement strand
ATCGACGAGTCGCTCGACGAGCAGCCGGCGAAGACGCGCTTCTGGAACGCGTTCAAGGCGCTCGGCCCCTGGTGGGCGGAGCTTCCGCCGTACTGAGCCGGCGGGCGGCCGCCTTCACCGCCCTCGCCGTCGCCCTCGCCGGGTACTACGCCACCTCGGAGTCGTGGCCGAATGTCTCGACGTGGTGGGACGTCGTGTTCCTCGGCCTCGCCCTCGTCCCCGCCGTCTTCGGCCTCGTCTACGCGATCCTGCCCTTCTGGCGGGCGCCGCTCCCGCACCTGGCGCTGCTCGCGCTCGCGTTCGTGGCGGCTGCCGTCGCGTTCCAGTCGGCGGGCCTCGACGATCTTGCGAGCTTCGCGAAGCTCGGCGCCACCGCCGCCGGCGCCTTCGTCTTCCTCGCCGTCTTCGAGAGCGCCGCCTGGGTGGCGCTGATCGCGGCCCTCATCCCCTGGGTCGACATCTACTCCGTCTTCTGGGGGCCGACGAGCAAGATCCTCAAGCACCCGAAGGGCGTCTCGGCGCTGTCGTTCGGCTTCCCGATCCCCGGCGAGGACGGCGTCGCGAGCCTCGGGCTCCCCGACCTGCTCTTCTTCGCGCTCTTCCTCGGCGCGGCGGCGCGCTTCCGGCTGCGGGTCGGCGCGACGTTCGTGCTGATGGCTCTCTCCTTCGGCGTGACGACCGCGCTCGCGGCTTGGACGAACCGGGCGCTCCCGGCCACGCCGTTGCTCTCCGTCGGCTTCCTGCTCGCGAACGGCGACCTGCTCTGGGAGGCGTGGCGGCGGCAGCCGCCTACGGCTCGGCCCAGCGAAAGCCCGTCCGCGAAGGAGACGGCGCGAGCGGACTGAGCGCCAGCCCCTCCGCGAGGTCGACGGCGTTGTAGCCGCCCGGCGCGACGTCGTTCGGCGCGTCCGGCGAGTAGAGCGAGGCGAGGTACTGGACCTGGCCGCGCCCGGGGCCGAGCTCGAACTGGCCGCCCCCGTAGAGCCCGATCCCGCGGCCGGCGCAGTGGTCGTAGAAATCGAAGAGCCGCTCGAGCGTGCCGAAGCGGGAGGGCTTGACGTTCAGCGTCCGCGGCGGGAACGGGAGATCCTCGACGTCGGCGACGGAATGGATCGGTGCATCCCACGTGATCCGGTCGCGGTGCGGCACGAGCACCGGCTCGGTCTCGGCCGTGAGCGCCGGATCCTCGATCCACACCTCCGGAAATCCGCGCGCGACGCGCTCGTACAGCGCCGGGTCGGGCGGCTGGTCGACGATCGTCCCGTGGTAGGCGCCCTTGAGGTCGGCCACATCGACGACCTCCAGGGTCGCGAGCTCCGCCACGAACTCGTCGCTCCACTCGCTCCTCGGGTCGAGCTTGAAGCGCGTGCGCGGGTAGCGGTCGAGGAGCCGCCGGAGCTCGTCGACGGCCTCGAAGCGCCGCGAGACAACGAACGTGACCGGGCGCGGCTCGCGCCCGACCGCCTCGGCGAGCGAGAGCCCCGACTGCCGCAGCGCGAGGTCGAGCGCCGCGCTCTCGAACCCCCAGCGACGGTAGTCGTCGAACCCGTGCGGCTCGAGCGCCGCCGAGAACGATGCAAGGGTCCTCTCGCCGGCGAGCGGCAGGTCGCCCGGCGGCGGGTGGAGCTTCGCGTCGTAGGTGACGTCCTCCCCCACGCCCTCCTCGCCGCCGCCGCGGAGGCGGATCACGGTCGTGACGCGCGTGAAGCTGCCGGTCGAGACCGTCTGCTCGAGCCGCTCGAGCTCGTAGCTCTCCACACGAAGCGGCAGCTCGGCGATCCGGTCGTACGTACTCACGAGCGGGTGAGGAGCGCCACGGTCTCGACGTGGGGCGTGTGCGGGAACATGTCCACCGGCCGGGCGCGCTCGAGCCGGTAGCCGTACTCGGCAGCCAGGCGTTTCGCGTCACCCGCGAGCGTCGTCGGGTTGCAGGAGACGTAGACGAGCCGCGGGGCGCCGGCCTCGCCGACCCGCCGGAGCGCCTTGCCGGCGAGGCCGGCGCGCGGCGGGTCGACGACGACGACGTCCGGCGGCCCGGCGCGGTCGCGCAGCTCCTCGAGCGCCTGGCCGACGTTCCCGGCGAAGAAGGCCGCGTTGCCGACGCCGTTCAGCTCGGCATTCTCGAGCGCGCAGGCGACCGACTCCTCGGAGACCTCGACGCCCCACACCGTGAGGGCATGCGCGGCCATGACGAGCCCGATCGTGCCGATCCCGCAGTAGAGGTCGTAGACCGTCTCGCGGCCGGTGAGCGCCGCCGCCTCGAGCGCGAGCTCGTAGAGCCGCTCGGCCATGGCCGTGTTGGTCTGGAGGAACGCGTTCGGCCGCACGCGGAAGCGCAGGCCGAGGAGCTCCTCCTCGATCGCCTCGTCGCCCCAGAGGAGCGTCGTCGGCAGGTTCGTGACCTCGGCGGGCGTGTCGTTCACGGCCCAGTGGATGGAGCGCACCTCCGGGAAGCGGCGGAGCACCTCGACGAGGTAGCCGCGCTCGAAGCGCTCGCCCGGCGCCGTCACGAGCTCGACGAGCGCCTGGCCGGTGTTGCGGCCCTCGCGCACGACGAGGTGCCTGAGGTACCCGGTGCCCTCGGCCTGGTCGTAAGCCGGCAGGCCCTCCTCGAGCGCCCAGGCCCGCACGGCCTCGCGGATCGCGTTCCCGAGGTCGGTCGTGAGCCAGCAGCGCTCGATGTCGAGCACCTCGTCCCAGCGGCCGGCCTTGTGGAAGCCGACGATCGGCCCCTCCGGCCCGGGCGCGAACGAGTACTCGAGCTTGTTCCGGTAGTGGAACCGCTCGACCGCCGGGAGGATCGGCTCGAGCGGCGGCTCGGCGATCCTGCCGAGGCGCCGCAGCGCGTCGGCGACCTGCGCCTCCTTCGCCGCCGCCTGGGCCTCGTAGGCCAGGTCCTGGAAGCGGCAGCCGCCGCAGGCCGGGTAGTGGGAGCACGGCGCGTCGACGCGCTCGGGACTCGGCTCGAGCACCTCCGTCGCGAGCGCCTCGGCGTGGTTTCGCTTCACCTTCGTGACCCGCGCACGCACCCGGTCACCCGGCAGGCCTCGCCGCACGAAGACGACGAAGCCGTTCAGGCGCGCGACCCCGTTCCCGCCGTAGGCCAGCGAGTCCACGCGGAGCTCGAGCTCCTGGTCCTTGGCGACGGGCGCGGCCATGGAGCGGAGCGTAGTCGTCACCGCAGCGCCGAGCGCGTGAAGACGCGAATCGAGACGGCGGTGAGCGCGGCCGCGAAGACGGCCACCCCGACAAGACTCAGCGCCGCCATCCCGCTCGCCGAGCCCAGGCCCCAGATGCTGTGCAGGCCGCTCGGGTCCCCGAGCAGGCCGTAGCGCATGAGCGCCAGGCCGTGCGTCAGCGGCAGGAGCTTCGCCATCCCAGGTGAGCCCCGTCGTCGAGGCGCTCGTCGAGGTGCGCGGCCCGGAGGTCGTCTTCCGCGCCGACCGGGGCGCCGGCCGCCCGGCCCGTCCGCCGGTCGCAGGCGCGACTGCGGTCGCACGCGAGATCCTCGCCCGCCGGGCGCCGTTCGCGCCGCTCGCGCGGCCGGCGATCGTCAAGGGCGCCGTGGGTCTCGTCGTCCCGTCTCGGGGCCGGCTGCTCGCCGCGATCGCCTTCACCGTCGCGGGCGGCCGCATCGTCGAGATCGACCTCGTCGCCGACCCGGAGAAGCTCAGGGCTCGTGCGTTCTAACGTGTCGAGCCGTGACGGTTCCGCGACGGTGGCTGCCACGGGGACCCGACCGCAGCGGCCATGACCGAGGCGGGTCGGGAGCGGCGCCTAGCTAGGCCAGCGGCGTGACGTAGACCTTGCGCTGGCGCGCCCCGTCGAACTCGCAGAAGAAGATGCCCTGCCAGCGGCCGAGCGCGAGGCGCCCCCCGTCGAGCGGGACGAGCACCTGCGGGCTGATCAGCGAGGCCCGGATGTGCGAGGGCGCGTTCGGCCCGTCGGCGTCGACGTGCCGCCCCCACCCCTCCTCGACGATCCGCTCCATCGCCGCCTCGATGTCCTGGGCGAGCACCGGGTCGGCGTCCTCGTTGATCGTCACGCCGGCCGTCGTGTGCGGCACGTAGACGAGTGCCGCCGCCGCACCGTCGGCGGGCTCGAGCGCCTCCTGCACGCGGTCGGTGATCTCGAGGAGCTGCGTCTTCCGCTCCGTGCGAAGTTCGATCTGACGCATGCAGGAGTATCCTACGGAACCCGATGCCTCCCGCTCCTCCCTCCGACCGCGAGCTCGACACCTACCGCGAGCAAGCCGACCGATTCATCGCCGAGCTCGACGAGGAGTACTACCTCCACTACGCCGGTCTCAAGGAGAGCTTCGAGCTCGCGCCGATCTACGAGCGGCACGCCGACCTGACGCGCCTCGAGAAGGCGCAGTCGATCGGCCTCGCCGTGAACGGCGGCCGCGGCGTGCGCGAGCTCTGGCGCTTCGCCTGCGAGGGCTATCTCGGCGACCTGACGCGCGAGTACGCGGAGCGGGCGGCGATGCTCGAGGCCGAACTGGAGGTGGACGTCGACGGCCAGACGATCCCGTACCGGATGATCCGGCCCACGCTCGCCAACGAGCCCGACCGCGCCCGCCGCGAGCGGCTCGACGAGGTGCGGGTCGAGATCGTCGAGGAGCGCCTGAACCCCATCCAGGTCGAGGCGGCGCAGGTCGAGCAGCGGGCCGTCCGCGAGCTCGGGGCGACGACGCACGTCGACCTGTACCGGAAGTTCGGCTTCGAGCTCGACGAGCTCGCCGACCAGTGCCGGACCTTCCTCGACTCCACGGAGCGGCTGTACGAGGAGTCGGCCGACCGGCTCTTTCGCGACCGCGTCGGCATCGGCCTCGCCGAGATGAAGCGCTGGGACGTGGCGCGCGTCTTCCGGGCGCCGATGTGGGATCCGGCCTTCCCGAAGGACAAGATGCTGCCGGCTCTCGAGGCGACGCTCTCCGACCTCGGGATCGACCTGCGCGCGCAGGAGAACGTCCACCTCGACCTCGAGGAGCGGCCGCGGAAGACGCCGCGCGCGTTCTGCGCACCGATCGAGGTGCCCGACCGCGTGATGCTCGTCATCCAGCCGATCGGGGGCCCCGACGACTGGCGCGCGCTCTTCCACGAGGCCGGCCATACGGAGCACTTCGCGAACACCTCGCCCGACCTGGCCGTGGAAGACCGCCGCCTCGGCGACAACGCCGTCACCGAGGGCTGGGCGATGCTGCTCCAGCACCTGACCGACGAGCCCGCGTGGCTCACGCGCCGGCTCGACTTCCCGCGCCCCGACCAATTTTCCCGCGAGGGCGCGACCGGGCTCCTTTACTTCGTGCGCCGCTACTGCGCGAAGCTCCTGTACGAGCTCGAGTTCCACGCCGCCGAGGATGTGACGCAGCTCGCGCCGCGCTACGTCGAGCTGCTCGGCGACGCGCTGAAGATCGAGCCGAGCGCCGCCGACTACCTTTCCGACATCGACTCCGGCTTCTACGTCACCGCCTACCTGCGCTCGTGGGCGTTCGAGGCGCAGATGCGGACGTTCCTGCGCGAGAAGTTCGGCCGCACGTGGTTCGCCGACCGCAACGCCGGCTCCCTCCTGCGCGAGCTCTGGGGCGAGGGGCAGCGGCTGACGGCGGACGAGATGCTCCGCGAGGTGACCGGCGCCGCGGTCGAGATGGAGTCGGTCGCGGACATCATCCGCGAGACACGCGCGTAACGGCTCTCGTCCTCGTCCTCGCCACGGCGCTCGCCGCCGGCTGTCGTCACGAGCACAAGACGAGGGTGACGGTGACCATCCGGGTCGACTCCGTCGTCGCGCGCTGGGCACGTGCAGAGGGCTTCGCCGACAACCCACACGCCGTCGCCGGCGCGAAGGTCTTCGCAACGAGCGGCTGCCTCGCCTGCCATGGATATCTCGGTGGCGGATCCCAGCCCGGCGACCTCACGGCGATCGGCCGACGCGGGCAAGGCGTCCGCTTCTTCGAGGCGTACGTCGCCGAGCCGGAGAAGTTCGGAAACCGCGTCATGCCGAGGTACGACCTCGGCTCGCAGCAACTCCACGACCTCGCCGTCTTCCTCGCCGCCTCACGCGGCAGGCGCTAGGCGCTAGGCAGCATCCTCACCGCTGCATAAGCTCTATTCATGAACAGGACTCGAGTGCTCATCGCCGGCGCGGCCGGGCGCGACTTCCACAACTTCAACCTCGTCTACCGCGGCCGCGAGGAGTTCGAGGTCGTCGGCTTCACGGCGACGCAGATCCCGAACATCGACGGCCGCGTGTACCCGGCCGAGCTCGCGGGCGAGCTCTATCCGGACGGGATCCCGATCTGGCCCGAGGCCGACCTCGAGCGCGCGATCTCGCGCTACGCCGTCGACGAGGTCGTCTTCGCGTACTCCGACGTGACGCACGAGCACGTCATGCACGTCGGCTCCCGCGCGCTCGCCGCCGGCGCCTCGTACCGCCTGCTCTCGCCGCGGCAGACGATGCTCACCTCGTCGAAGCCGGTCGTCGCCGTCTGCGCGGTGCGCACCGGCGCGGGCAAGAGCCAGACGACCCGGGGCGTCGCCGAGCTCCTCCGCGAGGCCGGCAAGCGCGTCGCAGTGCTGCGCCACCCGATGCCCTACGGCGACCTCGCCGCCCAAGCCGTGCAGCGCTTCGAGCACTACGAGGACCTCGACGCGGCCGACGCGACGATCGAGGAGCGGGAGGAGTACGAGCCGCACCTGGCCGAAGGCAACCTCGTCTTCGCCGGGATCGACTACGCGGCGATCCTCGACCGCGCCGAGCAGGAGGCCGACGTCGTCCTCTGGGACGGCGGCAACAACGACACGCCGTTCATCAAGCCGAACCTCCACGTCGTCGTCGTCGACCCGCACCGGCCCGGGCACGAGCTTCGCTACCACCCGGGCGAGACGAATCTCCGCATGGCCGACGTCTGCGTCGTGAACAAGGTGGACAGCGCCTCGCAGGAGGGCGTCGACGCGGTGCTCGACTCGATCCGGACGCACAACGAGGACGCGCAGATCGTGCTCGCGGCCTCGCCGTTCCATGTCGAGGGCGACGCGGCGGAGATCGCCGGCAAGCGCGTCCTCGCCGTCGAGGACGGGCCGACGCTCACCCACGGCGAGATGACCTACGGCGCGGCCGTGCTCGCGGCGAAGGCGAGCAGCGCCGCGGAGCTCGTCGATCCGCGACCCTTCGCCGTCGGCTCGATCGCCGAGACGTTCGAGGCCTACCCGCACGTCGGCGCGCTCCTGCCCGCGATGGGCTACGGCCGGCGCCAGATGGAGGAGCTGCGCGAGACGATCGCCCGCTCCGACGCCGATCTCGTCCTCATCGGGACGCCGATCGACCTGCGGCGCCTGATCGAGCTCGACAAGCCGGCGCTCCGCGTCACGTACCGGCTGCAGGAGATCGGCGAGCCGACCCTCGGGGACGTGCTCGCCGAGCACGGCCTCGTCGGCGCGCCCACGCCGGTGGCGTGAAACCCGGGCTCCCGCGGCGTCGCTGGCGGTGCGATGCCGGAAGGCATTCGGGTCACGGCGGAGCCTGGCTCCGCCAGGCGCGAGCCGTGACCGGCCCGGTGCGCGGGTGACGGCGGTCGTCGCGCTGGGCGGGAACGCCCTCACGCGCGAGAACGAGCGCGGGACGGCGGCCGAGCAGCTCACGAACCTCCGCCGCGCGCTGCCGGAGCTCGTGCCGCTCTTCGAGGAGCCGCGGGTCGTCCTCACGCACGGGAACGGCCCCCAGGTCGGGCAGATGCTGCTGCGCCAGGAGCGTGCCGCGGACGAGGTCCCGCCGCATCCTCTTTGGCTCGCGGTCGCCGAGACGCAGGCGGAGATCGGGGCGCTCATCGCCGCCGAGCTCCGCGGCATCGTCGAGCGGCCGGTCGCCTGCGTGCTCACGCACGTCCGCGTCGACGGCGACGATCCCGCCTTCTCCGACCCGACGAAGCCGATCGGCCCCTTCTACTCGCAAGCCGAGGCGGAGCGGCTGGAACGGGAGCGCGGCTGGCGGATCGTCTCCGACTCCGGCCGCGGCTACCGCCGCGTCGTGCCGTCGCCGCGCCCGCTCGACATCGTCGAACTCGACCCGATCAGGACGCTCCTCGAGGCCGGCACCCTCGCGATCGCATGCGGCGGCGGCGGCGTCCCGGTCGTCGCGCGCGGCGGCCAGCTGCGCGGCGTCGACGCCGTGATCGACAAGGACTGGGCCTCGGCGCTCCTCGCGATCGCGCTCGGCGCGGAGCGGCTCGTGATCCTGACTGCCGAGGACGCCGTCTATCGCGACTTCGGCGGCGCGGCAGAGGAGGCGCTACCGAGGCTCGACGCCGACCGGGCAAAGGCGCTCCTGCCCGATCTCCCCGGGGGCTCGATGCGGCCGAAGGTCGAGGCCTCGCTCGCGTTCGTGAGCGAGACGGGCGGCGAGGCGCTCGTGACCTCACCCGAAGCGCTCGCCGAGGCGCTCGGCGGCCGCGCCGGCACCCGCATCACCCGCTGAGCGCGCTCTCGAACACTTCCCGGGCCTCGTCGCCGAAGACGGCGAAGACGACGCGGCGAAGCGAGCGCGGCTCGAAGCGACGCGCCTCCCCGACCATGAGCCGCGCGCACTCCGCGAGCGGAAAGCCGCCGACGCCCGTCCCGAACGCGGGCAGGGCGAGCGACGAGGCGCCGAGCTCGTCGGCGACGCGCAGGCAGCTCGCCGTCGTCCTGCGGACGAGGTCGGCGTTCGTCCGCAGGTCCTGGCCCATCACGGCGCCGTGGACGACCCACCGCGCGCGCAGCGCCCCGGCTCCCGTCGCCACCGCCTCGCCGACCGGGATCGGACCCTTCGCGACCGCCTCGCGCTCGATCTCCGCGCCACCCGCGTGCTTGATCGCACCGGCGACGCCCGCGCCCATCCAGAGGCGGTCGTTCGCGGCGTTCGCGATCGCGTCGACGTCGAGCTGCGTGATGTCGCCTTCGACAACCTCGAGCTCCATTGGGTCGATCCTAGGCGGTTGACGTCCGGACGGCTCGACCGTTCGGTTCAGACGGACGCATGGGCGAAGCCCACGCGTCCTGATGACGGCACCCGCAAGCGGTGCTCGGATCGTAGAAAGACCGAGGGCGGCTCGTGGCCGCCCTCCAACTGCGTGATGTCGAGAGTCGAAGCTACTTCTCGCTCTTCGAGCCCTCGATCGTCGTCTGCGAGCCGGAACCGACCTGGATCCGGCGCGGCTTCGGCTCCTCGGGCTTCGCGATGTGGATCTCGAGCACGCCGTCCTTGTAGTCGGCCTTGATCGAGCTCTCGTCGGTGCCCTGCGGCAGGCCGATCGTGCGCGTGAACGTGCCGAAGCGGCGCTCGAACCGGTAGAAGCGCTCGCCCGAGACCTCCTCGGTGCGCTCGCGCTCGCCGCTCACGGTCAGCGCGTTGTCCTCGAGCTCGACCGAGATCTTGTCCTCGGCGATGCCCGGCAGGTCGAACGCGTAGACGATCTCGTTCTCGGTCTCCCACACGTCGACGGCGGGAGCCCAAGCCTGGTTGGTGCGGCCGTTCCCCTCGAGGAGCCCGCCCATCAGGCGCGTCATCTCGTTCTGGAGGGCCGCGATCTCACGGAAGGGCTCGCGGAACCGTACAAGCGTGGCCATCTATCTTCACCTCCTGTGGGACCTACTTGAATCCTGCGCCAGGATAAAATCTGAGCCTTTGACTGTCAAGTCACTGGTCAGGTTAGGATCCGGCCGAGATGATCGCCGTCTCGGAATCGCTGAAAGGCCGCCATTTCACGCGGGTCGCCGACTGGTCGCGGGACGAGCTCGAGTCGGTCCTCGACCTCGCCGACGAGCTGAAGCGCCTCCAGGCGCGCGGCGAGGAGCACCATCTCCTTCCCGGCCGGACGCTCGGGATGATCTTCCAGAAGCCCTCGACACGCACCCGCGTCTCGTTCGAGGTCGGGATCGCGCAGCTCGGCGGCGTCGGCCTCTACCTCTCCGCCGGCGACCTCCAGCTCGGACGCGGCGAGACCCTGCGCGACACGGCGACCGTGCTCTCGCGCTACCTCGACGGCCTGATGATCCGCACCTTTGCCCAGAGCGACGTCGAGGAGCTGGCCGCGCACGCGTCGATCCCGGTCATCAACGGCCTCACCGACTCCTCGCACCCGTGCCAGGCGCTCGCCGACGTGCTGACGATCCGGGAGCGCTTCGGTCGCGTCGAGGGTGTGCGCGTCGTCTACCTCGGGGACGGCAACAACGTGTGCGCCTCGCTCATGATCGCGTGCGCCAAGCTCGGCGCCGACTTCGTCGCGGCGACACCTACCGGCTCCCGCCCCGACGAGCGCGTCGTCGAGGTCGCGCGGGAGGCGGGCGGAAACGTCGGGCTCACCGACGATCCCCGCGAGGCCGTCCGCGGCGCCGACGTCCTCTACACCGACGTCTGGACGAGCATGGGCCAGGACGAGGAGCGGGAGCGGCGGTTGCGTGACTTCGCCGGCTACGGGATCGACACCGAGCTCGTGCGGCTCGCGGGCGACGAGGCGATCGTCCTCCACTGTCTGCCCGCGCACTACGGCGAGGAGATCACCGAGGAGGTGCTCTACGGGCCGCAGTCGGCCGTCTGGGACCAGTCCGAGAACAAGCTCCACTCGGTCAAGGCCCTCATGGCGCTCGTCATGCGGTGATCCCGCTCAAGGACAACGTCCCGACGCGGACGTTCCCGGTCGTCACGGTCGGGATCATCGTCGTGAACACCCTCGTCTGGCTCTGGGAGATCACCGGCACGACGGTGAACACGGACGTCGTGCACTACGGCTACTACCCCTGCGCGGTGCAGGGGCCGTGCACGAACGTCTATGCGGCTGACCACAAGGAGCTCGTCGAGATGGTCTTCACCTCGATGTTCATGCACGCGAGCTGGATCCACATCATCGGCAACATGCTCTTCCTCTGGATCTTCGGCAACAACGTCGAGGACGCGTTGGGCCGAGTGCGGTTCGTCGTCTTCTATCTCCTCGCAGGCATTGCGGCGACGGCGCTCCAGACGTTCGTGACGCTGGAGTGGGCGAACGCCAACGCGGCGAGCGTTCCGAACATTGGCGCGAGCGGCGCGATCGCCGGCGTCCTCGGCGCCTACCTCGTGCTGCTGCCGAGGGCAAGCGTGGTGACGGCGATCATCCTCGGCTTCTTCTTCCTCGTCCGCGAGATCCCGGCGATCTGGTTCCTCGGCGTCTGGTTCCTCTTCCAGCTCGTCGAGGGCGGCTTCGGGATCACCCACCCGCAGGCGGGCGGCGGCGTCGCGTTCTTCGCGCACGTGGGCGGCTTCGCGTTCGGACTCCTGGTCGTGAAGGTCGTGGCCACGCGCCGGCCTCTCCAGCCGCGCTACTGATGCGCTTCGAGGAGCACGTCCGGCGCGCGCTCGACTCGCTGCCGGCCGACCTCGCCCGCGGCCTCGAGAACGTCGCCGTCGTCGTCGAGGACGAGAACCCGGACGACCCCGACCTCTTCGGCCTCTACCACGGCGGCGGGTGGGAGCCGCACACGGTGACGATCTACCGCCGGCCGCTCGAGGAGGAGTTTCGCGACCCCGCGGAGCTGGAACGGGAGATCCGAATCACCGTCCTCCACGAGCTCGGGCACTACTTCGGGCTCGACGAGGATCGGCTCGCGGAGCTCGGCTACGACTGAGGCACCGCTCGCGGGTGCTACGAGGAATGGCGGCACCCGCCGTCTCGTTGGGAAACAACATGAGAACGATCGAAGAGATCCACGCCGACATCGAGCGTGAGAACGAAGAGCGGCGCGAGCTGTGGCATGTCCTTTCGGACGCGTACGACCCCGCCGTGGCGGCCGACCTGAAGGCCCTCGACGCGCGCCTCGAGGCTCTGTGGGCCGAGCACCGGCAGACCCGCGCGACGATGCGCTGGGGCGACCGCGACCACATCGTCGCCCGAGCCCGAGCCGAAGAGCGGCTGGAGAGAACCGCCGCCTGAGGACCCTCCCTCGCTCCCGCCCCATCTTCTCCCCGGGGCGGGAGCGAGCCAGGCGGCGACCGCGAATCCGAGTCCGGCTTCGGCGGTGATCCTGACCCGCCGGTACGCTTGAGCAGACGGGGCGTTAGCTCAGCTGGGAGAGCGCCGGTTTTGCAAGCCGGAGGTCGCCGGTTCGAGCCCGGCACGCTCCACTCCGATTACTAGAGCCGAATTCACGATTTGTTCCCGCAAATCGGAGGATTTGGCCATCTCGCCACGTTCCGCCCTTCGGAACCGTTCTGATCCGCTCCAGACCCCTATTGGCAGGGTCTCGCCAGGGTCGGCAGGGTCTAAGGGCGGGCGTTCAGGCGTTGTCCCTAGTGCAAGAGCGACGTTAGTCTTCTCACTCAGATGAGGTGGCTCGACGCGGCAGAACAGGTACTCCGGCAGGCAGAGACGCCGCTGAACTACAACGACCTAACGGGGACGATCCTCAAGCGAAACCTCGTCGAGACACAGTCAAAGACACCGGCCATCACGCTCCACGCGTCAATCAGCATCGACATCAAGCGGCGCGAAGAACGAGGCCTCCCGCCCCGTTTTACGCTGGCCGCAGGCGACGTGGCGCTTGCCGAGTGGGACCTAGGGCCGTTCGAGGAGGCACTGAAGACGATTGGCAAGACGAGAGAGAAAGCCCGCCGCGACCTTCTCGCCGCCTTGCGGAAGCTCAAGGGAGACGAGTTCGAGGCGTTTGTGGAGCTGCTATTCACTGAGATGGGATACGACGTAACGGTGACGGGAGGCGGCGGCGACGACGGCATCGACCTCGTCGCCGAACTGAGCACGGGCATCGGCGCTCAGAGAATCGGGATTCAAGCTAAGTGCTACGGCGCGAATCGGACGGTAGGGCCAAACACCGTGCGGCTCCTTCGCGACGCGCTCTCGACACGGCAATGCAACGCTGGTGCAGTGGTCGCGACGTGTCGCATGGACGCGAAAGCGATTGAGGTTGCCGCGGAGCCCGGAAAGACGCTCGTGGAGCTCGTTGACCACGACCGCTTGGTAGATCTAGCGCTCGAATACAAAGTGGGGATCCGTTCGGAGTCGCTTGACGTCTACAGCGAGAGCCTGGCGAGCGCGTTCGCCATCGGGGGCAAGGCGGGCTAGCGTAAGTGCTCGGAGTCTGGCCTGCTCTGCTGACGTCAATGCTTACACATGTGAGGCGCGGCGAGCATTCGAGCGCCCGCCGGATGCAGACGACTAAGTTCACCCTCGTTGTCTCAACCGCGTTCGTCCTCAGCTTCGTGCTCGTTGGCGGAGTGCTTCTTGCCCAGCTCGGTTGGTCGAGGTTCTGGCATCAAGTAGCCAACCCTGCGCCTGACGCAGGAGCGTATGACCTCCTAATGGCGACATGCGCAGGTGCCGTAGGAGTCTTCTTCGCGCTGTACTTCTCGTCGGTGATCGCGCTGGCGGCAATCGAGCATCCGCCGAACCTGCCTCAGATCGTCGCTCGTCTCAGCAGTTGGTGGACGTTCGGACCGTTTCTCTACTTTTGCTGCACGCTGAACCTGCTGGTGGCCGCCGCATGGGGGTTTCAATCGAAGCTGGCTCGCCGTGCTCTTGCTCCCCGTCACTGGAGCGCCAACGCTGTTGTGCCTAATCCAAATGACACGGACTGCGCTAGCTGACTCACAGCGACCACCGGACGGACGCGGCCGGGGCGCGGTCACGAACGGCCCATCCCCGGAGACGGGTTCTCTAGTTGATCCAGCCGATCCCGTGCAGGTCGAGAGCGGCGCTGGCGAACGCGCGTAGGGGCAGGGCGCGTAGTCGGTCGTCGAGCGTTCCTTCCGGAAACTGGCAGAGCGTGAGCAGGTGTTCGAGCCGTGCCCACGCCTCCCGATCGAGCGTAGCCAGCTTGGCCGATGAGATCGGCAACATTGAAAAATGGCTGACGTGGACGTGGCGGCATTGCTCGCGAGCGCCGAGGAGGACGCGTCTATCGAGCGGCGAGCGGCGCTGTGTCGTACTCTCGCGGCGACGTTTCGGGAGACTGGCCGCCTTTTGGGTCGGCGGCTATTTGCTCGGTCCCGATCGTGTTACGCGGTCGTCGCCATTCGGCTTCGGCAGCGACGCCACTGTCGGCCTGGCTACGGTCATCCAAATTACAGGCGAACTCATGGATGGAGCCGTCTCCTTGCTGGAGCGATCGAACATCCATGGGGCCGCGGCGCTGATCCGTCAACTCGTCGAGACCGAATACCTCAGCTGGGCGTTTGCCGAGAACCAAGACCAAGCACAGGCGTGGCTTCGGTCGACACGCGAAGAAAGGTTGAAGTTCTGGCAGCCGCGCGACTTACGTCGTCGTTCGGGTGGGCGATTCCGTTCGTCCGACTATGCGAGTCATTGCGAGCGCGGTGGACATCCGACGCCAACAGCGACACGGGTGCTGCCCGATCACGCTGGGGATGAGTCGGTCATTTGGTGGTGGTTCGATCTTGCCCTGCATGGAGTCCGGACCTGGGAGTACGTCACCGTCGCGGCTAAAGAGTTCGGTTGGTCAGAGGAAGTTGGGCCGGTTGCTGCTCACTCTGGACTCGCTAAGGCGATTGAAGAGTGGCGGCGACAAGAACCACTCATGGCACTGGTCGTGCGCTGAGCACGGGCGCATCCCTCGTCGCGGCCCCCGCAATGCAAGACCGACTGCTCTCATCGTCCTTTCATCTGCGGACCGCTAGGAAGGCAGCCAAGCGGCCACCAAACGACGCGCTGGAGGAGGAGCAGATGCTCGGACGACTCACGACGGCCTCGGCGATCGGGTTCGCGCTGCTCGCCTTTGTTGCCGGCGGCTGTGGCTCGTCAGGCCGAGCGCACAGCTCGGCGACGACGACGCGATCGAGATCGGCGTCGCGACTCGCGCCGGTTCAGGGGCGCTACTCGCCCTCGATCGACCCGGCGAACTTCGTTGCGCGGGTCGACAACCCGCTTTGGCCGCTCAAGCCGGGCACAGGCTTTCACTTCAAGGGCACTCGCGGGAAGACTCCGCAGACCGACGACGAGGTCGTCACGCACCGGACCAAGCGGATCCTCGGGATCAGGTGCACGGTCGTCCGGGACACGGTGTCCGAGCACGGGCACGCGGTCGAGCGGACGCTCGACTTCTACGCGCAGGACAAGCAGGGGAACGTCTGGTACCTGGGCGAGGACTCCTTCGAGCTGAAGAACGGGCGCTTCGCGAAGGCAAGCGACTCGTGGCGCTCGGGCGTCGACGGCGCCAAGCCCGGGATCATCATGCCCGCACACCCGCGGCCGGGCGACCGCTACCGGCAGGAGTACTACCCGCCCGGCGAGGCCCTCGACGAGGCCCACGTGCTCGGCTATCGCGGGCCGGTCACGGTGCCGTACGGCACCTTCAAGCGGTCACTCGTGACGAGCGAGTTTAGCCCGCTCGAGCCGCAGACGGAGGAGAAGTTCTACGTCGCCGGGGTCGGCGAGATCCTCGAGCGCGTCGTGAAGGGGCACCACGAGGAGTTCCGGCTCGTCAGCGTGACGCACTGAGTCGCCCGGGGCCCGAACCGCTACCCTCGGGAGCGGTTTCGCTTCCGCGAGCCCTGGAGGGGGCCTCCTCGACATGCGCCAACAACTCTGGAACCCGCTCCGGGGACGGCACGACCTCGCCGTCGATCTCGGCACGGCGAACACCGTCGTCTACAAGCGCGGCGAGGGGATCGTCGTCTTCGAGCCGTCGGTGGTCGCGCTCGACGAGGAGACGGGGCGGATCCAGGCGATCGGCGAGAGCGCACGGCGGATGATCGGCCGCACGCCGGCCAACATCCGCGCCACGCGGCCGCTGCGGCACGGCGTGATCGCCGAC
>DASQWB010000060.1:0-11006 GCA_035640455.1 Gaiellaceae bacterium | reverse complement strand
GTCTCGCACGAGCTGCGGACGCCGCTCGCCCGGCTCCTGACCCTCCTCGAGTCGGCGGCGCTTCCGGACGCCGACCCGCTCGCGCTGATCGACCAGGCCCGTGGCGAGGTGGAGCAGATCGACGAGCTGATCGGCGAGGTGCTCTTCCTGAGCGAGCTCGAGACGGGGCGGGAGGTGGTGGCGCTCGGGTCGACGCGCGTGCGGCCGGTGCTCGACGAGGTCGTCGAGGGGCTCGCCGCCCGGGCGGCGCGTGCGGCGGTCGAGATCCGGGTCGAGGCCGATCTCGACCTCGAGTTGCCGCTCCGGCGGCGGATGCTCCGCGTCGTCGTCGAGAACCTGCTCGAGAACGCGATCCGCTACGCGGGCGACGGCGCACACGTCGAGTTGACGGCTCGGCGCAGGCGGCGCGAGGTGCTGCTCCTGGTCGCGGACGACGGGCCCGGCGTCGCCGAGGAGGACCTGCCGCGAATCTTCGAGCGCTTCTACCGCGCCGACCGCGCCCGGGCCTCACGGGGCACGGGGCTCGGGCTCGCGATCGTGAAGCACGTCGTCACCTCGGCTGGCGGCGCCGTCGAGGCGCGCAACGCGAGGCCGCACGGGCTCGAGGTGCGCTGCGCCTTCCCGGTGGCGTAGGCCCTAGACGACGAGGTCCGCCGTCGCCGCCTCGTCCTCGGACTCGACGTCCGGAGACTCGACGAGGAGCGCGGCCACGGCCGCGGCGTACACGTCTTCTTCTGCGTACTCGGGCGTGAACTCGACGGCGGCGTTGAGCTCGATCACGACGTACTCGCCGGCCCCGACCGGCAGGAGGTCGATGCCGACCAGGTCGATGCCGAGAGCGGCTGCGGCCGTGACGGCGAGGTCGCAGGCGCGCGGTGACGGCACGACCGGCCGCCGGATACCGCCGAGCGCGACGTTCGTCCTCCACTCGCCGGCGGGGGCGACGCGCTCCACCGCCCCCACGACCTTCCGGCCGGCCACGACGAGCCTGAGGTCGTGGCCGATCGGCGGTACGAGCTCCTGGACGATCGCACCCGTGGCGCGGAACCACGGCCGGTCGCGGAGGTCGTGAAGGCACTGCTCCAACCCCGGGCGGTCTGGGCGCAGGAGGACGTCCTCGCCCCAGCTCCCGAACGGCGGCTTGACGACGAACGGAGCCTCGAGGTCGATCAGCGCCGAGTCGCCGTCGCGAACGATGCGGGTCGCGGGGTGCGGCAGGCCCGCGGCGGCGAGAACCTCCGCCGTCCGCCGCTTGTCGTGCGCAGCCAGGACGGAGCGCCGCCGGTTCAGCAGCCGGCAGCCGCGGCGCTCGAGCGCCTCGACCGCCCACGCGCCGGGCTCGATCCCGTCCAGCGAGTGCAGGACATCGAGGCGGCCGAGCGCGACGTCGCCCGGCTCGAGCCGCGCGAGCGCCTGCGCCGGCGTCAGGAGGAGCGACTCGACGCCCGGGACGAGGCAGCCCGCGAGCGCGACGTTCGTCGGCGTCGGGCGCTGTGCGATGAGCGCGAACCGCATGGGGAGCGGAACTATGAGCCGTCAGCGCCCGAAAAGCAAGAAGTGCGGGGGTTTCCTCAGAGAACGGCTCAGCCGAAGCGGCCTGTGACGTAGTCCTCGGTGCGCCGGTCCGCGGGCGTCGTGAAGATCCTCTGCGTCGAGTCGTACTCGACGAGGACCCCGCTCCGTTGGCCGCCGTCGCCGACAGCCGAGAGGCTGAAGAAGGCGGTCATGTCCGCCACGCGGGCAGCCTGCTGCATGTTGTGCGTGACGATCACGAACGAGTACTCGCGCTTGAGGTCGTGCATGAGGTCCTCGATCGAGGCGGTAGCGATCGGATCCAAAGCGGAGGCCGGCTCGTCCAGCAGCACGACGTCGGGCTGGACGGCGATCGCGCGCGCGATGCAGAGCCGCTGCTGCTGGCCGCCGGAGAGCTCGAGCGCGCTTGTCTTCAGCCGCATCTTGACCTCGTTCCAGAGCGCCGCCTGCGTGAGCGCGTGCTCGACGCGACCGTCGAGGTCGTCCTTCATTCCGAGCGCGCGCAGGCCCCAGGCGACGTTGTCGTAGATCGACTTCGGGAACGGGTTCGGCTTCTGGAAGACCATGCCGATGCGGCGCCGCACCGCCACCGGATCCACGCCGGACCCCAGGAGGTCGACGCCGTGGTAGAGCACCTCCCCCTGGGCGCTGAAGCTCGGCACGAGGTCGTTCATCCGGTTCAGGCAGCGGATGAACGTGCTCTTGCCGCAGCCCGAGGGTCCGATCACCGCGGTGACGAGGTTCTCGTAGATCTCCATGCTCACCCCCGAGATCGCCGGCACGGAGCCGTAGCTCGCGGTCAGGCTCCGGATGTCGAAGACGGGCTGGCGCCGCTCCGGGGGCGGGAGCGTCGCCTGAGGCGTCAGCACCTCGACGCGCGGCTCGGGCGGGGTGGTGGGCACTGCCGTGAGCATTCTTATCGGTGGAGCCCCATCCGCCGCCTACTGTGTGCGGCAAGGGCACGTGCGATCAGGCTCGCGACGAGGACGAAGCCGATCAGGACGAGCGCGGCGGCCCATGCCTGGGCATGGTCCTTGGGATCCGGCGACTCGGAGTACTCGAAGATCTTGAGCGGCACCGAGGCGAGCGCCTGGTGCGGGTTCCACTGCAGGCGGTCGCCGACGATCGACGACGTGAAGAGGAGCGGCGCCGTCTCACCGGCCACGCGCGCCACGGCGAGCGTCGTCCCGGTGAGGATGCCCCCGATCGTCTGCGGCAGCACGACGCCGAGGGTCGTTCGCCAGCGGCTGACGCCGAGCCCGAGCGAGGCCTCGCGCGTCGCCTGCGGGACGAGGGCGAGCACCTCCTGGGTGGCGCGCGCGATCAACGGGATCATCAGGATCGCGAGGGCGAAGGAGCCGGCGAGCGCGCTCTGGCCGTGGTCGAGCACGATCAGCGCGAAGACGAAGATGCCGACGACGATCGCCGGCACGCCGTTCAGGACGTCGAGCGCGAGCGCGATCAGGAACGCGACGCGCGGTCGCGCGAACTCGTTCAGGTAGATCGCCGAGAGGACGCCGACCGGAACCGCCATGGCCGTCGCGAAGCCGACGATGACGAGTGTGCCGACGAACGCGTTGGCGAGCCCGCTCGGCTCGTTCGTGAAGCTGAACGGGTGCGGCGTCTTCGTGAACAGGCTCCAGTCGATCGCCGCGCCGCCGCGCCGCGCGACCGAGACGACCATGATCGCGAGCACGCCGACCGCGGCGAAGGCGGCCAGCGTCGCGATCGTCTCCATCAGACGGTTGACGGCGCGCCGCCGGCCCAGCCCGTCCGTGTTCGCGGAGAGCGCGCTCACCGGATCACCGGCTGCCGGCGCGCGACCTTGCGGACGATCGCCTGCGCGGCAATGTTCGCGACGAGCGAGAAGACGAGCAGGATCGTCGCGAGATACGCGATCGATCCGACCTGGAGCTTCGTCGTCGCGCCCTGGTACTGGCTCGCGATCCGGCTGGCGAGGGTGTCACCGGGCTGGAAGAGCGACCAGTGGATCGCGACATTGCCGCCGATCACCTGCGTGACGGCGATCGCCTCGCCGACGGCTCGCCCCAGGCCGAGGATGAGCGCGGCCGCGATCCCCGAGCGCGCGTAAGGCAGGACGACGCCGCGGATCATCTCCCAGCGGGTCGTCCCGAGCGCGAGCGCGCCCTCCTTGAGCTCGCGCGGCACGCCGAGGAAGAGCTCCCGCGAGACGCTCGAGACGATCGGCGTGATCATGATCGTGAGCACGAGGATCGCGGGTAGGAGACCGAAGATCGACGGGTCGCCGCGGAAGAGCGGCAGGAAGCCGAAGGTGTGCTTCAGCCACGGCTCGAGGTGGTTCGCCACGAACGGCCCCATGACGAGGATCCCCCAGAGGCCGACGACGACGCTCGGCACCGCGGCGAGCATCTCGACGAGCGCGCCGATCGGGCCGCGCAGCCAGCGCGGCGCGAGCTCCGTCAGGAAGAGTGCGATCGCGATCGAGAGCGGCCCTGCGATCAGGAGCGCGCCGAGCGAGGTGACGGCGGTGCCGAAGAGGAACGCGGCCGCGCCGAAGACCTGCCGCGCACCCGGATCCCAGTCGTTCGCGACGAGGAAGTGGAGTCCGAAGCGGTGGATCGCCGGCCGCGCCTGGTCGACCACCTTCCAGGCGATGAGGCCGAGGAGCGCGACCGCGGCGGCCGCCGCCGTGAGGGTGACGCCGTGGAGGGCGGTGTCACCGGGATTGAAGCGCCCGCGCCGCCGAAGCTCGGCGGCGCGGGCGGCAGGCGTTTCCGCGACGGCGGTCAAGCGCTAGCTGTGGACTCGCTTCAGCGTCTTTTCGGACGCGCCGAGCACCTTGTTCGGGATCGGCACGAAGCGGAGCTTGGGCCCGTATTGCTGGCCGCCGGTGAGCGCCCAGAAGACGAACCTGCGCAGGTCGGAGGCCTTGCTCGTCTTGAGCGGCAGGATCACGTAGGTGAACGTGCAGATCGGGTAGGCCGACCGCTGCGAGCGCGGCGGATTGACGATCGAGACCTCGTTCGAGCTCGGCACTTTCTTCACTGTTGCCGCCGCGGCGCGGATCCCGACGTTGCCGGGCAGGATGAAGCGCCCGGCCGCATTCTGGATCGCTGCGAACGGCAGGTGGTTCTTGATCGCGTAGGCGACGTCGACGTAGCCAATCGCGCCCTTCGTCTGCGAGACGGCGGCCGCGACGCCGTTCGACTTCGGTGCGCCGATCCCGGCGGGCCACTTCGCGTTCGTGCCGACGCCGATCCGCTTCTTCCAGGTCGAATTGACGCTCGAGAGATAGTCGGTGAAGTTGTACGACGTGCCGCTGTTGTCGGAGCGGTAGACCGGGGTGATCTTCGTCGAGGGCAGGCTCAGGCCCTTGTTCAGCGCCTTGATGCGCCTGTCGTTCCAAGTCTTGATCTGCCCCAGGTAGATCCCGGCCAGCACCTTGCCGTTCAGCTTCAGCCGGCCCTTCAGGTCGAGGTTGTACGGGATCGATGTCGCAGACAGCGCCCACGGGATCTGGACGCAGCCCTTGCACGCCGCGAACTCGTCCTTCGAGAGCGGTGCGTCGCTCGCGCCGAAGTCGACGTTGCGAGCCGTGATGGCGGCGATCCCGCCGCCGGAGCCGATCGGGTTGTACTCGACGTTCGCGCTCTTGTAGTTCGCCTGCCACTGCGCGACGAGGGGCGCGACGAACGAGCTGCCCGCCCCCTTCAGCGTCGGCGCGCTCACGCGGGACGTGCCTGCAAGTGAGGTGGCCGCGGTCGCGGCGGCGACGGCCGCCACCGCCGCCAGCACCGGGATGACTCCCCGTCGTGTCATCTCTCTCCTGTTCTCGTTGGTGACGGTGCCGACGGTACGGACACCTCGCGCGCGGGTGGGCTACGGGTTCGTGTCGATCCGGTGTCGATGTGGTGAAGGGCGGAACGCGCTAGCGTGGGAGCCGATGCGGACGAGCTTCCACGAGGACCTCGCGAGCCTGGAGGAGGCGATCCAGGCCGAAGGCGAGCTCGTCCTGCGGTCGCTCCGCGCGTGCGTCGGCGCTCTGGAGGACCAGGACGTCGAGCTCGCCGACGACGTGATCGCCTTCGACGACGAGGTCGACGGCAGCTACGCATCGATCCAGGAGGGCGTCCACACGCTCCTCGCGCGCCAGACGCCGGTCGCGGGCGACCTGCGGCTCGTGCTCGCGATGCTGCACGTGAACCTGCACCTCGAGCGGATGGGCGACTATTGCGTGACGATCGCGAAGCTCACGAAGCTCGCGCACGGCCTCGCCTCCGACCGCGCGCTCGTCGAGGGGATCGACGAGATGGGCGCGCGCGCCGAGGAGATGATCCGGGTCGCGCTCGAGTCGTTCGCGGCGCGCGACGTCCAGGGCGCCGAGCGCCTCGTCGAGCTCGACGAGCTGATCGACCGCGCGAACCGTCGCGTCGTCGGCGAGATCCTGCGCCTCGGCACCGACGAGTCGGCGCGCGAGTGGGGCCTGCGGATGCTGCTCGTGTCGCGGTGCCTGGAGCGGATCGGCGACCACGCGGTCGACATCGGCGAGCAGACCGCGTATCTCGTCACCGGCGAGTTCCGCGAGTTCACCGACGCCTCGCACCCCGTGCGGTTGTAGCGCCGCTCAGCGCCGCCTTCGCCGAAGCACCCGCACGAGACGACGAAGGCGCCCAGGCGCGGCGTCCGGCCTGCTTCGATCAGCTCGATTTCGGCTGCCTCGGCCACGACCGGCAGTACTCCAAGCGGTGCTGTCCGAGACGCCGGTATCGTCCGCGCGCGATGCCGCGGCACCCCGCCATCACGGCGCTTGCAGTCGTCGTCGGCCTCGCGCTGATCGTGCTCGCGGTCGTCTACTGGGCCGAGCCGGCCGGCTCGCTGCCGTTGTGGATCCCCGGGCACAAGGCCGAATCGGGGCACCACCACGTGAAGCACGGGATCGCGTCGTTCCTCGTCGGGCTCGCCTGTCTCGCCTACGCGTGGTTCCAGACCGGCGGTCAGCGCTCGGCGCACGCGCGGAGCTGAGCCGATCCCCCTCGCGGCGCTCATCTCCTACTGGCAGGCCGTGGTCCTCGGCCTGCTCCAGGGCGTCTCGGAGCTCTTCCCGGTCTCGAGCCTCGGGCACAGCGTCGTCCTGCCACGCCTGCTGGGCTGGGACATCCACCAGAACGACGCCTACTTCCTCACCTTCCTCGTCGCGACGCACCTGGCGACCGCGATCGTCCTGCTCCTGTTCTTCTGGTGCGACTGGGTCCGGATCTTGCGCGGGCTCAGGCGCAGCCTCCGCGACCGGCAGATCGCGCCCGACGACGTCGACGCGAAGCTCGGCTGGCTCCTCGTCGTCGGCACGATCCCGGCCGGGCTCCTCGGCCTCCTGCTCGAGCACAAGCTCCGGCATATCTTCGCCTCGCCGCGCTCGGCCGCCTTCTTCCTGATCCTGAACGGCTTCCTCCTCTACGGCGCCGAGCTCCTGCGGCGGCGCGCGCCGCAGACCGACCGGGACGACGACGCGCGCATCGCGAAGCAGGTGACCTGGCGCGACTCGTTCCTCGTCGGCGCCGCGCAGGCAATCGCGCTCATCCCCGGGTTCTCCCGCTCGGGCGCGACGATCGGCGGCGGCCTGATCGTCGGCCTCTCGCACAAGGATGCGGCGCGGTTCGCGTTCCTGCTCGCGACGCCGATCATCGGCGCGGCGGCCGCCCTCAAGCTGCCGGAGCTCGCCGGGCACCAGGGCGACGGCGTGCGCGGACAGGCGCTCGTCGGGGCGCTCTGCTCGGCCGTGACCGCCTACCTCGCGGTGCGCTTCCTGATGCGCTTCTTCGAGACGAACAAGCTCACGCCGTTCGCGGTCTACTGCGCGCTCGCGGGCACGGCGGCGTTTCTCTACCTCGTCCTGTCGTAACCACGAGCGGCACTCGCCCGTTTGACCTGTGAGCCCACGACAGAAAGGACAGGAACGCTGTGAGCATCCTCTGGATCATCCTCATCGTGATCCTGGTTCTCGCGCTCCTCGGCTTCTTCTCGCGCGGCCGCTGGTAGGACTGGGATCCTGAACGCGTAGGCCGCTCGGCACTTGCCGAGCGGCCTCTCGAAGGCCGATCATGGCGAGGTGCTTCGCGCTTCGCCAGCTGAGGTCCTCGAGCGAGCCGATGCGGCGCCCGAGCTGCCGCGGCTCGGTGGGATGGCGCGGCCCGACGGCGTCGTCGTCGTCAGCGGGCGCTTCTGGGCGTACGCCGGAACCGACGGCACGGTCCGAGAGGGCTGCATGCCGCGGCCGCGGCCGGCGGTTCGGCACGTCCCGCTCCTGCGCGGCCTCGTTCGGCTCGGCGCGTCGCTCTCGCCGCTCTTCCGCCGGACCGGCGTCGCGCGCCCGTTCGAGCGGCGGGCCCTCCTCGCTGCCGTCCTCGCGCCCTGCGTGACGATCTTCCTGCCCTCGCCGTTCGGGCTCCTCGCCGGCCTCGGCGTCGCGCTCGGGCTCGTGGCCTGGATGCTCCGCGGCCGGACGCTCCACCTGCACGGCGCCGAGCACCGGGCGATCGCGGCGGCCGAGGCGCGGCTCCTCGCCTCGAGCTGGCGCGGCGACGCGCGGCCGACGCGCTTCTCGCCCCGCTGCGGGACGAACTTCGCGGCGCTCGTCGCGCCCGTCACCTTCCTCTTCGACCGCCTGTGGGTGCTGCCGACGGCGGTCTTCACGCCGCTCGCCGTCACGCTCGTCTCGCTCGCTTTGACGATGGAGCTCTGGCAGCTCGTCCAGTCGTCGCAGCGGCGCCTCGCGCGGGCGCTCCTCCTGCCCGGCCTCGCGCTCCAGCGGCTGACGACGCGCGAGCCCTCGCTCGAGGAGACGCGGGTCGCGCTCACCGCGGTCGCCGCGGTGCTCGAACGCGAACTCGCCTAGTTCAGGACCGCTCCGCCCGCTGGCCGCGGCGGAAGATCGTCTGGTGGGTCGGGATCTCCGGATTCTCCCCGAGCTCGCCGGCGAGCTCCGCGAGCCCCACGCGCAGCGGCATCTTCGGCTCGTAGCCCAGAGCCTTCAGCTTCGAGATGTCGGCGACCAGTCGGTACGTGTCCTCTGCGATCTCCGGGATGGTCTCGACCTGCGGCTCCCGGTGGGTCGCCTCGCCGATCGCCTCGACGAGCTGTCGCATCGACACCTCCTCGCCGGAGCCCGCGTTGTAGATCTCTCCCGGGACACCGGCTCTCGCCAGCAGTAGGAGGCTGGCGACGAGGTCGCTGACGTGGACGAAGTCGCGCGTCTTCCGGTCCGGGTCGCCGACGATCTGGATCGGCCGCCTGTTGAGGTGCCAGCGCAGGTAGCGCCCCGGCTCGACGAGCGAGTGCCTCCGATCTTCACCCGGGCCGTACACGCAGAACGGGCGAGCGGAGACGACGGGGAGGCCGGTGGCGTGGAACAGCGACAGCGACGCCAGCTCGCCCGAGAGCTTCGAGGCGCCGTAGGGGACGAAGGGTTTCGTCGGATGCTCTTCGTCCATCGGGAAGCGCACGGGCGTGCCGTAGACCGACGCGGAGGAGATGTAGACGAGGCGCCCCACCTCGGCGCGGGCTGCCGCGTCCGCCACGTTGAACGATCCGACCGCGTTCGTGTCGAAGTCGAGGCGCGGGTCGAGGACGGAGATCGTCCCGCTCGCGTTGCCCGCCACGTGGAAGACGAGCTCCGCGCCGGCGACAGCGCGATCGACGTCGTCCTGGTTCCGGACGTCGCCGCGGAGCAGGCGGGCGCCTGGCGACGGCTCCCGGCCTTCGGCGTTGTCGAGGATCGAGACGTCTGCTCCTTCGCCGAGCAGGGCGTCGGCGAGGTGGCGGCCGATGAAGCCGATCCCGCCGGTCACGAGGACCTTGCCGAAGCCGTCAGCCACCGTTTCGGCACGCTAGTCGGCACGTCGGCCGTCGCCGCCTTGGCAACCGCCCGTGCGCGCGGCGGCGACGGTCATACTTCGTGGATGCAGGATTCGTGGCCGTCCGTCGGGCCCGAGCCCGAAGCCCGGCGCGCTCCGTCGCTTCCGCGGGTCGAGGACCTGCCGGTCGTGGAGCGCGGCTACGACCCCGACCGCGTCCGCGAGGCGTTCGACGCTTTCTACCGCCACCTCGCGCGGCTCGACGCGACGCTGCGGACGATCGAGGCGGTCGAGGTCTTCCGCGACCAGGCGGCCGAGCTCCGGAAGGAGCTGCGCGCGCTCCGCACCGCGGGGTGGACGCAGCAGCCTTGGCTTCCCTCGTACTCGAGCTCGGAGCAGGTGCGCGTCGGGCTTCCGGAGGCCGTCTTCCGCTGGGCGCTCGAGGCGTGCCTCGTGATCGCCGCGCCCGTCGGCGCCTACGCCGCCGACCTGAGGCCGCTCTGGATCGTCGTCGCGACCGCCGGCGCCTTCGTGATCGTCGCGCTCTCGGAGTGGATCTCCTGGCGCGAGCAGCCGCTCCTCCCGGCGCGCGCTGCGGCTCTACCACCGGCCGCGCCGGTCGAGGAGGCAGCTCCGGTGCCCCTGCCCGAGCTCGAGCCTGAGCCCGCCGAGCCGCACGCCGCCGAGGCAACCGAATGGGCGCTGCCGCCGCCGAGCGCGGAAGAGCGGGTCGCGGAGGAGCCTGCGGCTGAGGCAGCGCCGGCCGCCGAGGCAGAGCCGGCCGCCGAGGAGGAGCTCACGGAGATCGCTCCCGCCGCCGCGGAGCCGGCGCCCGCGTCCGCCGCCGAGGCGGAGCCGGCGCCCGAGCCGGAGCCTGTCGTGGAGCCGGAGCCCGTCGCCGAGGCGGAGCCGGCGCCCGAGGAACCGGCGGGGGAGCCTGTTGCCGAGCCGGAGCCCGTGGCCGAGGAACAGGCGGCCGTCTCCGGGGAGCCCCGGCGGCGGCGCTTCTGGTGGCGGCGGCGCGATGAGGAGAAGGAGGAACAGGCGGAGGTCGAAGATGTGGCTCCGAGGCACGTCCGCGTCCTGCCTGCCGAGGAGACGGCCGGCGCCGAGGTCAGGCTCGACCCGTGGGAGGAAGAGCTCGACGTGGAGGCCGACGCCGAGCCGGAGCCGACGCACCCGCGCCCGGGCTACTGACCGCCTTCTTAGTGCTCCACCCGGGACGTTCGGGCTCGGGCTGCGACCGATCGCCAGAAAAGCGCGCATGCTGCTGTGCCTCGCCCGCCCCGCCGCGATACGCAAACGTTTGAGAAGCTAACGCGCATGCGAGGTGCGGCGAGGTGAGCCGGCGGAGGGCCGCGGTGGCTCGGCTCGAGCGAGCCTTCCTCGGCGGCCTGATGGCCCTCGCGGCACGGCTCGTCGAGCGCCGTCTCCCGCGCCGCCGTCGCCGCGCGCGCTAGCAGCGGCGCGTCTCTCGTTACGAATCGGTGCGCGTTTCGTGACGGTGGCTGGAAGTGGTCTCAGAATGACCATCCGAGGTGGCGCTGGATGATCATTGAGCAGGCGAGTTGGAGCAGGGCGAGGTAGAGCTCGGGTCGGCGTTCCCAGCGGATGGAGATGCGGCGCCAGTTGTGCAGCCAG
>DASQWB010000059.1:0-9103 GCA_035640455.1 Gaiellaceae bacterium | reverse complement strand
GACCGCGGCCGGCGTGTACCTCTCGGCCGCGCTCGGGTTCCTCGGCAGCGTCGTCGCCTTCCGCGAGCTCGGCACGTACGACTTCGGTCTCCTCGCGCTCGTCCTCGCCGCGACGGGCTTCTTCCAGCTCTTCGCCGACCTGACCGTCGACGAGGCGGTGATCAAGTACGGCTTCCGCTACGAGGCCCGCGAGGATTGGGGACGCTTCCGGCGCGTCTTCCGCATCGGGATTGCACTGAAGCTCGCCGGTGGTCTCCTCGGCGGGGTCGCGATCGCGATCCTCGCGCCGCTCTCGCACCTGATCTGGGCGCACGGACTGACTGTGCCGATGCTCGTCGCCGCGCTCCTGCCGATCGCGCAGGCGCCGGAGGGAATCGCCGCCGCGGCGCTCGTCGTCCGCCGGCGCTACGACGTGCGCGCCGCCTTCCTCGTCGTGTCGATGGCGCTCCGCCTCGCGGCGCTCGCGGCCGGCGCCGCCTTCGGCGTCGTCGAGACGGTGGTCGCGCTCCTCGCCGCGCAACTCCTTGCGACGGGTGCGATCGGCGCCACGGCGCTCGTGGTCCTCCGGCGCTTCCCGTCGCACGAGCCGACGCCGCTCGCCGAGGACCGGCTCCCGTTCCGCCGCTTCGTCATCCAGTCGAGCCTCGGCTCGGTGCTGAGCCCGATGCGCGGCCTGCTCGGGACGCTCCTCCTGGGAGTCGTGGCCGGCCCGAAGCAGGTGAGCTACCTGCGCATCGGCCAGACGCCCGAGTCGGCCTTCGCCTCGCTCTCCTCGCCGGTGCGGCTGATCCTGCTGACCGAGCAGACGCACCACGTCGAGCAAGGCCGTAGCGACCGCGCCTACCGGATGCTCCGCCGCTACGTGACCGGCGCGACGGCGCTGATGGCGATCATCGTCCCGCCGCTCCTGTGGCTCATGCCGCACCTGCTGCGGATCGCGTACGGCTCGAAGGCGGTCCCCGCGACGAACGCGGCGCGGATCATCCTCCTCGTCGCCGCGATCCAGGTCGTCTGGGGCTGGGCGAAGTCCTTCCCGGTCTCGATCGGCCGGCCGGGGCTGCGCCTCCTCGCGCAGGGGACGGAGATCGCGGTACTGATCCCGTCGCTCCTCGTCCTCGGCGCGCTCTACGGCGCGACCGGCGCGGCCGGCGGCTTCCTCATCGCCGCGTGCGCGTTCGCCGCGGTATGGACGGTGTTGCTCGTGCGCCTGCGCCGCGAGCCGCGAGCGGCGACGAAGCCCGCGCCCGCGGTATCGCCCTGAACGTCCTCGTCGTCTCCGGGATGTGGCCGCCCGACGTCGGCGGGCCGGCGAGCCACGCGCCCGAGGTCTGCGAGTACCTGCTCGACCGCGGCCATCGTGTCGCCGCGGTGACGATGGCCGACCGGCCGCCCGCCCCGGAGCGCTATCCGGTCGGCTGGGCGTCACGGCGGACGCCGCTCGTCTGGCGCCATCTCGTCGCGGCGCGGGTCGTGGCTCGGGCGGCGCGCCAGGCCGACGTCGTCTACACGACCGGGATGATCGGCCGGTCGAGCCTCGGCGCCGCGCTCGCCCGGAAGCCGGTCGTCCTCAAGCTGACCTCCGATCCGGTCTTCGAGCGCTCGCTCCGCTGGCGGCTGTGGGGGGCCGACCTCGGGGGATTCCAGCACGCGCGCGGCCTGCGGATCGGCGTGCTCCGTCACGCGCGCGACCTCGCGCTCGCCCGGGCGACGCGCGTGATCATCCCCAGCGAGGCGCTGCGCGAGCTCGCGCTCGGCTGGGGCCTACCGCCCGAGAAGGTGGTCGTGATCCCGAACCCGATCTCGCCCCCGACGCTGGACGACCGGGAGGAGCTTCGCCGCCGCCACGGCCTCGAGGGACGGACGCTCGTCTTCGCCGGGCGCATGGTCCCCCAGAAGGCGATCCCGGTCGCGCTCGAGGCGGTCGTCCGGAACCCCGACGTGTCGCTCGTCCTCGCCGGCGAGGGGCCGTACCTCGAGCGGTTGCAGACGCTCGCACTGTCACTCCCCTTGGACGGCCGCGCGCGCTTCCTCGGCCCGCAGCCGCGGCAGACGGTCTTCGAGCTCCTCCGCGGTGCCGACGCGGCGCTCCTCTCGTCGAGCTGGGAGAACTTCCCGCACATGGTCGTCGAGGCCCTCTCCGTGGGGACGCCGGTGCTCTCGACCGACGTCGGCGGAGTCACCGAGATCCTCCGCGACGGCGAGAACGGGCTGCTCGTCCCGATGAACGACGCCGAGGCGCTCGCCGGTGCGATCCGTCGCTACTTCGACGACGAGGCGCTGCAGGAGCGGCTGCGTGCCGCGACGGTCGCGTCCGTGGCCCGCTTCGCGCCCGAGGCGATCTACGCG
Source organism: Gaiellaceae bacterium (assembly GCA_035640455.1). GTDB lineage: Bacteria > Actinomycetota > Thermoleophilia > Gaiellales > Gaiellaceae > AC-50. The sequence goes on along the minus strand of DASQWB010000059.1, from coordinate 6,757 downwards.
CGCCTGGAGGCGCTGCTCGAGGAGGCGGCATCCGGCCACGTGTCCTGATGGTCGGGCGGACGCGGTACCGCCTGCCGCTCTCGGAAAGCCTGCAGCGCAAGTTCGACGCGCTCGCTGCGGAGCTCGACCTGCGCGTTCTCGCGAGCGGGGAGGGCGGCGACGCGGTCTTCGAGCTCGTCTCGCCGCGCGCCGCCGACGGCGCGCGCTTCTGGGCCGAGCTGCCGGCGCGGATCGCGCGCGAGCTCGTCCGCTTCCGGCCCGACGCGATCGCCGCGCAGAGCGCCTACGAGGCCGCGGCCGCACTGGCCGCGCGACGCCTCGTTGGTCGACACACGCCGGTGCTCGTCGACGTCCACGGCGACTGGCGCACCTCGACCCGGCTCTACGGCTCGCCGCTTCGGCGGGCGCTCTCGCCGCTCGCCGACCGGGTCGCGCTCGCCGCGCTCCGGGGCGCCGACGCCGTCCGCACGGTGTCGCCGTACACGACCGAGCTCGTCCGCGAGGTCGGGCTCGAGCCGGCCGAGGTCTTCCCGGCCTTCATGGACCTCGAGCCGTTCCTGGCTCCGCCGCGGCCGCTGCCGGAGTGGCCGCAGGCGCTCTTCGTCGGCGTGCTCGAGCTGTACAAGAACGTCGACGGCCTGGCGGAGGCATGGCGGCTCGCGGCGCCCCGAGTCGAGGGGGCGCGGCTGCGGATCGTCGGCTCCGGCACCCACACCGACGTCGTCGAGCGGCTCGCCGCCGACCTGCCTGAGCAGACGACGTGGACGAACCGGCTCGAGACGGCGGAGGTCGCGGTGGCCCTGGACGCGGCGACGGCGCTCGTCCTCCCCTCGCGCTCCGAGGGCATGGGCCGCGTCGTCGTCGAGGCGCTCTGCCGCGGGCGGCCCGTCGTCGCGACCCGCGTCGGCGGGATCCCGGACCTCGTCCACGACGGCGAGAACGGGCTGCTCGTCGAGCCGGGCGACACGGCCGCGCTCGCCGACGCGCTCGTCCGGATCCTCAGCGACCGCGAGCTGGCGGGGCGCCTCGCTGCCCGCGCGCGCCAGACCGTGGAGCCGTGGCTCGTCACGCCGGAGGAGTACGCCGCCAGGCTCCGCGCGGCGGTGGCGCGCGTGACGTCTTGAAGCTCGACGAGCTGGCCCTCGCCGGCCCGGAGCACCTCGACCCGCGCTACGTCGAGGGCTACGACGAGAAGGCCCGCGTCGATCCGGATCCCGACCTCGCCCTCCTGCGCGCGCGTGGCCTCGGCGCCGGCAGCACGCTCGTCGACCTCGGCTCGGCGACCGGAACCTTCGCTCTCGCCGCACGATGCGGAGTACCTCTGCGTTCGTCGGAAGCGTCCTTAGACTGAGCCGATGCAGGCGACGCGGGCCAAGCAGCTCTTGAAGAACGGGATCTATCGCGCGATCGGCGAGACGGTCGCCGGCACGGGCGCGCTCGACGGAGAGGGCGGGCGCACGCTTCGCGCGCTCATGTACCACAAGGTCAACGACATCCCGGGCAACCCGGTCACCGTACCGACCTCGCTCTTCGACGAGCAGATGGCGCAGCTGCGCGAGCTCGGTTACCCGGTCGTCGACCTCGAGGCGGTGATCGACCACTTCGTGCGCGGCCGGCCGCTCCCGGCGGGCGCGACGCTCATCACCTTCGACGACGGCTACCGCGACAACCTCGAGAACGCGCTCCCGGTCCTGCGCAAACACGGCTACCCGGCCGTCCTCTTCGTCCCGATCGGCTACCTCGGCGAGAACCGGCCGCTGCCGCACGAGGAGCGGCTCACGCTCCAGGGGATCCGGAACCGGACGATGGACTGGGGGGAGCTCCGTGAGCTCGAGGCCGAGGGCGTGCGGATCGAGTGCCACGGGATCAGCCACCGGCCGGTCGCCGACCTCGCGCTCGACGAGGCGGCGCGGGAGATCGTCGTCTCGAAGCTGCGGCTCGAGGAGGCGCTCGGCCGGACCGTGCAGGCGTTCGCGTTCGTCAAGGGCTCGGAGGCGGACTACCTGCCCGTCCATCTGAGCCTCGTCCGCCAGGCCGGCTACGAGCTCGGCTTCACCTCGGTCTCGGGCGCGAACGGCCCGCGCAGCGACCGTTTCCGCCTGCGCCGCTACAACGTCGAGCCCTATCCGGCCCGGACGTTCGAGCTCGTCCTCCGCGGTGCCTGCGACCTGATCGCGCTCAAGGACACGGTCGCCGGCACGTACGCGCGCCGCGCGTTCAACGCGGCCCTCGGCACCTCCTCCAAGTGAGCCCCTATACGGTCGAGCTCTTCACGCCCGAGCGGCGGGCTGGCTTCTTCGAGCTCATGCACGGTGTCGGCCGCTCGCACATCGACGACGCCGAGTTCGAGTGGTGGTTCGACCGGAACCCGGTCGGGCGGCGGCTGATCTCGCTCGGCATCGACGACGGACGGGTGGTGGGCGTCGCGGCGATGAGCTTCTTCCGGATGCTCCTCGACGGCGAGGAACGTCCGGTCGCGATCCCGGTGCACGTGGCGACGGAGGCGCCGTATCGGCGGCAGGGGATCTTCTCGGAGCTCGAGCTGAACAACGAGCGCGAGGCGGCCGCGGACGGATCGCCGATCACGATCACGTTCCCGAACGCGGCCTCGCACCGGATCTTCGTCGGCCGGCTCGGGTGGATCGACCTGCCGGGCCGGCGCGTGTGGGCGCGGCCGCTGCGCGCCGCTGGGGTCGCTCGCTATCTCGTGCGCCGGCCCAGCCCTCGCGGCGGGCTGCGCTCCTCATCGCCCGAGGCGCACCTCTACGGCGACGTGCGCGTGGAGCCGCTCGAGCGCTTCCCGCCGGAGACCGACGAGGTCTGGCGCGCGGCGGCGCCCGCTTACGGCAACCATGTCGTCCGCGACGCCCAGTTCCTGAACTGGCGCTACGCGGACACGCCTCGCACCTACCGCCGCTTCGGCGCGTATCGCGACGGGCGACTGCGCGCGGTCGCGATCGTCGGCCACACCGTGAAGCAGGGCGTTTCGAGCGGCTTCCTCGCCGACCTCGTCAGCACACCGGATGCCCACGCCGAACGCGTTGCCCTCCTGAGGCGCGCGGCCGCCGAGGTCGACGCCGACGTGCTGATCGCTCTGCCGCCGCGCGCGCAGCGGCGCTCGTTCCTGCGCGCGGGCTTCCTGCCGACGAACCGGAAGATCCGCTTCGTCGGCAAGGTGCTGCAGCCGGGGGAGCGGCTCGACCCAGACCCGCGCGCGTGGCACTTCACGCTGGGCGACTTCGACTTCTTCTGAGGTATGCTCGCTACGTGGCGAGCGAGGCATACAATCTGGACATGACCAAGCGTACCTCGCTCAATCTCGACATGTCCTTGGTGAAGCAAGCGCGAGAGGTCCTCGGCACCAACGGGACCACCGAGACCGTCCACAAGGCTCTCGCTGAGGTCGTGCGTCAGGAGAAGCTCCGGCAGCTCGCGGCCTGGGAATTCAGCATGAGCAACGAAGAGATCGAGGCGTCGGAGGCGGGAGAGCTCGACGAGACGTTCCCAGACCTCCGTTAGCCGGTGGAGCTTGCAGATACGAGCGCGTGGACGAACCGGCTGCTGCAAGACACCGTGCGTGCAGACTTCGACGCCCGTCTCATGGCCGGCGACATCGCCACGTGTCCACCGGTGAAGCTGGAGCTTCTGTGGACGGCGCGGAACGCAACGGAGTTCGACCGGCTTGCCGCACTTGCCGACGGCCTTCCGCACATCGACGTGGACGCTCCGGTGTGGGATCGCGCCGTCCTCGTCTGGCGAGAGCTCGTCCAGCGCGGAAGGCATCGGCAAGTGCCCCGGAACGATCTCGTCGTGGCCGCTGCGGCCGAACTCGCAGGCGTGCCCGTGTGCCACTACGACCGGCACTTCGAGGTCATCGCCGAGGTGACGGGACAGCCCATGCGGGCGATCGCGCCGCTCGGCACTCTGTAGCGCATGAGGCTCCTCTTCGTCACGCAGCAGGTCGACCCGGACCACCCGGCCCTCGGGGCGACCGTGCCGAAGATCGCGGCGCTGGCACGGCGCGTCGACGAGGTGGTCGTGCTCGCGGACGGAGCCGTCCCGGACGTGCTCCCGAGGAACGCCCGCGTCCGCACTTTCGGCGCGCGGACGAAGGCCGGCCGCGGCGCGCGGTTCGAGGCGGCGCTCGCGGCCGAGCTGCCCGGCCTGCGCGGCGGCGCCGTCGTCGCCCATATGTGCCCGATCTACGCCGTCCTCGCCGTGCCGTTCGTCCGGCCACTCCGCATTCCGCTCGTGCTCTGGTACACGCACTGGCGGGCGGGCTCGCTCCTGCGCGCGGCTGAGCGGGTCTCGACCGCGGTGACGAGCGTCGACCGCCGCTCGTTCCCGCTCCCCTCGCGGAAGGTGCGCGCGATCGGCCACGGCATCGACCTCGCCGAGTTCGGCTGCAGCGACCACGACCGCGACGGCAGCCTGCGCCTGCTCGCCCTCGGGCGCTACTCGCCGGCGAAGGGGCTCGACGTGGTCGTCCACGCCGTGGGCGCGACTGATGCGCGGCTGACGGTCCACGGGCCGACGCTGACGCCGCTCGAGCGCGAGCACCGCAAGACCCTCGGCGAGCTCGTCGACGCCTTGGGCGTGACCGACCGCGTCCGCCTCGAGGGGGCGGTGCCGCGCGCGCGGGTGCCGGAGCTCTTCTCCCGAGCCGACCTGCTCGTGAACAACATGCGGGCGGGCGCGCCCGACAAGGTCGTCTACGAGGCGGCGGCGAGCTGCCTGCCCGTGGTCGCCTCGAACCCGGTCTTCGATGAGCTCCTCGAGCCCGAGCTTCGCTTCGCGCGCGACGACCCGGGCGAGCTCGTCGAGCGGCTGCGGGAGTTCGAGCGCCGCGACGACGCCGCCCGACGCGAGCTCGGCCGCCGTCTGCGGGACCACGTGGCGGCGCGCCACTCCGCCGACTCGTGGGCGGAAGGCATACTCGCCGCGGCAGGTCTCGGATGAGCGACCTGGTTCTCCACATGCAGAAGGTGGCCGGGATCTCTGGCTCGGAGGCGCACCTGCTCTCGCTCCTCTCGCGCCTGCGGGATCGCGGCTGGAACATCCGGATGCTCATGCTCCACGAGCACGAGCCCGGCGCCTGGGAGTTCGCGCGCGAGCTCGAGCAGCGCGGCGTGCCGCTCGACGCGATCCCGCTGCGGGCCGATGTCGACCCGCTCGCCTTCCTGCGCCTGACCGGCTATCTCGTCCGCCACCGGCCGGCGCTCCTGCACACGCACCTCGTGCACGCCGACGTCTACGGCCAGCTCGCCGGTACGCTCGCGCGAGTTCCGCTCCGCTTCAGCACGAAGCACGGCTTCAACGAGTTTCGCGAGGGACGCGGCTTCGCCCTTGCCGACCGGACCGTCGCGAGCCTCGCGCACGTCCACATCGCGATCTCGCGCGGCCTGGCGCGCTACCTCGCCGAGACGGAGGGGTTCGCCGAGGACGGCTTCCAGATCGTCCACTACGGCATTCCCCCCGCGGACGGGGCGGCTCCGTACGAGGGACCGCCGCGGCTCCTCTGCATCGGCCGGCTGATCCCGATCAAGGGGCACGTCGTCCTCCTGCGCGCGCTCGCGGAGGCGCGGCGCGAGGTCCCGGACGTCGAGCTCGCGATCGCCGGCCGCGGCCCGCTCGAGCCGGCGCTCCGCGCCCTCGCGAGGGAGCTCGGACTCGAGGACGCCGTCCGCTTCCTCGGCCATGTCGTGCCGGTGCAGCGCGCGATCGAGGAGAGCGGGATCGTGGTCGTGCCGTCGCTCGGCGAGGGCTTCGGGATGGTCGCGCTCGAGGCGATGGAGCGCGCGCGGCCGGTGATCGCGGCCGCGATCGGCGGGCTTGCCGACATCGTCCGCGACGGCGAGACGGGCCTATTGGTGCCGCCCGCGGAGGTCGAGCCGCTGGCGCGGGCGATCGTCGAGCTGGCACGCGACTCGGAGCTGGCGGCGCGGATGGGCCGGGCCGGCCGCGAACGTGCACTAGTGCACTTTCTCGAGGCCCGCGCGACCGACCGGACGGAGATCCTCTACCGGTCGTTCCTGGACGGGGCCGCGGCCGATTAGGGCCAAGATCCGAGTGACGGCGGCGGCCGCGCTGAGCGCGATCACGAAGTCCCACGGGACGCGGTAGCGCGTCTCGCCCGCGAAGAGCATCGCCGCCAGCGTGTTGTAGGCGAGCAGGAGGAGCGCGAGCGCGGCTAGCCGGCGCGGCACGAGGAAGAGGCCGACGAGCCCGAGCGCGTAGAGGACGATCACGAAGGCCGGCTCGACGACGCGGCGCCCGACGTCGAGGCTCGTACCGGCGCCGCGGCGGCCCTCCGTCCTCGTCACCGCCGGCTGCCACAGCATCCGCGCGGCGACGCCGGCGAGCTTCGCCTTCTCTCCCGGGTGATGCTCCATGAACCGGACCGCCAGATGCCGGTAGTAGCGCATCTGGGCGCACTCGTTCGTCGGGACGACACGGCCGGTACTCGCGTAGATCGCCCCCGCGTCCTGCGGCGTCGGCGGCGTGCCCGGGATCGGCGGCACGTCGTCGATCCACTTGCCGTGCTCGAGCGTGCGGAGCGTGTTCGGGTTGTTCGCCTTCCAGAGCGCGCGGCCGTCGGTCGTGAGCGTCGTGCAGCCGACCGAGACGCGGTTTCGCACCACCCACGGCGAGACGACGACGGCGACGGCCACGAGCGCGGCGAGCGCGGGCACGACGACGGCGCGCCGCCGGACGGCGACCAGGAACGCCGCGACGACGAGCGGGAGCAGGACGAGGC
>DASQWB010000058.1:0-15653 GCA_035640455.1 Gaiellaceae bacterium | reverse complement strand
CAGCTTCACCGCCGCCTCGAGCAGCGCGAACTTGTAGACCCAGGTCGTGAAGCGGCTGGCGCCGCGGAAGTCGTCGAGGCGCGCGAGCACGCTCATCAGCGCGTCGTCCGCCGCCTCGAGCGCGATCTCGTCCAGCTCGTTTCCGCGCAGGTGCGGCAGCGTCGGCCGCCGCCGCGCCACCTCGAAGCGAGCCGCACGGAGCAGGAGCGCGTGCAGACGCGCCGTCGCGTCTTCGCGCTCGACGCCTGCGCCGCGCAGGGCGCGCAGCCACTCGCGCGACTCCTCGTCGAGCGGCCGCGGGGCACGGGTCAGCGCCGCAGACTCCATCTGCCTACCCGCGAGCGTAGCCGCCACGGACACGCTCAAACCCCTACGCGTTCGTCTAGTGGAGCGAGGATCCGCACAGCCAGCGCGGGCGGGCAGCCGCGCTCCACGAGCTCGATCAGCGCGTGCAGGTCGTACGAAGGATCGTGTGCGACTCGCCGCGCAAGCGCGCCGGGGAAGCCGGCCTCGGCGAGCTGCCGGCGTCGCCAAGAGACGATCTCCGGCGCGGTGCTCTGCATGCCTGGTTAGTGCCGGCGCGCGCGCAGTGCTTACGGCTCGTACGAGCCGGGCGGCCAGGCCCGCGTGCTCACGGCGATCCCGTTCCAGGCGTTGATCGTCACGACGAGGCCGACGAGCGCCGCGATCTCGTCGGGATCGAAGTGGGCGGCGACCGCGTCGTATGCTTCGGTGGGCACGTGGTCTTCGGCGAGGAGGGTGACCGACTCGGTGAAAGCCAGCGCCGCCCGCTCGCGCTCGGTGAAGAACGGCGTCTCGCGCCATACCGGCAGCGAGTAGATGCGCTGCTCGGTCTCTCCGAGCGCGCGTGCGTCCTTCGTGTGCATGTCGACGCAGTAGGCGCAGCCGTTGAGCTGCGAGGCGCGGATGCGGACGAGCTCGCGCAGCCGGCGGTCGAAGCCGACGCGGTCGAGCTCCTTCGTCGCTGCATGGTCGAGGTGCACCATGGCCTTGTAGAACGCGGGCGCGTGCCGTTCGAAGTCGAGGCGGACCGGAACTTCCGTGAAGGCATCGGTCGTGGTCATGCCCCAACGATACGCGGCGGCCTCGCCTGGACGAGGCCGCCGCGGGGAAACTGCTCAGAAGCGGCTTGGGAACTGGCGAATGATCCCGGTGCTGAGCATGTGGGACATGCCGAGGATCTCGGCGTGCACCTGGTCGTAGGCGCGGACGTCGGCGGTCCAGTTGCCCTGCAGCCGGGCCACCGCCTCCTTCGTGGTGAGCGCCAGGTGCTGCTTCATCATCGTACGCGTCATCGCGAGCGGCCAGTTGTGCGGGTTCGCCTTGGCGAGGAACGCCGCGATCTCGTTGGCGTTCGCGTACCAGGCGTTGAGCGATTGGGTGAGCCTGACCTTGTCGCCGGCCTTCGCCGCCGCCAGCACCGGGACGGCTTCGAGGATATGCGTGCGCAGCAGGCTCGTCAGCTTCCTGCCGGCGGCGGCGCCGTAGTAGGGCTTGATCGCGTTGCCGATGTCGACCTGATTCCGCAGCAGCCGCGCCTCGGCCGTCTGTAGGTCGGGCAGGCCCGCGGCGAAGTCGACGATGACCATCCGCGTCCACGTGACGTGGTCTTCCCACAGCTTGTCCATCGCCGAGCGGAAGGCGACTGCCTTCGGCGAGAACTGCGGCGCTCTCGTCATGGATGCGTGCGCCCCGTCCGAGTGTCCGGCCGAGAAGAGCAGCACGAGCGTGGCGCTGAGCGCGGCGACCGCAGCCGCGAGCCAGAGCCGGGAGCCCTGGTGGATGTTCAGGGTCATGGTGTACCTCCTGTGACGGTGACGGTGAGACGGCGACTTCTCCCGAGACCGACTGCGGCGACGAGGCCGGCGGCTTCGAGCGCGCTGGTGCAGACGCCGAGCACGTCGAGCGGCTCGCGGTCCGGGTCGAGCGGCCGCAGCGCCGCGAGCCTCGTCAGTGCGTAGGCGACGACCAGGCTGCCGAGCAGCGCGCCGAGGACGCGCGGCGGCCACAGGCTCGCCGGCCGAAACGCGAGCGCGACGACGCCGGCGGCTGCTGCGGCCGCGGCGGCGACGAACGAAGCGCCGAGCGGCAGCCACTCGCGCAGATGCTGGGGCGCGAGCCCGGCATGGACGCCGGCGCTGACGGCGCCGACGACGACAAGGAACGTCGTGGCGTCGGCGCGAGCTCGGGTCGTGAGGGTCTCCATCTACGGCCGTTTGTGTCGGCCGCGACGGAGGTCTTACCGACCGTCCCCTCGTGCTTAGAATCGCGTTCGAGGAGGCGCCAGCGATGGAGAACGGCCTTTTCGGACCCACCTGGGACGATGTCTTCAGGATCGCGATCCTCGTCGTCGGCGTGGCGAACGTCGCCGCGATCATCGGCGGAATCCTCGTCCTGCGGCACTACGCTCGTCTCCTGCTCGACGTCGAGCAGTTCGCGCGCGAAGTGAGGAACCTCGCGCGCGAGGGCGGGACGACTCAGACACCCGGCTCCCGCGCTTAGGCCGAGCGCCACCACTCGCGCCACAGCCGAAGCGAGACCTCGAGGTGGCGCGGCTCCGGCGAGTGCATCTCGAGCGTCACGGTGCCGTCGTAGCCGATCCCCCGGAGACGGTCGATCACATCGCGCCAGGCGATCGAGCCGGCGCCGAGCGGCAGATGTAGGTCGTCGACGCCGAAGTTGTCGCTGACGTGCACGTGCGCGAGCCGGTCGCCGAAGGCGGCGAGGAGTTCGCCCGTCGTATCGCCGGCGAGGTGGGCGTGCCCGACGTCGAGGTGGAACCGGACGTCCGGGTGGGAAGCGAGGAGCGGCGCGAGCTCGGCGGCTGTGCCGAACGACCGGCCCATGTTCTCGACCATGAGCGTAAGCCGGTGCGCCGCCGCGGCCTCGGCGAGCTCGGCGACCGCGTCGACGTTGCCGGCGATCGCCTCGCCGCGCGGGTACGACCGCGTCACCGGATCCGGGTGGATCGTCACGTGCGTCGCGCCGACCGCGGCGAACGCGTGGAAGGCCTCGAGGAACAACCCTCGTGCCGCCGTGCGGAGCGGAGGGAACGGCGAGGCGACCGGCAGGTACCAGGCGGTGTGGCCGACGACGCCGAGGCCGGACTCCTCGACGAGCTCCCGCACCTCCTCCGGCACGACTGGCCACGCTCCCGGCGGCTCGAGCGTCAGGTCGACGTACTCGAAGCCGGCGGCGGCGATCCGGCGGAGCTCGTCCGCGAGCGGCCGAAACGGGTTGTTCATCGCGCCGACGCGCACGGCACCCTTCTATCCGCTCGGCAACCGGAACGCGAGCTCCCCGAGCCGCCGGTAGCCCTCCACGGAGGGGTGATCGCCGTCGTCCGTCCACTCCTCGCGCATCAGCCCCGGCCGCTCCGGGTCCTCGAGCGTGTCGTGGAAGGGCAGGACCGGCACGCCCTCCTCCCGCCCGAACGCGTGCACGAGCTCGTTGAGGCGCCGGATCTCGGGCTCGGCGGCGGGCCAGCCGTTGTTCCACGGCAGCACGTCGGCGAGCGCGACGGCCAAGCCGAGCGCGAGCCCCCGCCGCACCATCCGCCGCAGCGCCGCCGCCGCGTCCTCGACCGGCCGGCCCTGCGCCACGTCGTTGATCCCGCCCTGGACGACGAGGGCGTCGGCGCCCGCTGCGCAGCCCTCGAGCCGCCGCTCGATCTCCTCCGCCCGCTCGCCGTAGACCCCGCAGTTGCGGAACTCGAGGCCAGCCGTCGCCCGGGCCGCCCACCACTCCCACTGGCTGCGCTCGTCGAGCGCCGCGCCAATCCGCTCCCGCACCGCCGGATCCGGGTCCCAGAGCGGCGAGCCGGCGGTGATCGAGTCGCCGAGCGCGGCTATTTTCCGTCGCATCGGGTCTATCATTCACGCGCCGGCCGAAAGGAGAATTGGTGCCCGGTAACGGGCAGTCGAACGGGCACGGGGTCATCGTCATCGGCGCTTCCGCAGGCGGGGTCGAAGCTCTCCGCAACGTGGTCAGCGGTCTCCCCACGGACCTCCGGTCGGCGGTGTTCGTCGTGCTCCACCTGCCGCCGGGCGGGACGAGCGTCCTCCCCGCGATCCTCAGACGGGCCGGAGACTTGCCCGCCGCGCACGCAATCGACGGCGAGCAGGTCGAGGCCGGGCGGATCTACGTGGCGCCGCCCGACAACCACATGCTGGTCGAGGACGGCGTCGTGCGCGTCACCCCCGGCCCGCGCGAGAACGGGCACCGGCCCGCCATCGACCCGCTCTTCCGCAGCGCCGCGCGGTCGTACGGCACGAACGTCGTCGGCGTCGTCCTCTCGGGCGTCCTCGACGACGGCACGGCTGGGCTCGCCGCGGTGAAAGCGGCCGGCGGACACACCGTCGTCCAGGATCCGGCCGACGCGCTCTACCCCGCGATGCCGCAGAGCGCCATCGCCTACGTCGGCCCGGAGCACGTCGTCGCGACCCGCGCGATCGCGCCGCTCCTCTCCGAGCTCGCGTCGGCGACTCCGCGCGAGGCACCGCCCGTACCGATCGAGCCCGAAGCGGTGCTCGAGGAGACGTACGTCGCCGTCGACCGCGGCGCGAGCGACGCGCCGCAGCCGGGCGAGCCGAGCGGGTTCACCTGCCCCGAATGCAGCAGCGCGCTGTGGGAAACGGAAGAGGACGGTCTGCCCCGCTTCCGCTGCCGGACCGGCCATCAGTATTCGCTCGACACGCTGCTGACCGCGCAGTCCCAGTCGATCGAGGCGGCCCTGTGGTCGGCGGTGCGGGCGCTCGAGGAGCGCTCGGCCATGCTGCGCCGCATCGCGCAGCGGCTGTCGGCGCGGGGCAGCTCGAGCTCCGCGTTCCGCTATGCACGGCAGGCCGACCAGGGCATCCAGCACGCGCTCGCGCTACGGCACGCGGTGCACAACCTGCACGAGACCGGAGAGAGCGCTGACGAAGCCGTCGAACAGGTGCCGTGAACGATCGCAATCCGGAGTTCGAGCAGCTGCTCGACTTCATCCGCGACAACCGAGCCTTCGACTTCACCGGCTACAAGCGGCCGAGCCTCATGCGGCGGATCTCCAAGCGGATGCAGGACCGCAAGGTCGAGTCCTTCGCCGCCTACCGCGAGCTGCTGGAGCGGGAGCCCGAAGAGTTCGGCCCGCTCTTCGACACGATCCTGATCAACGTCACGTCGTTCTTCCGGGACGAGCTGGCCTGGGACTACCTCCGCTCCGAGGTGATCCCGGCGATCGTCGGCCGCGAGCACGACATCCGCGTCTGGTCGACCGGCTGTGCGACCGGCGAAGAGGCCTACTCCGCGGCGATCCTCCTCGCCGAGGCGCTCGGCGGCGACACCTTCCGACGCCGCGTGAAGATCTACGCGACCGACATCGACGACGACGCACTCAACGGGGGGCGCCACGCGCGGTACACGGCGAAGCAGGTCGAGACGGTACCGCCGGAGCTCCGCGAGCGCTACTTCGAAGACGCCGGGACGGGCTACGCGTTTCGGACGGATCTGCGCCGGTCCGTGATCTTCGGCCGGCACGACGTAATCCAGGATCCGCCGATCTCGAAGATCGACCTGCTGATCTCGCGAAATACGCTCATGTACTTCACGACCGAGACGCAGGAGCAGATCCTCCAGAACTTCCACTTCTCCCTGCGTGACGACGGCTACCTCTTCCTCGGCAAGTCGGAGGCGCTGGCCGCACGCTCGCCGCTCTTCAGGCCGGTGGATCTCAAGCGGCGCGTGTTCATGCGCGTCGCTCGCCGGCGCATTTCCGTGCTGCCACCGCCCGACTTCAAGCGCGCCGTGCCGGAGCCGGACCCCGATTCGGAGGTCCGCCAGCTCGCCGTCGATACCGCCCCGGTGGCCCAACTCGTCGTCGACAGCAACGGCGCCCTCGTGCTTGCGAACGCGCACGCCCGGACGCTGTTTCGCATCAAGACGACGGACCTCGGCCGGCCCATCCAGGACCTGGAGGTCTCGTACCAGCCGATCGAGCTGCGGGCCCGCATCCAGAAGGCGTACGCGGAGCGTCATCCGGTGCGGATCCACGACGTCGAGTGGACGAGCGAGGGGCACGCCCGCCTCATGGACGTCCAGATCGCCCCGCTCGTCAGTCCGGCCGACGACACCCTCGGCGTCTCGATCACTTTTGCCGACGTCACGCGCTTCAACCGCCTGCGCGAGGAGGCGGACGTCTCGAAGCGACAGCTCGAGACGGCATACGAGGAGCTCCAGTCGACTGTCGAGGAGCTCGAGACGACGAACGAGGAGCTCCAGTCGACGAACGAGGAGCTCGAGACGACGAACGAGGAGCTGCAGTCGACGAACGAGGAGCTCGAGACGATGAACGAGGAGCTCCAGTCGACGAACGAGGAGCTCGAGACGATGAACGACGAGCTCCAGCAGCGCACCGACGAGCTCAACGACGTGAACGCGTTCCTCGAGAGCGTGCTCGGCAGCCTCGGCGCCGCCGTCGCCGTCGTCGACCACGAACTCCAGGTGACGGCGTGGAACGAGGCGGCGTTCGAGCTGTGGGGGCTGCGCGCCGAGGAGGTGCTCGGCAATCACCTCCTGAACCTCGACATCGGCCTGCCCGTCGACGAGCTGCGTGGGCCGATCCGCAAGGTGCTCGCAGGTGACGGCGAGCCGGAGGTGACCCTGAGCGCGATCAACCGCCGCGGCCGGCCGATCTCGCTTCGGCTCGAGCTCGCGCCGCTCGACGGCAACGACGGTATGCGGGGTGCCATCCTGTTGATGCACCCGTACGAGGAGCAGCCTGCGTGACCGAGTTCAACGAGCTCGAGTCGGTGATCCAGGAGCTGCGCATCTCCGAGGAGCAGCTGCGGGCGCAGAACGAGGACCTGCTCGCCGCCCACGCGTCGCGCGACGACGGGTACCGGCACTACCGGGAGCTCTTCCAGCGCGCGCCAGACGCGCTGCTCGTCACCGACGTGAACGGCAAGATCCTCGAGGCGAACCCGGCCGCCGCCGAGCTGCTCGGTCTCTCCAAGGTGCGGCTCGAGGACAAGATCCTCGCGGTGATGGTCGCGCCGCGATCCCGGCGCACGTTCCGCACGATGCTGCTCACGATCGGTCGCGACGAGCCCCTCGCCGACGCCGACCTGTGGGTTCGGCCCCGGGACGACGGAGAGCGCATCGTCCACGCGCGTGCGGTGCCGATCCACCGCGAGGGCGAGCCGCTCGCGGTCCGGTGGTCGCTTCGCGACGTGACCGAGCAGCGGTCGGCCGCTACCGAGCTCCGCGTTCTGAACGCCGAGCTCGAGGGACGCGTGGCCGAGCGCACGGCGGCGGTCGAGCGGCAGCAGGCGCTCCTCGAGGCGGTTCTGGAGCAGAACCCGCTCGGGCTCGCGATCGTCGACGAGCACGAGCAGGTGCTACTCGCGAACGCCGAGGCGAAGCGGACGCTCGGCACTGTGGGCGCGCCGTCGCAGGTCGCGGGCTATAAGGTCGGCGGCTCGCGATACGACGGAGACTGGCCGGTGCTGCGGTCGCTCCACACCGGCGAGGTCGTGATGGGCGAGCGGGCGCGGATCGTCCGCCCGGACGGCGACCAAGCCGTCGTCGAGATCAACAGCGGCCCGATCCGGGACGGCTCGGGCCGGATCGTCGCCGCCGTCTCGGTCTTCCGCGACGTCACGCTCGCCGACCAGCGCGAGCAGGCCGAGCGCGACTTCGTGTCGAACGCGGCCCACGAGCTGCGGACGCCGCTCGCGGCGATCATCGGAGCGGTCGAGGTGCTCCAGTCGGGCGCGAAGGACGTCCCCGAGGAACGCGAGCGGTTCCTCGCCCACCTCGAGCGACAGTGCCGCCGGCTGGAGCGGCTCACTGACGCGCTCCTCACCCTCGCCCGTGTCCAGACCCGCGCCGAGGCGCCGCGGCTCGAGGTCGTCGAGCTGTGCCCGTTGCTCGAGGAGGTCGCACAGGCGCTCCACCCGGCACCGCGCGTGTCGGTGGAGGTCGAGTGCCCGGACGGTGTCGCCGTCTTCGCCAACCGCGAGCTGCTCGAGGAGGCGCTCCTCAACCTCGCGTCGAACGCGGTGAAGTACACGGCACGCGGCACGGTGACGCTGGCGGCGACGGAGCGCGAGCCGGGTTTCGTCGACGTGGCGGTCCGGGATACGGGTCGTGGGATGACGCGCCGTGACCGCGCGCGGGCCGTGGAGCGCTTCTATCGCGGGGACGACGACGCGAAGAGCGGCTTCGGCCTCGGGCTCGCCATCGTCGACGCAGCCGCGAAGGCGATGGGGAGCAAGCTCGAGATCGACTCGGCGCGAGGCCGTGGCACGACGGCACGCATGAAGCTCCGCGCGGGCCGCCTCGTCACGGCGTGAGCGGCGTCGCTTGCGATGCTGCTTTCAGGCCGTGTCGGCTTGGCCGGCTCGGCCGTCTGCGCCGCTCGCCTGGAGCGGGTGAATTCGAGGTGGACGCGTGACGCCCGAGAAGATCCTCGTCGTCGACGACGAGCAGGCGATCGTGGACGCCGTCAGCTACGCGCTGCACGCGGAGGGCTTCGAGGTCGACGCGTTCGGCGACGGCGAGACGGCCCTCGAGGCGGCGCGGTCGACGCGCTACGACGTCCTCGTACTCGACGTCCGGCTGCCCGGGCTGTCGGGCATCGAGATCTGCCGGCGCCTGCGCGGCGAGAGCGACGTCCCGATCCTCATGCTCACCGCGATGGACGCCGAGGTCGATCGCGTCCTCGGGCTCGAGGCGGGCGCCGACGACTACGTCACGAAGCCGTTCTCGGTCGCCGAGCTCGTGAGCCGCGTGCGCGCGATCCTCCGCCGCCGCGAGCTCGACCGCGCGGGGAGCTTCGGCGTCCGCCGCGTCGGCTCGCTCGAGCTCGACGTCTCCCGGCATGAGGTGCGGGTCGACGGGAACACCATCCGCCTGACGCCCTCGGAGTTCCGGTTGCTCGCCCTCCTGGCCGAGGAGCCCGAGCGCGTCTACAGCCGGCGCGAGATCATGCAGCAGCTCTGGAACAGCACGTACGTCGGCGACGAGCGCGCCTGCGACATCCATGTCTCGAACCTGAGGCGGAAGATCGAGGCGACGCCCGGGCGGCCGAGCCGCCTCGTCACCGTTCGCGGCGTCGGCTACAAGCTGCTCGCTGTGTGAGCAAATCCCTGCAAATGCCTTAGACAAACCTTAGGGACGCCGGGCTAGCGTGGACCGACGATGTCGGTGATGGGCGTCAATGCGACGACGACGCAGGTCGGAGCCGACGCGTACGTGGTGTCGGTTGCGGGCGAGCTCGACATCGCGACCGCGGGACGACTGCGCGAGGAGCTCGAGCGAGCCATCGGGCGCGGAGCGCGCCGTGTGATCGTCGACCTGATCGGCCTCACCTTCATCGACTCGGTGGCGCTGGGGGTCCTCACGGAGGGAGCGCGGCGGCTGCGCGCCGACGGGGGAGTGTGTGTCGTCGTCTCCCAGGATCCGCGGATCCTCCGCGTCTTCGAGATCACCGGGCTCGACCGGGTCTTCCGGATCGAGCGTTCCCTTGCCGAGGCGGTCGAGGAGGTCATCGGTGGGCTCGCGGCCGAGTAGCGACCTGTCGGGAGACGGGCTGGCCATCGCGGCCACCGCGGCCACCGCCGCCGACCGCTCGACCGTCTCGGCCGAGGAGCGCGAGCAGCGGCTCGAAGATCTCGTCATCGCGCTCGCCGAGGCCAACGCCCAGCTCCAGCGCGCGCTCGACTCGCGCGTCGTCGTCGAGCAGGCGAAGGGCGTCCTCGCCGAGCGGTTCGGGCTCGAGATGCCGGAGGCCTTCGAGCTCCTGCGCCGGTCGGCACGGAACAACCGCATGCGGCTCCACGAGCTCGCGACGCTCGTCGTCGAGTCGGAGCAGACGCCGCCCCAGATCGGCGCCCTGCGGCCGACGCTCGTCCGCTCTCGGTCCTAAGACGCCGACAGGACGCGCGGGCTCTGCCGTGTGTCCGTCTGAAACGACCGGTCGACCGGATGGAAGCCCTAGGCCTGCCGGCTCTCGAGCTGCGCGCTCAGGCGCTGGTAGAAGAAGCCGCCGAGCAGGAGGACGGCGCCGACGGCAAGGAACGACAGCGCACGGGCGACGGAGTTCAGGAACGCGAGGTCGTAGAGGAAGAGCTTCGCGAGACTGACGCCGAAGAGTGCGAAGCCGCCGAGCCGCAGGACACGTAGCCGGCGGGTCAGCCCGACGTAGAGGAGCGCGAGCCCGAGCGCGCCCCAGAAGGCGCTGACGCCGGTGTGCCCGCGCTGGAAGTTCGTCTTCAGGTCGCCGCCGGGCGCGAGCTGGGCGAGCTCGAGGATGGCGAGCGACAGGCCGTACACGACGACGATGCCGGCGACCCAACCGCTCCAGGTGCGCCAGCGTGCGTCCTCGAACAGGCAGAGGCGGGCGAAGAGCGCCGTCGCCGCAGCCACGAGGACGACGCTTCCGATGCCCTCCGCCGGGTGCGCCGTTGCGTTCACGAGCGCGTTCGGCGGCGCCTCCTCGAGGATCGTCCAGCCGAAGGCGACGACGAGGTAGCCGAGCGCGGCGACCTGGAGCCGCTCCTCGTCGAGGAGGACGGCGAGCCACGTCAGCGCGGCCGCGCTCGCGGCCCACGCGAGCGTGAGCCAGCCGCCCGAGACGAGCACCGCCTCCGCGCCGGCGGCGACGACGAGCGCGAGCGCCCAGAGGAGCGTGCTCAGGTCGCGGTGGAGCCGGAACGCGCCGGCGGCGAGCGCGCCGTAGACGGCGCCGAGGCCGAGGAGCGCGAGGCCGAGGAGGTCGATCCCGCCGAGGTGGCCCTCGACGAGCGTCGTCACCGCCGAGAGCCCGAGGCCGAGCGGGACGACGCTGCCGACGACGGCGACGGCGTCGAGCCGCTCTTCGCGCCGGCCGAGGAGCTGGTACGCGTAGCCGGCGAGGAGGACGCATGCGCCGACGGCGAGAAACGACCAGGAGCGGAGCGTCTCGTCGAGCTCGCGCGCGTCGTAGAGGCCGAGCTTCAGCAGCGTGAGGCCGAGCCACGCGAGGCCCATAATTGTGACCGCGCGCGTCCCGCGGTAGAGGCCGGCGACGACGACCGCGAGGCCGACGACCGCCCAGGCCGCGCTCACGACGACGTGGCCGCGGTCGAACCACGTCTCGACGTCGTCGGCGCCGAGCTCGAAGAGCTCGAGGATCGCGAGCGAGAGCGCGTAGATGCCGAGGACGCCGGCGGCCGCCGCGAGAACCCGACGCACGACCGGCTGCGCCTTCCGGAGCTCCTCGAGGGGCTGCGCGAGGAAGGAGAGCACGCCCTCGTCCGCCTCGACCTCGGCAGCCGGCTCGCGCGCGTACCAGGCAGCGATCGCCGCCGCCGCGGCGAGCGCCGTGATCGTCGGCGCGCCGCGGCCGGGGTGGCGGTTCGGGTCGAAGAGCCGGTCGAGCCGCGATTCGAACGCTAGGGCGTGGCCGAGCGCAAGCGCGAGGTAGGCGAAGGAGGCGAGCTGGAACCGCGCCTCCGCGATCCGCCAGGCGAGCCAGGCGAGGAGCGCGCCCTCGGCCGCCCAGGCGTAGGTGAGGCTCGCGCCGGAGACGAGGTCCGCGACCGCGATCGCCCCGACTGCGAGCCCGGTCACGCCGAGGAGGACGGCGAGCTGCCGCGCGCCCGGCCGGAGGAAGAAGACGGCCGCGGACGCGCCGTAGCCGAGCGCCGCCACCGCGAGCACGAGGCCCTCCTTGTCGAAGCTGCCCCAGCTCCCATGGAGGAGCCAGGCGGCGGAGAGGACGGCGAAGCCGGCCGAGAGCACGATGAGACTGGCCGCGAGGGAGGCCAGGCGCTCGCCGACGACGCGGAGCTGCCAGCCGAGCGCGGCCGCGAGGTAGAGCGCCCAGAAGACGGCCGCGACGGCGAAGCGACTCCAGCGCGGCGTGTCGGAGTCCAGGACGAGCGCGCCGGCCTGCGCGATGCTGACCGCCACGGACACGACGAGCAGCGTCGGCCACTCCTCGCGCGCGGCCGTCGCGGCTGCGGCCGCGAAGACGACCGCGACGAACGCGGTGCCGGTGGTCGTCAGGCCGCCCTGCAGGACGAGGAAGGCCGGCACCGCCATCGCACCCACGAGCCCGATGCCGGCCACGATCTCCGACGACCAGAAGAGCGAGACGGCGAGGCCGAGCCCGGCGATCGCGGAGGCGGCCAGAAGCGCGCCCCAGGTCGGGAGCATGTCGTAGAGCGCCGTCGCCGCGAGCAGCGTCGCGTAGCCACCGGCGATGCCCGCGCCGACGGCGGCGAGGGCCGAGTAGAGGGCGCCGTAGCGCCGCTCGAGCACGAGCCCGGCGGCGAAGACGATGAGCGAGGCGGCGGCGCCGAGCCCGACGCGCGTGCCGGGTCCGATCCAGCCGCGGTTCACCGCGAGGACGAAGAAGAAGACGACGCCGAGGAGGGTCACGACGCCGCCCGCCCAGGCGAGGGCCTTCGCGCCGAAGAGGTCCGCGAGGTCCGGCAGGCGGAGCTCGCGGTCCCAGACGAAGTCCTTTGCCTCTTCGGCCGGCGGCGAGGGCGGGGCGGCGGCGCGTGGGACGGCGGGCTCCTCGACCGGCTCCGGCCGCGGGCCCCGGCGCCAGCGGCCGCGCTCGTCCTGCCACCACTCCTCCGGAGCCGGCGGCACCGCGGGCGGCGGCGGGACGACCGGTTCGGCCCAGGGCTCGGGCTCCGGCGCAGCGACGCGGGCGGCACGCGCGAGCCTCCGTACCTCGTAGAGCTCGCTCTGGAGCCCCTCCAACCGGCGCTCGAGGTCGTCGACACGCGCGAGGAGCTCGTCGGCGCTCACGACGGCGGGGCCTCCCCGCGTGGGCGGAGCTCCACCGCGAGCTCGCAGTCGAGCGCGTCGGCGATCTTGAGCAGCGTGTCGATGCGCGGCGGCCGCCCGCCGGCCTCGAGCCGCGCTATCGCGGACTGCGTCGTGCCGACGAGCTCGGCGAGCTCCCGTTGCGAGAGGTGGCGAGCCGTCCGCTGCGCGACGACCTGGTCG
The DNA here is from genome assembly GCA_035640455.1 of Gaiellaceae bacterium. GTDB lineage: Bacteria > Actinomycetota > Thermoleophilia > Gaiellales > Gaiellaceae > AC-50. The sequence continues at coordinate 2,645 of DASQWB010000058.1, read as the reverse complement.
GCGATCTGGGCGAAGAACCAGCCGTCGCCCTCGACGCCGGCGAGGCGGGCGCGGGCCTTCTCGCCGAGGCGCGTCAGCGGGCGGCGGCCGGGGTCAGTCATCGCAGATGTGTTCGACAGTGAGCTCGACGAACCTCGCGTGGGAGCCGGCCTCAGGCGACTGGTAGCAGACCGTCCAGAGGTGCTCGAAGACGACCTCGTCGTCGCCCGAGTCGACGTAATAGCCGATCCCCAGCGAGTCGAGCCGCTCCTCCGCCTCGTCGAGGTTGACGCCTTCCAGGTTGGGAACGACGGTTGCGGCCGGCGGGCTTGCGGGTTTTCCCTGCCTCCGCTCCTCACCGCACCCGGTGAGGCAGAGCGCGAACGAGAGCCCGATGAGAGCCACGACGTATCGCATACCTGCTATGGACTATAGCAGGTGTGCTATGCATGTCAAAGCACCTGCAGTCTCTCCACCCCGTCCGCGAGGCGCAGGAGCGCCTTCTGGAGCGTGTGGACCCAGAGCGAGAGGTACTCGAACCCTTCCTGGTCGGTCGTGCTCGGCCATTGTCCGGTCTCGATCACGCTGAGGAGCAGAGGACTCCCCGACAACTCGAGGCGAATGTCCTGTAGCAAGTCGTCGCGTAGGCTCATGCGGCCCTCCCTTGTTTCGGAAGGGCCGAGAATGACAGGCAGCCGCGGGCACCCCTGCTAATCCACGAGCGGTCGGACGTACTCGGCCATGAAGCGGCAGCCGTCCTGCTCGCTGACGAGCGGGCCGATCCATTCGGCTTCGACGAGCTGTCGCGGCCGGAGTCGCGGCCGCCGTCCACGTCCACGGCCGAGAAGTGACAGAAGACGAGTTCGCCCGGAAGCTCCTCGCTCTCGAGCGGGCAAAGCCTCGCTCGTCCCACTCCTTCACCCAAGCTTGTCTCTCAAGCCAGGAGCTCGCGGTGCCGCGCGAGCGCCTCGAGCACGTGCTCGACATCCTCTAGCGAGTTGTAGGCGTGCGGCGAGAGGCGGAGGTTGCCGGCGCGGGATGACGTGACGATGCCTTCGCGCTCGAGCGCCTCGACGAGCGCGGGCGCACCGGTCGAGGCGACGCAGAGGAGGGCGCCGCGGCGCTCCGGCTGCCGGGGGGTCGCGACTCTGGCGCCGAGCGCGTCGAGCCCGTCGAGGAGCGCCGAGTGGAGGACGAGCACGTGCTCCCGCGTCTGGGCGATTCCGATCTCCTCCATCAGCTCCATCCCGGCAATCCCCGCGTAGATGGCCGGCACGGGCGGGGTGCCAGACTGGAAGCGGCTCGCCGTGGGAGCGGGCGAGTAGTCGCGGTGGTCCATCGCGAAGATGTCGCGGTCGGCGAACCAGCCGGTCGCGGTCGGCCAGACGCGCTCGACGAGGTCGCGGCGGCAGTAGAAGAATGCGAGGCCGGCCGAGCCGAGGAGGTACTTGAGGACACCGGCGGCGAGGAAGTCGACGCCGAGCGCAGCGACGTCGACCGGCAGCGAGCCGACGGACTGGTAGGCGTCGAGGAGGACGAGCGCGCCGCGCTCGTGCGCGAGGCGGACGATGGGCTCGACGTCGAGCTTCGCGCCGTTCCGGTAGCAGACGTGCGTGATCGAGACGATGAGCGTGTCGTCGTCGATCGCCCGCTCGAAGTGCTCGAGCGGGATCGTCCCGTCGCCTGCTTCGGGCACGTGGACGACGCGGGCGCCGCGGGCCTCCTGCGCGTGCCAGATCTGGCCGATCGTCGGGAACTCCCAGTCGGTGAGGACGACCTTCGAGCGCCGGGCGTAGCGGAGGCCGCTCGCGAGCCCGGCCACTCCGGCCGAGAGGGAGGTGGTGACGGCGATCTCCTCGGGCGCCGCTTGGACGAGCCGGGCGAACGTCGCCCGCGCAGCCTCGCCCCGCTCGACCCAGTACTCCCAGGGTGCGCCCTTCTCGTCCCAGTCGGCGAGGTACTGCTCGTACGCCTCGCGAACGGCGTCGGACAGCGCTCCCTGCGAGCAGCTGTTGATGTAGAGCCGCCGCCCGAAGATCGGGAACCGGTGGCGGATCCGGTCCGGGAGCGGGACGGCTTCGACGTGAGCCCCCGGCGCCGCGTGCGTGGCCATGAAACGGATTCTCGCCGAAACGAGGGACATGTCCCGTGGCGGTGGCTAGCGGCCGAGGTAGGCCTTGCGGAGGTCTTCGTGCGCGAGGAGGGCGGAGGCTTCGTCGGCGAGGACGATGCGGCCCGTCTGCAGGACGTAGCCGCGGTCGGCGATCGAGAGCGACACGTTCGCGTTCTGCTCGACCACCAGCACCGCGACCCCCGACTCGTGCACCTGCTTGATGATCTCGAAGTTCCGCTCGACGAGGATCGGCGCGAGCCCCATCGACGGCTCGTCCATCAGCAGGAGCTTCGGTCGCGACATGAGCGCCCGGCCCATCGCCACCATCTGCTGCTCCCCGCCCGAGAGCGTCCCCGCGAGCTGCTTCCGCCGCTCCTTCAAGAGCGGGAAGAGCGAGTAGACCCGGTCGAGATCCTCCTTCTTCGCGCTGCCCTCGAGGTACGCGCCCATCTCGAGGTTCTCCTGCACGCTCATCGGCGCGAAGAGGCGCCGGTTCTCGGGCACGATCGCCATCCCCCGCGCGATGCGGTAGCTCGTCGGGCGCGTCGTGACG
>DASQWB010000057.1:0-8548 GCA_035640455.1 Gaiellaceae bacterium | reverse complement strand
CAGCAGGTCCGAGCGGAAGCGCAGGCAGGTCGCGGGTGGTACGCGCTCCTCGCGCGCACGGGGCTCGTCGCGAAGGGCGTCTCGTACGGAATCGTCGGGATCCTCGCGATCCAGCTCGCCCTCGGCGACGGAGGCAAGGCGACGAGCCGCCCGGGTGCGCTGCACAGCCTCGCCTCGCACGGCTTCGGCAAGGTCATGCTCGCGCTGCTCGCGATCGGCTTTACCGCGTATGCGATCTGGCGCTTCGTCCAGGCGGTTGCCGAGCGCGAGGACGCGGGCGACGGCGAGGCGAAGGGCGCGGCCAAGAAGTGGGGGAAGCGCGCCGGCTACGTCGGCCGCGGACTCGTCTACGCGGCCCTGACGGCCTCGACGGTGAAGATCCTCGTCGGCTCGGGCGGCGGCCAGTCGCAGACCGGGAAGGCGCACAAGACGACCGCCGTCGTACTCTCGTGGCCGGCCGGGACATGGCTCGTCGGGATTGCGGGCGCCGTCCTCGTCGGCGTGGGCCTCTGGAACCTCTACCGCGGCCTCTCGCGCAAGTTCGAGGACCGGTGGCGGACGGGCGAGATGCATGAGCAGGCGCGCAAGTGGGGCGCCCGCGCCGGCGTCGTGGGACACGTCGCCCGAGCCGTCGTCTTCTCTTTGATCGGGATCTTCCTGGTCAAGGCCGCGATCGACTTCAACCCGAAGGATGCGATCGGCCTCGACGGCGCGCTCCGCAAGCTCGCCGACGCGAGCTACGGGCCGTACCTCCTCGGGCTCACGGCAGCGGGGCTCATCGCGTATGGGGTCTACTGCTTCGTCGACGCGCGGTACCGAGACGTCTCGGCCGGCTAGGCAGCTTCGATGCCGCTCGTCTCGCTCGACGACCGGCTCACGATCTGGATCGCGACCCACCGGTACAAGCCGCTCGACGACGTCTTCGTCGGGCTCGGGACGATCGAGAAGCTCGGGCTCGTGTGGATCGTGCTCGCGTTCGTCGTCTGCCTCGTCACCCGCCGTGGCCTAGCGGCCGCAGTCGGCTGGGCCGTGCTCGTAGCCGTCGTGGCGTTCGCCGCCGACGCCATGTCGTTCGGCATCAAGGACCTCGTGCACCGGACGCGCCCGGCCGACGCACACCCGCAGATCCACCCGCTCTACGTCGTCCACTCGAGCTCCTTCCCGGCCGGACACGCGGCGACCGCATTTGCCGGAGCGCTGCTGCTGTCGTACATGGCGCCGCGCGCCGCACCGCTCTTCGTCCTGCTCGCGACCGCAATCGGCTACTCGCGGGTCTACGTCGGCGTCCACTACCCCGGCGACGTCGTGGCCGGCGCACTCGTCGGCGTGTTGTGCGGCCTCGTCGCGATCCTCGTGCTTTGGACTCTGCAGGCTCGTCGCCTCACGTTGCGGTCGGTTCTGCGTCTAAGACCGAGCTAGGCGCCGCTGGATCGTCCAGGTCGTCGGCAACTACTAGGCCAAGCCGGAACGCACGCTCGCCAGGGCAGCGTCCTCCGCGGCGTAGTCGGGGGCCGGGAGCGGCGTTCTCCGCGCCCACTCCACGGTGCGCCGGAGGCCTTCTTCGAGGCCGACGGGTGGCACGAAGCCGAGCTCGCGGCGGATCCGCGAGGAGTCCATGACGAGGTCCTGGCGCACGTCGACTCCCAGGCGCATGGCATCCGGCAGCACCTCCGACGGAACGCGCACGATCTCGCCGCGCCAGCCGGCCGCCTCGGCAATCGCATGCACCCACTGCTCCTCGGTCGAGGCAGTCTTCGGCGCGACGTTGTAGACGCGGTCTGCGCTGCGCGCGTCGGCGACGACAGCCGCGATCGCCGCGGCCACGTTCTCCACGTACTCGCGGCTCCAGCGCCAGGGAGCCACACGCTCCTCGAGCATGATCGCTTCCCGACGGTCGTCCATCCTCCTCACGTAGCCGCCCACGCGGTTGTACGGATCACCAGGCCCGTAGACGACCGCGAGCCGTAGGACGGTCACGGGCAGCTCGACGAAGCGCAGAGCCCGCTCGACCTCGAGGTTGTCGTAGTCGATGTCGGCGGCGAGATCGGGCGACGCCCCCTCGCGGAGCGGCGACTCCTCGTTCAAAGGAACGGGATCCGGCTCGCCGGGCTCGCTGCCGAGTAGCCGGGCGAAGGCGCGGTAGACGTCGCCGCTCGAGAGGACGACCGCCCGCTCGGCGAGGTGGGCGAAGTGCCCCACGCCGTGGCCCGCCTTGTCGACGAACGGCACGAGGTCCACGACGACGTCCGGCGCGAACGCTCGTAGCGCGTCGAGGTGCTCGCCGAAGCGACCGAAGTCGCCGTGGAAGTGCTTCACCGTCGGCGGTAGCTCCGGCTCGGTCTCCCCGCGATGAAAGATCGCGACCTGGTGGCCCTCGGCGGCGAGACGACGAACCGCGAAGGGGCCGACGAACCGCGTGCCGCCGAGGACGAGAACGCGCAAGCGAGCTACGACCCGCAGCGGCCGGCGTGGCTGATCGCCGGGATCGGCCGCCCGGCCTCGAGCGCCTGGAAGCACTGCTGGCACGAGCCGACGAGCGCGGCGGCGGCGTGGTCGATGAAGCGGTTCTTCACGAGCAGGTCGACCGGCGCGGTGTTCACGTCCAGGAGGAACCGATCCGTCGCCGCGTTGATCTGGGGGTTCCCTTTCAGGGTGTCGCTCGTCTTCAAGCTCGCGGCGCGTCGGATCGCAGCCACGTCGCGCCGGAGCCGTGCTGTCCAACGGGCCGTGACCTCGCGCGGACACTTGGCCGAGGCTGTCGTCGCGGGCTTCGATGCCGTCGCCGCTTCGTGCTTGCTCGAGCCGCCACACCCCGCGGCGACGAGGGAGAGCACGAGAAACGTGGACGCGGCGACTCGACCCTTCATCCCGTCGAGAGTAGCCTTCCGCACATGCTCGAGGATCTGACCGTCGACGACTTCCGCCCGCTGCTCCGCGACCGCTTCCATATCGCGCCCGACGGAGCTCCGGCCTTCGAGGTCGAACTCGTCGAGGTGACGGAGATCCCCCGCGAGCCGGGCGGCCGCGCGCCGTTCTCGCTCGTCTTCGAGGGCGGCCCGAACCCGCCGCTCGAACAGCGCATCTACCGCGTCGAGCACGAGGGGCTCGGCGAGCTCGACCTCTTCCTCGTGCCGATCGCGGTCGACCGGTACGAGGCGATCTTCACGTAGCGCGGGATGGATTTCCTCGACGTGCGGCTGGGAGCCCCAGGCGGGTCGCTCTCGGCCCTGACCTTCTTCTACTCGGAGAGGCTCGGCATCGAGGAGGCGGACGAGACGACGTTCGCGATCGGCGCGACCCGGCTCGAGTTCGTGGCGAGCCCCGGGCGGCCGTTCTACCACTTCGCCCTCCTCGTGCCCGGGAACCGCTTCGACGAGGCGCTCGAGTGGGCCGCCGATCGAACCAACCTGCTGCCGGACACGGACAGCGGCGAGGTCGTCTTCGACTTCTCGAGCTGGGAAGCGCAGGCGTGCTACTTCCACGATGCGGTCGGGAACATCGTCGAGCTGATCGCGCACCGAGGGATCGGCGAGACGCGCGTGCACGGACCGTTCGCGGCCGCCGAGCTGCTCGGCCTGTCCGAGCTGGGCCTGGTCGGGGCACCTGCGCCGATGGCCGACCAGCTCGGGCGACTGGGCCTCGAGCTGTGGGACGGGACCCTCGACGAGCCGGGCCGCCTCGCATTCGTCGGGGAGCGGGCGCGCACCCTCATCCTGTGCCCGGCGGGACGCGGGTGGCTTCCGACCGGACGTCCGGCCGAGCCCCACGCGGTCGATGCGGTGCTGTCGGGCTCGCCAGAAGGCGAGGCTGCGCTCGAGGGCTCGCGCTACCGGATCGCGCGCGGCGGCCGCTCCAGGAACAGGTAGACGCCCTTGTCCTCGGCGACGGAGAAGCCGAGCCGCTCGTAGAGCCGAAGCGCCGGGTTCATCCGCTCGACGTGGATCGTGACGCTCTTGCCGCCGTCGTCGGCCTCGGCGAGGAGATCCTCGAGCAGCCGACTCCCGACCCCGCTCCCGCGATGCTCGGGGAGCAGAGCGATGTCGACGATGCGGATCTCGCTCGGGCCGTGGTGGACGTAGAGGCGTCCGGCCGGCTCGCCGTCGACGAGGACGACGTCGAAGCGCGCCTGCGCGTAGTTCTCGCGCCACCACGCGTCCTGCGCGTCGAACTGCATGCGCAGGAAGGCGTCCTTCTGCGCATCGTCCCACGGCACGACCGCGAGCTCCTCCGCCCGCGTGCTCGCGTAGACGCGGTAGAGGAACTCGCGGTCGCCCGGCTCGACCGGGCGAAGCTCGACGGCCTGTGTCAGGGTCGCGGCGGGAAGACGCCCTGGAGCGCGATGCAGAAGTTGAGCGTCAGGTACGGCTGCATGTTGTTGTGCGGGAGGCTCCCTCCGCTCGGTGTGATGGTCTGAAGGTTCAGCTGCGTGAGCGGGTTGGAGGGAGTCTGGTACTGCGAGATCCCGACGCCGGTCGCGAGCAGCTGCCCCGTGCCGTTGACGTTCGGGTTGCGCTCGGTGCCGTCGCCCTGCGACGCCACCAGCGAGTGCGGATGAATCGGCATTTCGGTCTGGAGGAGCGTCACGAACTGCTCTCCGCCGACCTCGCCGAGAAAGTGCTGCGACAGCCCCGGCCCCTGCCCTGGGTGCATCACGGCCGAGCCCTGGACGTTCGGGAGCGCGAAGGTCGACTGGCCGTTTCCTCCGTAGGTCGTCCCCAGGAGCGCGAAGAGCGCCGTGTTCTGCGAGATCGGTAGGATCTGCCCGTCGCAAAACGCCCACCCCTTCGGAGGGAAGTTGAACGGGAAGATCCGCACTTCAGCGACGAACGGGTCTGCCACTTTCGCCTCCTAGGTGGGTGAGGGGAAGATTCCGAACAGCGAGATGATGTAGTTCATGCAGAGGTAGGGCTCGAAGTTGTCGTGCGGCTGGCTGCCGCCGGCGGGGCCGATCGAGCTCGGATGCAACGTCGTCGTCGGCTGGTCGGTGCCGTACGGAAAGATCGTCGCGCCCGTCGAGGAGGCGTAGGCATTGTTCGCCGGCGGGTTTCCTGTAGCGAGGTTGCCGGTGCCCAGCAGCGTGTGGTTGTGGATCGGGAGCTGCTGGGTCGTGAGGGTCACCGTCTCGACGCCGCCCGTCTCGGCCATGATGAAGCCGTTGCCCTGGTGGAGTGGAATCCTGCCGCGGAGATCCGGCAGCGCGAACGTGGACTCTCCGTCGCCGCCGTAGGTGGTCCCGATCAGCTGGAAGAGCGTCTCGTTCTCGGAGATCGGCAAGAGCTGACCCTCGCAGAGCATCCACCCTGCGGGGGCAAAGTTCCCTGCGAAGATCCGGATCTCGCCGACATACGGCTGTGCCATGCCAGACCTCCTAAGTCCGCGAGGGGAAGATGCCCTGAAGCGCGATGCAGAAGCTCAGGACGAGGAACGGCTGCATGTTCTGGTGCGCCTGGGAGCCGCCGACGTTCGAGATCGCGTTCTGCGCCATCGGCTGGAAGTTCGTCGCCGGCCCGTAGAGGAACGAGAAGTTCGATTGAGCAGGCATCAGGGTCGGCGCGGGGCTGTTCGTGTTCGCCGCGGCCTGCGTCGTCGAGGCGTTCGGGGTGTGCGTGTGCTGCGGCATCTCCTGCATAGTCAGCGTGTGCGCCTGCTCGCCGCCCTTCTGTCCCAGGGTAAAGCCGTTTCCCATGTGGAGCTGTGAGTTGCCCCGTAAGTCCGGGAGCGCGAAATTCGTCTGCCCGTTGCCGCCGTAGGTGGTGCCGAGAAGCGAGAACAGCGCCTGGTTCTGGTTGATCGGTAGGAGCTGCCCGTTGCAGAGCGCCCACCCCTTCGGCGCGAAGTTGAAGCTCATGATTCGGATCTCCGACAGGAAGGGTTCAGCCATCGGCATCTCCTCTCACGGGGGCTCTCTGGGTAGCGGATTGCCCGGCGTAGGTCGGGCGAGTCTAGAACGGCAACGTGCGCCGTGTCTAGACTCGCCCGCCCTAGAACTTCAATGTGCGGCCAGCCTTATGGGAGGCTGCAGTTCGAGAACCCGGACGTGGCGGAGAGCAGCGCTGTGCCGCCGACACCGAACGTCCCCGACGTACTCGTATTCAGGCCGTTGACGTAGTTCTCGACGCCCGGCGAGGCCGTCGCCGCCATGCCGTTGATCGCGAACGAGTTGGTGGTGGAAACGGTCCCCTGCTTGCGCAGGTTGATCCCCGGCGATGTGGTCGCGGTTGCCGTGTTCGTGCTGCCGGCGGTCGTGTTCCCGGAGATGTTGAGGCAGAGCGTCGTGTCCCCGGCTGCCGACCCGGAGTCGACACGGATGCCGGCACGTGCCGCCGTCGTCGTCGCCGGCGCCGCCACCGTGTTGTTCTGGATCTTCTGGTTGAGCGTGCAGCTGGAGTTCCGGGCGATCGCGAAGATCCCCGGCCCATCCGTCAGGCTCACGTTGTTGCCGTTGATCGTCGAGGTCAGCGTGCCGGTGTCGGCCGTCGTCGTCAGCGAGTCGGAGTCGCACCCGATCCCGATGCCGGACGACGCGACGGCGTTGTTCGCGACGATCCGGTTGTTGTTCGCGATGGACGTGACGGTGCTATCGCCGAACTCGGAGAGCTCGATCACGACGCCGTCGATGTGCGTGATCGGGTTCGCGGCCGTGCCGTTGTTCGAGATGTCGAAGTTGCCCTGGCCGCGTCCGTTAACGGCCGCCGTCACGAACCGGTCGGGCTGGTTGCCGACGCCGCCCAGGCCGCCGTCCATCCGGTTCCCGTCGATCGAGATGATGTTCGTCCCGTTACCGGCCTGCCCCATCGTGCCCGCCGGCGCTCCGGCGCCGTCGAAAGCGTTTCCGCCCTGGACGACGAAGCCCGCGCCGGAGGGGAAGTTGCTGATGACGTTGTTGTCGAGGTTTGCCTTCGTCACGTTCGCGACGTCCGAGGCCGACCCGAGTGCGACCAGCCGCACCGCCGACCCGAGCGAGCTCGCCACCGACGTGGAGCTCGTGAACGTGTTCCCGGTGACGGTTGCGTTCGAGATCGTCCCGGTCGAGTTCTGGATGTCAACGCCGTGGTAGCGCGAGTTCGTCAGCACGCTGTTCGTGACGCTCACCGCACCCGTGACGTTCGGGTTCGACGTGCTGTCGTTGAAGCTGATGTTCGAGTCGTCGGCAGCCCCACCGGTGCCGGAGTTGTTGATGGTGCCGTTCGCGAACGTGAAGCCGGACACCTGCGTTCCGTTGATGCCGCTCCCGCTCGTGTTCTGGATGTTCATGTTCGTGAGCGAGGGGCTCAGCGTGCTCGTGAGCGCGATCCCGTGACCGGTCGTGTTCTGGATCGTGCCGCCGGAGTTGTCGCCGCCGACCGTCGAGTTGCCGTTACCCGCGACGACCAGGCTCCCGCTCGCACCGGTGCCGTTGAGGACGATCCCGTTGGCGCCGCTGGTCGAGGAGACCTTCTTGAAGTTCAGCCCGCTGGAGCCGATGGTGGTGTTCGCGACGTTGATCGCCGGTCCAGTTCCGGCAGTGGTCGCGCCGATCGTGTTGTTCGAGCCGGTTACGTTGACTGTTCCGCCGCCCGTCGCGGAGAACGCCGCGCCTGAGTTAAGTGTGACGCCGCCGGTGAGATTGATGGTGGCGCCCGTATTGCCGCTCAGGCTGATGCCGGTGCCGCTATCACTGATCGCGCCGCTGAAGGCGACCGTGCCGCTGTTGCGGCCGGCGACCGACACGGAGTGGCCGGCGCTGCCCGTGATCGGCGAGGCGATGCTGATGTTGCCGCCCGCCGCGCCGGAGAGGTCGACGCCGTCGCCACCCGCGCTCGAGATGTTCACGGCGTTCGTCGTGCCGACGGTCGCCGTGGTCACGGACACGCCGTTGATCGCGTCGCCGCTCGTGCCGGAGATGTTCAGGCCCTGGACGTCGACGCCGCTTGCGAGGCCGACGCCCGTGCCGGAGGCGTTCGTCACCACGGGGTTGCTCCCACCGGCGGCGACGAGGTTGTTGCCGTTCACCGTCAGGCCGTGCGGCTCGCCCCAGAGGTTCTGGTTGGCCTCGAGCGGGATCCCGCCGCCGTAGCTGCCGGACCCCTGGTAGAGGAAGATGTAGTCACCCGTCCCGTCGGAGTCGCCCGACCCGCCCGCGCCGTTCAGCGAGGCGAGGTTGAGGAACGGCGACGGCGAGCGGCCGTCGTGAGTCGTCGCGGCCGACGCATTGTCGACGTACCAGACGAGGAAGTTTGCGATCCCGATCGTTACGGTGCCGGCGGAGGTGGCCGAACCGTCGGTCGCGTGGTACGTGAACGTGTCGTTCTGGTTCTTGTCGCCGACGCCCGGCAGGAAGGTGAAGCTGCCGTCGGTGTTGATGGTCGCCGTCCCGCCACCGGTCGAGGTCACCGTCTCGGCGACCGCGCTCACCGTGTGCGGGAAGGTCGCATCCTCGTCGGTGTCATTCGCGGTGAGGACGTTGCCCGTCAGCACGACGTGCGGGCCGCTGCCGGTCGTGCTGAGCACGGCCAGCGTATTCCCGATCACGCCGTTGTAGGGGCCGTCGGCAGTCGCGACCGGCGGG
>DASQWB010000056.1:0-8153 GCA_035640455.1 Gaiellaceae bacterium | reverse complement strand
TGTGCTTTCGACTCCGGTGCCGGCGGATGGCGCCCGCATCAGCGCCTCTGGGCGAGACTTGGAATTCGAGCTCAATGCACTCCATCCCGACAATGGTGCGCTTACGCCGACGGGAGCCGGCCAGTGGGACTTCAGCCGCGTCCTCTTGCCGTGGCAAGGCTTTCAACTGCGCGTGCAAGAGACGAGCTAGACGAGGCGGGAATCGACGCCTGTCGTCGCTAGCGATGTTGTATGCTGGCGCCTCGCCCCGGTACGGGACCGACCTCCTCCATCTATCACGTCCGAGCGGATCGAAATTGCGCCTCTTACTCATCAGTAACACGGGCCGGCCTCCGTTTGCCCACTGTCGCGATCATATTCGGGCTTTTATGGGCGAGCACAGAACGGCGGCCTTTATCGGCGCGGCCCGGCTCGGCGACGAAGGCACGTATTTCGAGAGTGTGCACAACTCGTTGATGTCCTCCGGTACGACGGACGAGTTGTTGCACCTGAGGTGGGACGATCCCGACCACGCTATTCTCGAAGAGGTTTCGACGGTGATCGTCGGAGGCGGCAATACATACGTGCTATTGCAACGCTTGACTGCTTCAGGCCTCCTGAGGAATCTCCGGGACCGATTCGATCGCGGCCTCTCCTACATAGGCGCGAGCGCCGGCGCGAACATCGCAGGGCCCAATATCCTGACGACGAATGACTGGAATGTCGTCGGCTCGACGTCCTTTTCGAGCCTCGGGATCGTGCCGTTCAACATCAATCCGCACTACGTCTTCCGCCGAGCTTCGGACGGCGCGACAGGCGAGAGTCGCGACGACCGTATCGCTGAATACCACGAAGTGCAGGACAACGCGGTCGTTGCGATCGAGGAAGATACGCTCTTGCGCATCGAAGACGATGCTGCCGAAGTGCTCGGAAGCGGCGGCGTGAAATTCTTCGAAAAAGGCCAGACGCCCCGGTGGCTCTCGGCCGGTGAGCGTCTTCAGCCCATCCGCAGGCTCGGGTCCGCTCGAGCGCCTGTTCAGTAGCGAGCTGCTGCCACTCTTCGCCGGCAAGAGCCGCTGAGGCTTCGGCGAGCTGGGTTCTCCCGTAGCGATGGGCAAGCGGCAGCGGCTCGGCGCGCCGGTACGCGCGTCACCGAGTTCGAGTCCTGCGCCCGCGGCGCGCTGGTCCTGAGGGCGCCGCGCGGCGCCCGTCACGGCGAGAGAGAGGAGGCGAGCGATGCACCTGCAGCTCGTCCGGGTCGCGGCACCGCCCAAGCAGTCTCCGCGCCCGGCCAAGGTCGTCGTGCTCGAGACGCGTCGCAAGGTGCGGCTCGAGGCGGCACAACCCGGGCGGCAGCCTCCGCGGCCAGCCGCTTGACCTGGAGCCGCGCTCGGCCGCGGCTCCACGCGCGGATGTGGCGGAATCGGGATACGCACCGGCCTCAGAAGCCGGCGGCCATCGGCCATGAGGGTTCGACTCCCTCCATCCGCATTCGGCGCCCCGCCGAGCTGTCCAGGCGGGGCGCGTCGGGCGGAGCGCGGCGCGCCGCGCCAACTCGCTGCACAGGGTCGACACGCCGGTCGCGGTCCTGCGCGTCTTCCGCAGCGGGCTCGTCGCGGAGTGCGCCGAGTACGACCGGCGGGAGCGCGAGCCCGAGCAGCCTCGCCGCACGAGAGGTGGAGCGACAGGTCATGTGTCACGATGCTCCGTCGTGGCCGACCCCGTCTCATGGCTCATGATCCGTTCCGGCTGGAAGGCATACGCCTCCGACGGGAGCGAGGTCGGCGAGGTCGACGAGGTCGCGGGCGACGACACCGAAGACATCTTCAACGGGCTGGCGATCGCGACGAGCGCGTTCGGCAAACCGCGCTACGTCCCCGCCGAGCAGGTCGCGTCGATCACCGATGGCGCTGTCCGGCTCTCGCTCACACCGCAACAGGTCGACGAACTCGGTGAGTACCGCGAGCCGGCGACGACCGCCGAGATCGAGCCGGACAGCAAGGGCGGGGTCGGCGAGGAGTTGGCCGCCGAGACACGCGAGCTCGAGGGACGGGTGATCGCGCCGATCCAGCGGCACGAGCATCCGATGAACCTCTGGCGGCGGATCGCCTTCTTCTTCCGCCGCAAGCTCTCGTAGTCGCTCCGATCGGGAGCCGTCTCATTTGCCCCCGCCGACACAATGAAGGGAGGGAACTCCATGAGCATCAAGACGTTCGGCCCCGTCGACGAGCGGAGCCTGAAGCAGCTGGAGCGGTGCATGGAGGCGGGCGACGCCGAGCTCGGCGTGCTCTGCGCCGACCACCACCCCGGCTACTCGCAGCCGATCGGCGGCGGCATCGCCTACGAGGGCTACGTGTCGCCGTCGGGTGTGGGCTATGACATTGGCTGCGGAAATAAGGCCGCGCGGACCGGGCTCATGCGGGCGGATCTCGACGCCCTCGGCGGCGTCGAGCCGGTCATGCGCGAGGTCGCGCGCCGGATCTCCTTCGGGATGGGCGTTTCCGCGCAGGAGCGGGTCGAGCACCCGGTGCTGGACAAGATCCGCAAGGCGGACTTCGAGCCTCAGCGCAAGCTCGCGCAGCTCGCGGAGTCGCAGCTCGGCACCGTCGGCTCCGGCAACCACTACGTCAACCTGATGGAGGACGAGCAGGGCCGGATCTGGGTCGGCGTCCACTTCGGCTCGCGCGGCTTCGGGCACAAGACGGCCTCGGGGTTCCTCGCGCTCGCGCAGGGCAAGCGCTTCGGCGAGCGCGCGGCCGAGGGCGAGATGGACTCGCCGCCCGTGCTCTTCGAGGTGGGCTCCGAGCTCGGCGAGTCATACATTGCGGCAATGCAAATCGCCGGCGAGTACGCCTACGCGGGCCGCGACGTCGTCGTGGCCAAGGTGCTCGAGATCCTCGGCGCCGAGGCCGACTACGAGGTGCACAACCACCACAACTTCGCGTGGCGGGAGGAGCACTTCGGCCGCACCTACTGGGTCATCCGGAAGGGCTGCACGCCGGCCCGGCCGGGCCAGGAGGGGTTCGTCGGCGGCTCGATGGGCGACGAGTCGGTCATCCTCCAGGGCGTCGAGTCGGACGAGAACGAGCAGGCGCTCTTCTCGACCGTGCACGGCGCGGGGCGGCTGATGAGCCGGTCGCAGGCCGCGGGCCGTGTCCGCCGGCAGACCGTCTATCAGTGCTCGGTTCGAGACTGTGACTTCTCGGTTCCGGCGAAGGGCTACGCGGGCGAGAAGTGCCCGGACCACCCGACCGCCAAGATGCGCAGGTGGCGGAGCGAGCAGGTCGTCCGCCCGGGCCTCGTCGACTGGCCGGCCGTGCAGACCCGCCTGCGCGAGCAGGGCATCGTCCTGATCGGCGGCGGCGCGGACGAGGCACCGGAGGTGTACAAGCGCCTGCCGGACGTGCTCGCCGCCCACGGCGAGACGATTCGCGTGAAGCACACGCTCCGCCCGCTCGGCGTCGCGATGGCGGGCCGCGACGTGTACGACCCGTACAAGGACTGAGGGCCGCGAGAGCGGCCCTCGGTCGTTCGGCTCGAATCGGCCCCGAACGTTGCAAGCGCGTGCCGGCGCCGTCGACCATCGCCCCTTACATCGACTGTGAGGGGAGCCTGACATGTCCACTGCTCAGACCCTTGTCCTCGGAGCGCTGGCCGGATCGACACTCCTGCTCGGACTGCCGATGGGCCGCGTCCGTACCACCGACACACGCGTGCGCGCGGCGCTCAGCTCGCTCGCCTGCGGGATCCTCGTCTTCCTGCTCGCCGACGTGCTCGTCCACGCGGTCGAGCCGGTCGAGGAGGCGCTCACCACCGCATCCGACGGCGGCTCGTGGGGCACGTTCGCCGGGCTCGCCGTCCTGCTCGGCGGGGGCCTCGTCGCCGGGATGACGAGCCTCCTCTACTACGAGTTCTGGGTCGGCGGCCGGCGCCGCCGGTCGCCGCTGATCGGACCCGGCGCGGCGGCGGTCGAGGAGTTCGAGTCGCGCACTTGGGTGCTGTCGCTGAGCCCGGCGCGGCGGCTCGCGCTCCTGATCGCAACCGGGATCGGGTTGCACAACTTCGGCGAGGGCCTGACGATCGGCCAGTCGGCCGCCGCCGGCGAGACCGCGCTCGCGCTGACGCTAATCGTCGGCTTCGGGCTGCACAACGCGACGGAGAGCTTCGGGATCGTCGGCCCGATGACGAGCGAGCCCGACCTGCCGAGCTGGCGCTTCCTCGGCCTGCTCGGGCTGATCGGCGGCGGCCCGACCTTCCTGGGCACGGTCGTCGGCCACGCCTGGGTGAGCGAGGCCGTCTCGGTCGCCTTCTTCGCCGTCGCGGCGGGCTCGATCCTGTACGTCGTCCAGGAGCTCCTCACGGTCAACCGGCGCTTCGGCCATCCCGCGCTCGTCACGTGGCTGCTCCTGTTCGGGCTCCTGCTCGGCTACGCGACCGACTTCGTCGTCGAGCTCGCGGGCGGGTAGCGCCTCGGACCCGTTTCGCAAATGACCCCGCACGGACGCGCAGCGCTAAGCCTGCGCGTCCGTGCCGCGCCTCAGAGACCGTAGGGGACGAGCTCGAGCGCGCCGAGGGCGTACCAGACGCCGAAGGCGAGGCTCGCGACGCCCAGGACTGGCGCGAGCGCGACGTAGGCCGAGCGGACCGGGCGGCTGACGAGCGCGCGGCCGAAGCCAGTCGTGAGGATCGTCATCGAGGCCGCGGTGCCCGCCGCGAGCAGCCCGAGGGCGAGCACCGCGAGCCGGCTCGAACCGATGCCGGCGATGAGGAGGATCCCGACGCCGGCGCTTCCGGCCATGCCGTGCACGAGCCCGATCGCGAAGGCGCCGAGCGCCGTGCGCCCGCGGTGCGGATGCTCGTGGCGCGGGCTCCGGACGTGCTCGTGCAGATGGCGGTGCGACGAGCCGCCGTGCGCGTGCGCATGGGCGTGGAACGAGCCGCGCCGCCAGCGCCGCAGGAGCCGCAGGGCGAGGCAGACGATCAGCGCGCCGACGGCCGCCTCGGCGAACCGCTGCACGCCGTCGGGCAGCGCGGCGTGGAAGAAGACGATGGGGAGGCCGAAGACGAACAGCATCGTCGCGTGCCCGAGGCCCCAGGCGAGCCCGAGCCGGGCCGCGGCTGGGGTCGCGCGCTCGCGTGAGGAGGCGACGAGCGTCGTGACGGCGGCGACGTGGTCCGGGTCGGTCGCGTGCCGCAGCCCGAGCAGGACCGCGACGACGGCGACGAGGAGCAGGCTGTGCCCGTCGGATCGGGACGCGATTGCGTCGTCGAGCCCGAACACGCGGCGCCTCCCGCTTGCCGCGGGCCGACGCTACTCGGGTGGCTGGTAGTCCGGGTTCCGCTGGAGGAGGCCGAAGACGTTGCCCTCGCTGTCGGTGCAGTGGGCGTACCAGATCGTGCCCGGAACCTCCTCCGGATCCTTGGCCGTGCCGCCGTTCTCGCGGACGCGCTCGATCGCCTCGTCGATGTCGTCGACCTCGACGTAGAGGACGATCACTCCCGGCGACGCCTCGTGCGCGGAGAGGCCGTAGATGGCTCCCGAGGGTGCGAGGCCGCCGGGCGGTCCGCCGGCGTAGGTCAGGTGGTAGTCGTCCTCGCCGTCGAACTGGCCGAACTTCCAGCCGAAGCACTTCCGGTAGAAGCCGAGCGCCCGCTCGGTCTCCGCTGCGGGAATGTCGAAGTGGACGATCGTGCCGGACATCTCGCTCCTCTCGGGCTGGTTGCTGGGCGGCGCGACGCTAGCGGCCGGCTCGAGCCCCGACAACGTTTCGGCCGTTCTACGTAGCCCGCGCGCGGTGGAGCACCTGGAGCTCGGTGAACCCGTAGAGCCCCCACGGGCCGTTCTCGACGCCGATGCCGCTCCACTTCCTGCCGCCGAAGGGCTGGTGCGGCGCGAGGACGGCGTGCGTGTTCACCCAGGCCGTGCCCGTCTCGAGCTCGCCGGCGACGGCCGCCGCGCGCCTCGGGTCGGCGCTCCAGACCGAGCCGCCGAGCCCGAACTGCGTCGCGTTCGCGTGCTCGAGCGCGTCGTCGAGGTCGCGATACGGGATCACCGGGAGCGCCGGCCCGAACTGCTCCTCGGCCACGATCCGCATCGCGTCGGAGGCTCCGGAGAGGACGGTCGGGGCGAAGAAGTAGCCGCCGAGCGAGAGCGGCGCGCCGCCGGCGGCGACGTGGGCGCCGTTCGCGACGGCGTCGGCGACGAGGTCGTCGACTCGCTCGAACTGCGGCCGCGTCGCGATCGGGCCGACGCGGACGCCGTCGTCCATGCCGTTCGCGACCTTGACCGAGCGGGCGCGCTCGGCGAGCGAGGCGACGACGTCGTCGTAGAGGCGCTCCGGCGCGTAGATCCGCTTGATCCCCGCGCAGACCTGGCCGCAGTTGTAGAAGGCGCCCCAGAAGAGGCGGTTCGCGAGCGCGACGGGGTCGACGTCGTCGAGCAGGATCGCCGGGTCGTTGCCGCCGAGCTCGAGGGTGACACGCTTGAGGTCGGTCGCCGCCGAGGTCGCGACGTGCTTGCCGGTCGCGATCGAGCCGGTGAAGCTGATCTTCCGTGGGACCGGGTGCGCGCTCATCCACTCGCCGAGCTCGTCGCCGCCGCTGACGACGTTCAGCACGCCGGCCGGAAGGAGAGGTCGAAGGAGCTCGGCGAGCCTGAGCGTCGTCAGCGGCGTGAACGGCGACGGCTTGAGGACGACGGTGTTCCCGGCGCGGAGCGCGGGCGCGATCTTCCAGAAGGCGAGCGCGAGCGGGAAGTTCCAGGGCGTGATCGCCGCGACGACGCCGAGCGGGCGCCGGACGACCTCGACGAGCGCGTGCTCGTCGTCCTGGACGATCTCCCGGGGCAACTCGAGCTCGGCGAAGTAGCGCAGCCAGGTTGCGCACGTCCCGACCTCTGCGAGCGACTCCCGCAGCGGCTTTCCCTGCTCCTGCGTGAGCACCTTCGCGAGCTCGTACGTCGCCGACTCGACCGCTTCCGCCGCGGCGGCGAGCGCCGACCGGCGCGCCGGCTCGTCGGCGCGCCAGCGGCGGAAGGCGGCGAGCGCGGCGTCCATCGCCTCGTCGAGCTGCTCGCGGCTCGCCGCCGGCGCGAGCGAGAGCGTCTCGCCGGTCGCGGGGTCGAGGACCTCGAAGTCGCCGGCGCCGCGGACGGCGCGGCCGGCGATCGTCATCGCGAAGGTCGACGTCACGTGGCCTGCGCGTGGACGAGCCAGCCGCTCGTCTCTCTCGGGCCGGCGTAGCGGCTCCGGCCGGCGCCGAAATAGCGCTCGCGCAGCGTCCGTTCCGCCGGGTCGTACGCGCGGCGGAAGAGCCCGCGGCGCTGGAGCTCCGGCACGAGCAGGTCGCAGATGTCGTCGATCCCGCCGCTCGGCGGGCAGGGCAGGAGGTTGAAGCCGTCGATCCCCGCCTGCTCGAGCCATTGCTCCATCCGGTCGGCGACCTGCTCCGGCGTCCCGTAGAGCGCGGTCGTCCGCGTCGGCGGCGGCAGCTTCGTGATGAAGTCGCGCGCGTCGCCGACCGTCCACTCGCGCTCCGTCGAGACGCGGCGCAGGAAGCCGAGTACGGAGCGCACCGCCTCGTTCGGCACGTCGGTGAGCCGGGTCTCCTCGGGATAGGCCGCGAGGTCGACGCCCATCCAGCCGCACCACTTCGTCAGCACCGACTCGGGGCTCGTGAGGGAGGTGTAGAGCTTCGCCTTGCGCTCCGCTTCCGCCTCCGTTTGCCCGACCGTGACGAGGATGCCCTGGAGCGCCTTCACCGCGGCCGGGTCGCGGCCCTGCTCCTCGGCGAGGCGGCGGAGCTCGGCGACTTGCTCGCCGCCGCGCTTCGGGCCGGTGAGCGTCAGGAAGACGACCTCGGCGTGCCGCGCCGCGAACGCGAGGCCGCGCGGCGAGGCGCCCGCCTGGTAGACGACCGGCGTCCGCTGCGGCGAGGGCTCGAAGGTCCGCTCCCAGAGGCCCTCGACGACCCCCATGTACTCGTCCGCGCGGTCGTAGCGCGCGTCGTGCTCGAGGAACTCGCCGAGCCCGTTCTTCGCCGCCGACTCGAGGTAGGAGGTGACGACGTTCCAGGCGATGCGGCCGTTCGTCAGGTGGTCGAGCGAGCTGAAGACGCGGGCGCACTGCTCGGGTGGGTGATAGGTCGTCGAGTACGTGACGGCGAAGCCGAGCCGG
>DASQWB010000055.1:0-20265 GCA_035640455.1 Gaiellaceae bacterium | reverse complement strand
GAGCGCTCGATCACGACCCGCATCGCGGTCAGGTCGTAGATCTCGTTGAACTCGCGGCCGCGCTTGGCCATCTTGTCGTAGATCGAGTAGAAGTGCTTCGCGCGGCCCGAGATGTCGGCGGGGATGTCGACCTTGTCGAGCTCGGCCTTCAACACCACGCCGGCCTCGCGCACGTGCTCCTCGCGGTCGGCTCGGCGCTCGGCGACCATCGTCTTGATCTCGTCGTACTTGCGCGGGTGGAGGGTCGCGAAGGCGAGGTCCTCGAGCTCCCACTTGAGCGCGTGGATGCCGAGGCGGTGGGCGAGCGGCGCGTAGACCTCGAGCGTCTCGCGCGCCTTCTGGAGCTGCTTCTGCTTGCCGAGGTACTCGATCTGGCGCAGATTGTGGAGCCGGTCGGCGAGCTTGATGAGGATCACTCGCTCGTCCTCGGCCATCGCCACGACCATCTTCCGGTAGTTCTCCGCCTCCGCCTGCTCGCGGCTCTGGAACTGGACGCGCGTCAGCTTCGTGACGCCGTCGACGAGCCGCGCGACCTCGTCGCCGAACTCGGCCCGGACCTCGTCGAGCGCCGTTCCCGTGTCCTCGACGACGTCGTGGAGGAGGGCCGCCGCGATCGTCTGCTCGTCGAGCCGGAGCTGCGCGCAGATCTTCGCGACCCCCCACGGGTGGTGGATGAAGGCCTCGCCGGAGCGGCGCTGCTGGCCCTCGTGCGCGGCGGCCGCGAAGCGGAAGGCGCGCGCCAGGAGCTCCCGGTCGACCTCCGGGTTGTACGCCGTGACCTCCTCGAGCAGCTCGTCGACGAGGTTCTGATGGGCGCCGTGCGCCTCGAGAACGGCCATAGGCCAAGTGTACTCCGGCCTTTTCGCGCCAAATCCTCCCCAGTTGCGTGATCAGGAGCAGGAGCGGGCCGGCCGATACAGAACCGGTGACGACCGTGCTACGGAACCGCCGCCGAGAACGCCAGGCCCTGCGGCTTGCGCGCCTCCTCCTCGCTCTCGACTCGATGGCCTGCGCCGAGCGCTCGTGGCGCCCGCGCCGCGTGCTGCGCCTGTCGGTCGGGGCGGGCCGCTAAACGGCCATTCGCCGCGCTTACCCGCCCCGCGGGTCAGGATTGCTCAGGTCGCCCCACGCTCCGGGCTTCGGCTTTGGCGGCTTCGGTCTCCGAATGAGCGGGATCTTCAAAGCCTGCTCCTTTCGAGGACGACGATCCAGAGGATCGTCGCGGCGACGAACGCGAGCATAGCCCCGCGCAGGTACCACTGCAGCGCCCGGATTGGCCGGTTGTTAACCGCAAAGAGCCGCTGGTGTTCGCGCGCGACAATGCGGTACGTGTCTTCGGTGCTAGGAGGCTCATCGCGTTCGGAAGCTGCGATCCCCTGCAGCATCTTCTCGGCGCTCGGGCTGAAGCGGAGAGGCCGTGGAAGAAGGATCGCGATAACGAACACCGCAACACACACGAACGCTCCAACCGCTGCGCTCGCGTACGACACGAGGTGCAGTGACGCGTCGCGCTGTACGCGGCCGAAGGCCTGACTGCCGAAGAGAGAACGACATCACGACCGCCGACGCCGCGAGAACGGTTCCCGCGGGATCCTGGAGGCCGTCGAACACACGCGCCTGGTCCTCGATCGCGCGCATCGAGGCCTCGTAAGCGAGCTCGTATGGCTTCTCGGAGACGGCGGGCGTGGCCACGCCTCTGGCTGTTACGCAGCGGCGGCCAGCGGCGCCTCCGTGAGCAGGTCTCGGAACGCTTCCGACTCCAAGAGGTGACGTTTCGGCGCGCCGTCGCCGACGCCCAGCTCCTCGAGGACGCGCGCGACGTCGGGCGGGGGAGCGCGCCAGGAGCGCTCGAAGCTCGCGACGAGGTCCGGGTAGCGATGGGGCGTGTCGAAGATCCACTGGACGACGAGCTGCGGCGCCACGGTGCCGTTCCAGTGGTTCTCCTCGAGCCGGAACACGACGTCGTAGCGGCCGACGCGCCGGTAGCGGTCGAGCTGCGGGCCGAGCCGGAAGGCGATCGCGCTCCCCGCGTCCTGCCCGGTCTCGTGCTTCACGCGGAAGCGCAGGTGCTTGCCCTCGCCGACGGCGGCGAGGTCGACGAGCTCGCATCCCGGGGCGAGCAGCGTCACCGGCGGGTTGCCGAGACCGAACGGCGCCAGGCGGCGGAGCTCGGCGCAGAGCTCGAGCGTGAGGCGGCGGCCGCGGGGAAGCACGGCGTCCACGTGCGCCACCGGCTGCAGCGCCTCCTCCGGGAGGACGCCGTCGACCTGAGCGGCGAAGGCCTCGGCGAACGCTTCCACCCGCTCCGGCTCGATCGAGAGGCCCGCCGCCGCCCGGTGCCCGC
The DNA here is from genome assembly GCA_035640455.1 of Gaiellaceae bacterium. Taxonomy (GTDB): domain Bacteria; phylum Actinomycetota; class Thermoleophilia; order Gaiellales; family Gaiellaceae; genus AC-50. The sequence continues at coordinate 17,921 of DASQWB010000055.1, read as the reverse complement.
CGAAGCGCTCGAGGTGCTCCGCGCACGCGGCCAGCCCCGCGTGCAAGTCGAACGCCCCGATCGACCGGCCGGAGCCCTTCCAGAGATCGTCGCCGCCGGCCACCAGCACGACCGGCCGGTGGAACCGCTCGACGAGCCGCGACGCGACGATGCCGATCACGCCCTCGTGCCAGCCCGCGTCGGCGAGGACGTAGCCGCGGCGCGCGCGCCGGCTCTCCGGCCACGACTCGACCTGCGCGAGCGCCTCGCGGAGGATCCGGTCCTCGACCGCTTGCCGCTCGCGGTTCAGCGTCTCGAGGTCGAAGGCCAGCCGCTCCGCCCGCTCGGGGTCCTCGGTGAGGAGGAGCTCAAGCGCCGTCGCCGGGTGGCCGAGCCGGCCCGCCGCGTTGATCCGCGGCGCGAGCCGGTAGCCGATCGACGCCTCGTCGAGCGCCGCCGGGTCGACGCGCGCCGTCTTCATCAGCGCCCGCAAGCCGGGCTTGCGCGTGCGCGCGAGCGCGCGCAGGCCGGCGATGACGAGCGAACGGTTCTCGCCGACGAGCGGGACGACGTCGGCCACCGTGGCCAGCGCGACGAGGTCGAGGTGCCGCCGCAGCGCCTCGGCCTCCGCTCCGAGCAGCGCCTGCGCGAGCTTGCAGACGACGCCGGTCCCGGCGAGCTCCGGGAACGGGTAGCTCGAGGGGCGCGTGACGACAAGCGGGCAGTCCGGCAGCCGCTCGCCCGGCTGATGGTGGTCGGTGACGACGACGTCGAGACCCAGCGCCTTGGCGGCCGCGACCTCTTCGACGGCGGTGATCCCGCAGTCCACGCTGACGACGAGCCCGCAGCCCTCCCCGGCGAGACGCGCCAACGTCTCGCCGGATATTCCATAGCCTTCGTCGAAGCGGCTCGGCAGGTGCCACGAGACGTCGGCACCCAGCTCGCGCAGCGTCAGGACCGCGAGGGCGGTGGCGCAGATCCCGTCGGCGTCGTAGTCGCCGTGGACGCAGATCGGCTTGCGGGCGGCGATCGCGCCGCGAATGGCCTCGCACGCGGCGGCCATGTCCCCGAGCAGGCGAGGGTCGTGGAGCGGCTGCTCGCCGGCGAGGAAGGCGCGTGCCTCCTCGGGGTCGCCGTACCCGCGCCGGACGAGAACGCTGGCCGTGATCTCGCTGAGGCCGAGCTCGCGGGCGAGCAGGCTCGACTCCCGGTGCGGGCACGGACGGATCGTCCAGGTGCCCGGCTGCATCGCGACCGACGGTACGGAGGCGATCGGACGGACACGTGACCCGCGGTCGCGAAGCGTGTCGAGACTGTGACTACTCGCGCGGCAGCTTCACGCCGAGCAGCACGAGCACGAGCCCGACGGCGACGATCGCCACCGTGGCGCCGACGATCAGCCGCGGGTGCCGGCTCTCGCGGAAGTGCTGGTAGCCGACGCGTCCCCACAGGACGAGGAGGCCGGCCGCGGCGGCCACGCCGACGACGAGCACCGGCGCGAGGAGCGCCGCCCGCTCGAACGAGAGGTCGGTCAGCCAGACCACGAGCAGCACCAACACGCCGACGGCGAGCGAGGCGGCGGCGACGCGGAGGCTCACGGATGCCACCTTAGCCGGGCGTTATCCTCAGAAAGCGGATGATCCCGGAGACGAACTACTCGTCCGGCGAGGACTACGAGATCGAGTTCCTCGGCTTCCGGTTCGCCTTCAACGCCTTCGACTTCGAGCAGCGCGTCACCGCCGCCGCGGTCAAGCTCGGGCTCCTCGAGGGGAACGAGCTGGACGACGACGAGACGGCCGATCTCGTCGAGCTCGTGCATCGCGGGCTCATCGACGAGCCGCGCAGCGGGCTCGGCCGCTACGTCGTCCGGCACTGGGAGCGCGTGTCGCTCGTCGACGGGGAGTCGCTCGTCTATTGGCTGCGCAAGCTCGTCTTCCGCGGCGCCTGGCTCGACCACCGCGTGAAGGAGGGGCTGCTCGAGGTCACCTGGGACGACGACAACGCCGACTTCGGCTATCGCGACCCGCGCGGCGACCGGGCGCTCCTCGAGCTCGCCCCTGTTCCGTCCTGGCACGAGCTCCAGTTCCGCCGGTGATCCCCCGCTGGCTCGCCGTCGCGGTTCCCGCCTACTTCACGACGTTGCTCGCGATCGACACGCAGGTCCGTCTTCCGGGCCAGCTCCTGCTTGGCGCGATCACCTGGGGAGCGCTCCTCGGCGTCTGCGCGCTCATCCCGCCGGAGCGCCGGGCGCAGGTCGTGGTGGTCGTCGCGGCGGCGACCGTGGCCGAGGTGACGGGCTCGATCCTCTGGGGCGTCTACCGCTACCGGATGCACAACCTGCCGCTCTTCGTCCCGCCCGGCCACGGGCTCGTGTACCTGAGCGGCGTCGCGCTGAGCCAGACGCTGCGGCGCCACGTATGCGGGCTCGTCGGCTGCGCCGCGGCGGGCGCCGCGCTCTGGGGGCTCCTCGGGCTGACCGTCCTCCCTCGCCTCGATGTCGCCGGCGCGCTCGGCGTTCCGCTGCTCCTCCTCTTCCTCTGGCGATCGGAGAGCCGGGCCGCCTACGCGGGGGTGTTCGCGGTCGTCGCGGTGCTCGAGCTCTACGGCACGGCGATCGGGACGTGGCGGTGGAATGAGGCGCTGCCGGGCCTCGGGATCCCGGACGGGAACCCGCCGAGCGGCGCGGCTAGCGGCTACGTGTGCTTCGACGTGGCGGCGCTCCTCCTCGCGCCGAGGCTGCTCGCGCTCGTCCGAGGGCTGCGCACGCGCCTTCCCGCGCCCGCGCCCGCACGGCCTTGAGCACGGCGCCGCTCAACGCCTGGGACTACGAGCGCCTGGCCGAGGAGCGGCTCGGGCCGGGCCCCTGGAGCTACTTCGCCGGCGGCGCCGACGACGAGCGGACGCTCCGCTGGAACCTCGAGGCCTACGGCCGCTGGCTGCTCCGGCCCCGCGTCCTCTGCGACGTGAGCGACGTGAGCACGGAGACGACCGTCCTCGGGACGCCGGTCTCGATGCCGCTCCTCGTCGCGCCGGTCGCCTTCCAGCGCATGGCGCATCCCGACGGCGAGGCGGGAACGGCGCGCGCCGCGGCGGCGGCGGGGACGGTCATGTGCCTCTCGACGATCGCGACGGCGACGCCCGCCGAGCTCGCGGCGGCCGCTCCCGATGCGCCGCGCTGGTTCCAGCTCTACGTCTTCAAGGACTGGGACGTGACTACCGCGCTCGTCGAGCAGGCGGTCGAAGCGGGCTTCTCGGCCCTCGTCCTCACCGCCGACACGCCCTACCTGGGGCGCCGCGAGGGCCCGCTCCGCACCGGATTCGCGATCCCCGACGACGTCCGGATCCCCGCCGTCGACGACGCCCGCGGCGCGCTCGAGCCGTTCGAGCTCCACGAGCACTTCGCGCTCTTCAGCCCGGCCGTCAGCTGGCACGACGTGGAGCGGCTCGCGACCGCGTCGCGGCTCCCGGTCGTCGTCAAGGGCGTCCTCACCGCCGAGGACGCGCGGCTTGCATGCGAGCACGGCGCCGCGGCCGTCGTCGTCTCGAACCACGGGGGGCGGCAGCTCGACGGCGTGCCCGCGACGCTCGACGCCCTGCCGGAGGTCGCAGAGGCGGTCGGCGGCCGCATCGAGGTCTACCTCGACGGCGGCATCCGGCGAGGGACAGACGCGGTCAAGGCGCTCGCGCTCGGCGCCCGCGCCGTCCTCTCCGGCCGCGCCGTCGTCTGGGGACTCGCAACCGGCGGCCAGGAGGGAGCCAGGCACGTGCTCGAGCTCCTCCGCGAGGAGATCCGCCTCAGCCTCTCGCTCCTCGGGTGCACGCGGCCGGAGGAGGTCTCTCGGACACACGTCGCGCGGGCGCCCTAAGCCAGGTCGCATGGACGAGTTCCGGCTCCTCGGACCGCTCGAGGCCTTCGTCCAGGGCGAGCCAATCCGGCTCGCCGCCCCGAAGCCACGAGCGCTGCTCGCGCTGCTCCTCCTGAACCGCAACCGCGTCGTGCCCACCGAGCGGCTCGTCGACGAGCTCTGGGGCGACGACCCGCCGGCGCGCGCGACGAAGACGCTCCAGGTGTATGTGTCGCAGCTTCGCAAGGCGCTCGGGCCGGAGCGGCTCGTGACGCGCCCGCCGGGGTATGAGCTGCGGGTCGAGGAGGGCGAGCTCGACGTCGAGCGGTTCGAGTCGCTCGCCGCGGCCGCGCGGGAGCAGCTCAGCCTCGGGAACGCGCGCGCGGCCGTCGGCGGCCTGAAGGAGGCGCTCGCGCTGTGGCGCGGGCCGGCGCTCCGCGAGTTCCGCTCCGAGCCGTTCGGCGAGCCCGCCGCCGCACGGCTCGAGGAGCTCCGGCTCGACGCGGTCGAGGACCGGCTCCAGGCGGAGCTCGACGCCGGCGCGGCAGCGGCCGTCGTCCCCGAGCTCGAGGAGCTCGTGGCCGCGGAGCCTTTCCGCGAGCGTCCGCGTGCGCTGCTCATGCTCGCCCTCTACCGCTCCGATCGCCAGGCCGACGCGCTCGAGCTCTACCGCCGCACCCGCGAGCTCTTCGTGGACGAGCTCGGCATCGAGCCGGGGCCAGTGCTCCAGGAGCTCGAGCGCGCGATCCTACGGCAGGACACCGACCTGCGCCTGCCGGCGCCGCCGCCGCCGGCGCGGGAGGTCCCGCCCCTGCCCCCGCGGCGCCGCCGACTCCTTCTGGCCCTGGCGACGCTCGGCGCCGCGCTCGTCGTCGCCGTCTCGGTCGCGGCGCTCGTCCGAAGCGGCGGCGGGCACCACACGCCGCAGGGGAGCTCGCAGCTCCGCGTGTTCGTCCACAGGCTCGAGGGCTTCCTCGACCAATCCCGCACGGGTCGGGAGGGAGTCAAGAGCGCGATCGACGGCGCCGTCAGGTGCCGGTTCTCGCCGGCCGTCGCGACGGCCAAGCTCGATACCGTCCAGCGGAACCGGCAGAGCCTGCTCGACCAGATCGCCGCCCTCCACGTGCCGCCGGGCGAGGAAGCGCTGCGGGCCTCCGACCTCCTGCAGAAGGCGACGGCAGCCTCGATCGCCGCCGACTTCGTCTACCGGGACTGGCTCCGGCCGAAGACGAGCTGCTCGAGCCTCGGACGACCGCCGGCCGCCGCGAGGGCCGCCGACGCACGCGCGACGAGGCTGAAGCGGCAGTTCCTCGTCGCCTTCGACCCGCTGGCCAAGCGCTTCGGCCAGCGGGTCTGGAAGGCGGACGAGTTCTAGGAACCCAACCGGCGCAGGAGCTCGCGCATCGGCGTGAACGCGATCTGGTGGGCGCCGGCGACGAAGAGCCCCGGCGCCTCGAGCTGCGCGCGGGCCCCGCTGCCGGCGTCGATCGTGATCGCCCGGCCGGTGCCGAGCTTCCGGACGACGACCCCGTCGGCGGGAGCAGCTACGAGGATGTCGCCCTGGAGATCCTGGAGGTCGCTCATCGACGGAAACCGCCTGATCCGCCGACCGGAGCGGGTGTCGTAGACGTCCATGCCGTCGTCCGTCTCCACCGCGAGGCGGTTGCCGGAGAGCGCGGCGGCCTTCGCCGTCTCCGCGAACGTGCGCAGGGTGCGGCCGGCGACCGTGAGCAGCTTCAGGTCGGTCGTCGTCGCGAGCACGGTCCGCCCCGCGTCGACGGCGAGCACGCGCGCCTCGCCGTCGAGTTTCGCGACGGCCGTGCAGCCGCTGACCGGCCCGGAGCTCGTGGGACAGCGACCGCTTCCCCCGATGCGCCAGACCGTCGTGTCGAGGGCGCCGGTGCCGAGCTGGCCTGCCGGGCAGGCGTCCTCCTCCCCCGGTTCGGCGGAGTAGTCGCAGCTTCGCTGGATCGCGAAGACGATCAGGTTCCCGTGCCCGACCGGGCCGTCGGCGACGGTGCCGCCGGACCCGCCCCGGCTGACCGCGGCCTCGGCGACGTACGCCCACGGCGCGTCCGGGTGCGCGAGCGTCGCCGTGACGACGTTCGTGTAGTCGTAGTTCCCGCAGCAGCCTTCGCTGCCCCAGGCCACACGCGTTCCGGCGAGTGCGACCGGACCGAGCGAGTCGACGTACTCGTGCGGCTGCCCGCAGGGCGCGGGAACGGCGCGAGTGACCGCTCTCGTCGACGGCGTCCAGACAGCGATGTGGTCGCAGTCGGTCGGCGTCGGCCCGGTGATGAAGGCAATCCGCGACCCGTCCGCGGCGATGCTCCGGAGCCGCGCGCGGACCACCAGGGTCCGCCGCCCCACGGCGCGCTCGGTCCTCGCGACCGGACGCGCCGGCGGCAGGGCGGGCGCGAGCCGCGTCCAGCCGACGAGGCCGTTCGAGCCGGCGCTCGTCAGGCGCCGGAGGGCGCGTCCGTTCCGGCCCGCGATCCAGATCTGACTCGGGTAGCGCGCGGTGAGCGCGAGCCGGCCGTCGGGCAGCCACATCACGCTCGAGACGTACAGGTTGCGCAGGCCGAGCCGCCTCGCCCGGCCGGCGACGTCCGTGACGACGACGTCCTCGTCGCTCGCGAAGGCGAGGCTCTTGCCGTCCGGCGACCACGAGAACGACCCGATGTCCCGCCCGACGCGGTGCCGCCCCTGGCCACTCGGCCGGACGAGCCAAAGGCTCGTTCGCACGCCGTCCGCGCTGTCGGCGTAGGCGATCCAGCGGCCGTCGGGCGACCACTCGAGCCCATCGAACTCGGCCCACGCGAGTGCATGCGCGGTTCCCCGGAGGGGCCGGACGACTAGGACGCCTGCGTAGTCGCCGGCGCTGCGGACGAAGGCGAGCGCCTTCCCGTCCGGCGACCACACAGGCGAGTCGTCGCTCCGTCTCGTCAGGCGCCGCAGGCCATGGCCGTTCGTGCCGACGATCCGGATACCAGGGACCTTCTTGGTGAAGGCGAGGAGCCGGCCGTCGGGTGACAGAGACGGACTGCCTGCCTGTCCCGGGACGACGCGGCGCAGGCTGGTTCCGTCCGCACGCGAGACGTAGATCCCGGTCTGGCGCCCTGAGTCGCGCTGTTGGTAGGCGATCGTGCCGCCGTCCAGCGAGACCGCAGCCGGGACGAGCGAGCTGCGGCGCGTGAGGAGCGGGGTCAGGCGCGTCCCGTCGGGCCTGATGCTGTACCCGCGCCTCACGCCGTCGCGATCGCTCGCGAGGAGGATGCGATAGCCGGCCGCGCGCTGCGTCGTCCCGCCGGCCGACGCCGAGAGGCCGCCGAGCGCGACCCCGGCGAGCACGAGGGCGACGAGCCGGCGGGTCATCGGACCGGCTCCACGTAGCAGTTGCCGCCCCAGTGCGCGAGCCACCAGACCCTGATCAGCTCGATCGGGACGACGTTCGTACAGATGCCGCCGTGCGTCTCGCGGCGGACGCGCCAGCGGCCGTGCACGTCGGTGCGGAAGATCGTCGGATACGCGCCGAAGGTCGCGACGGCGTAGCGCGTGCCCGAATAGCTGCCGTAGTAGGTGCGGCCTGCCGCCGGGGCCCCGACGCGGGAGCCCGGATGCGCCGCGAGATAGGCGGAGCGCAGCGCGGACTTCACGGCCGGCGTCGCCACGAGGTTCGTGCCCATCCAGCCGTCGCCGCAGCCGGCGCGCACCGTTCCTGCGAGCGCGCCCGCGGCGACGGCCGCGGCTGTGAGGGTGAGCATGGTCTTCACGACGCCCTCCTTCCGAGAGTGAACGCGGCTCCGTCGAACTTGGCGCCGCCGCCCCAGACGATCATCGAGCGACCGGTCCAGATCGCCACCGGCCCGGCGCGTCCCGCGAGCGGCGCCTGCGGGAGCGGCGACCAGCGGTTCGCGCGCGGGTCGTAGGCGAGCCCTCGGCGCGGCACCGCCGACGAGCCGGGGCTCGTCGTCCCGCCCCAGAGGAGCAGGCGGCTCCCGGTCCACACCGCGGCGGCGCCGATTCGCCCAGACTCCATCGGCGGCAGCCGCCGCCAGCGGTTCGTCGCCGGGTTGTACGCGAATCCGACGCGCGGGGCCGTGCGTCCGGCGGCTCCGCCGACGACGAGGATCTCATGCCCGTCCCAGACCGCGTTCGCCCCGCCTCGAGCGGCGGGGAGCGGCGCGATCCGGCGCCACGCGTCGGTCGCCGGGTTGTACGCCGCGGCGCGGGCGAGGCGGGCCGGCCACGGCTTCCCGGTGTCCGGGTTGACGTTCCCGACGAAGAGGACGAGCTCACGGCCGGTCCAGGCGCCGACCGGGGCCGCGGAGCCCGCGAGCGGCGTCGGGGCGAGCGCGCGCCACCTGTTCGTCTTCGGGTTGTAGGCGACGCCGTCGGAGAACGCGTCCCCGCAGCAGCCGCCGCCCCAGCCGATCATCTCGCGGCCCGTCCAGACGACGATCCCGTGCCCGTCGTGGATCGCGAGCAGCGGCGAGCTCGGCAGCCGCCGCCAGCGGTTCGTCCGCGGGTTGTAGGCCAACCGCGTGCCCTGTCCCCAGACGAGCGCCTCCTTGCCTGTCCAGACGGCGTCGTTTCGCAAGAAGGACGGCGTCGGTCTCGGCGGGCTCAGCCGGCGCCACGTCTTGCGCGCCGGGTCGTACGCCGCCGCCACGTTGACCCGATTGGAGGTGGCCCCGGCTGGCCCCTTCTTGGCGGAGCGTCCGAAGACGATCATCTGCCGGCCGGTCCAGACGCTCGCAAGACCGCCGTCGTTCGGCACGATCGGCGCCTTCGGCACGACGTGCCACGTTCCGGCGAGGGGCCTGGTCCCGCCCGCGGTCGCCGCGGGCGCGACGACGAGCATCAGCACAAGTGCGATTCGTTTCATGTCTTTTCCTCCGCTCGACTGCACGGAAGATCAGCCGGACCGGCTAACGGACGGCTAAGGATCGGCAAACGCCCTAGAACAAGGCGTCGCCGGCGGGTGCGCCGACGTGCTCGCGGCCGAGGTCGGTGATCACGCGGCCGCGCGGGGTGCGCTGGATGAAGCCGAGCTGGAGCAGGTAGGGCTCGTAGACGTCCTCGATCGTCTCCGGCTCCTCGCCGAGCGCGACGCCGAGGGTCGAGAGCCCGACGGGGCCGCCGCCGAACTTGACGGCGATCGCGCCGAGGAGCTCGCGGTCGGCGCGCTCGAGGCCGAGCCGGTCGACCTCATGGAGCTCGAGCGCCTCCATCGCGATCTCAAGCGTGATCGCGCCCTCGTGCCGCACCTCCGCGACGTCGCGGACGCGGCGCAGAATCCGGTTCGCGACGCGCGGCGTGCCGCGGGCGCGGACGGCGATCTCGTCGGCCGCCTCGTCGACGAGCTCGACGCCGAGGATCCGCGCGGAGCGGCGGACGATCGTCGCCAGCTCCGCGGGCTCGTAGTAGCCGAGCCTGAAGGTCATCCCGAAGCGGTCGCGGAGCGGCGTCGTCAGCAGGCCGGTGCGGGTCGTCGCGCCGACGAGCGTGAACGGCGGCAGGTCGAGGGTGAGCGTCCGCGCGGCCGGCCCCTGACCGACGACGATGTCGAGCCGGAAGTCCTCGAGCGCCGGGTAGAGGATCTCCTCGACGGCGCGGTTGAGCCGGTGGATCTCGTCGACGAAGAGCACGTCGCGCTCGCCGAGGCTCGTCAGGATCGCCGCGATGTCGCCCTTCCGCTCGAGCGCCGGGCCGGCGACGGTGCGGATGCCGACGCCGAGCTCCTCGCGGACGATGTAGGCGAGGCTCGTCTTGCCGAGCCCGGGCGGGCCGACGAGCAGCACGTGGTCGAGCGCCTCGCCCCGGGCGCGCGTCGCCTCGAGCGCGATCCCGAGCTGCTCCTTGACGCGCTCCTGCCCCACGAACTCGTCGAGCCGGCGAGGGCGGAGGCTGCGCTCGAGCTCCTCCTCGTCGGGGCGCGCCGCGGGCGCGAGGAACTGCGCCTCGGCGGTCATGCGGCTCGGAGCGCCTGCCGGACGCGCTCCTCCGGCGGCAGGTCGGGATCGGTGGCGGCGAGCGCCTGCTCGGCCTCGCTCACGCTGTAGCCGAGCTCGACGAGCGCGTCGCGCGCGACGGCGTGCGGCGCTGTTCCGGCCGCGGTCGAGATCGGCACCGCCTCCGCGTCGCCGAGGCGCTCCTTCAGCTCGAGCACGATCCGCTCGGCAGTCTTCTTGCCGATGCCGGGGATCGCCTGGAAGCGGGCCGCGTCGCCGAGCGCGATCGCCCGCCGCAGCTCGCCCGCCGGCGAGCCGGAGACGACCGCAAGCGCGACCTTCGGGCCGACGCCGTTCACCGCGAGGAGGTGGACGAAGAGCTCACGCTCCTCGGCGTCGGCGAAGCCGTAGAGCTGGAGCGCGTCCTCGCGGACGGCGAGGTAGGTCTGGAGGGTCGTCTCCGCCGGGTCGCGCGCTCGCGCGAGGGCGCGGGGCGTCGCGTGGACGAGATAGCCGACGCCGCCGACGTCGAGCACGAGGCCCTCTGGGGTGCGCGCGACAGGCTTCCCTCGGAGGGACGCGATCATGGTTCGAGGCTACGCCCCACGTCGGAGGTCATAGGAACGTGTCGAAGACGGCGCCGAGGCGAGAAGGACGATGGCTGCGGCGGCAAGGAGGCCGGTCGGATTGAGCGCGGGCGCGGCTCCGGGCCGCCGAAGCGCCGCAGGAGCGGCATGGTTCCGTACCCGCGACCTCGTACTCCGCGCGGCACGAGCGTGAAGACGAGCATGCCCGCGCCGCCGAGGTAGAAGACGATCGTGAACGCGCGGTGGGCGCTCGCGCCCGCGAGGTGCTGGGAGAGCAGCGCCGCCGCGAACGCAAGCCCGAGGACGAGGGCGAGCTCGCGAAGCGGCCGGAGCATCCGCTAGCCGACGGCGCGGAGGAGCGGCGGAGCGAGCGCGTGGCAGATGGCGACCGCAAGCGCATCTGCGGCGTGCGCCGAGGCGGGCTCGGTGTCGAGGCCGAGGATCACCTTCACCATCCGCTTGACCTGCGCCTTCTCCGCGCGGCCATAGCCGCATACTGCCTTCTTCACGTGGGCGGGCGCGTACTCGGCGCACTCGAGGCCGGCCGCCGCGCACGCGACGAGCACGGCGCCGCGAGCCTGCCCGACGGAGAGCGCGGTACGAGCGTCGGCGCCGACGAACGACTCCTCGAGCGCGACCGCATCCGGCTCGTGCCGGGCGACGAGCTCGGCGACGGCGTCGAAGATCGTCTTCAAGCGGCGCTCCGGGCGGTCGGCCGGCGACGTCCGCCACCAGCCGTGGTCGACCGCCCTGAGGCGACCTGCGCTTTCGTGGACGATGCCGTATCCGCACGCTGCCGTCCCCGGATCGATGCCGACGACCTTCACGCGGAGACATTAGGCGCGACCACGGACGTTCCTGCCGTCCGGAACTGCCCTTCCCCGAACGGGGGAGGCGTCGGCGTGGCGGCGCTCCTATATCGCGAGTGAGGCGGCCTCGAGCCGTCCTCCCCTGATGATCCACGCTGCGGACAAGCGTCTCCCCTTCCGCGGTCGGCTCGCGACGGCCGACGGTCTGCCCTCGCCTGCAGCGGCGCTCCTGTTCGCGGTCGCCGTGCTCGCGGTCGTCGCGGCGCTCACGGTCATCCAGACGCCTGTCGGGCCGGCGGACTGGCTGCTCTTCTCAGCGCTCGCGATTCCAGCGACGCTGACGCAGCTCTTCGCGATCCAGAAGCCGCGTCACCAGGTGTTCCATGCCGCGCTCGTCTTCGTGATCGCCGGAGTGCTGCTCCTGCCTGCGCCGCTGCTCGTGCTCATGTGCGTGATCCAGCACATCCCGGACTGGTTCCGGCAGCGGTACCGCTGGTACATCCAGAGCTTCAACATCTGCGACTACGTCCTCTCGAGCCTGCTGGCGGTCGCCGCCGTCCACCTCGCCGGAAGCTCGACCTTCGTCGTCAGCGGATTCGCCGCCGCCGTCGCCTTCGTCCTCGTGAACAGGCTTCTGCTGGCGCCGATGCTCTGGCTCGCGCGCGGCCTGACTCCGCGGCAGACCCGTCTCTTCACGGGCGAGGACATCTGGGTCGACTTCTCGCTCGGGGCCATGGGTGTCTGCCTGGCGGCGCTCGGAGAGGTGGAGCGCTGGCTGGTCCCCCTTGCGCTCGCGCCGCTCGTCCTCATCTACTACCTCCAGCGCGACGGACGTCGGCTCGAGCGCGCATACGAGACGATCCGGCAGCAGAACGAGTCGCTATCCACCGTGAACGAGCTGCTGAGGGAGCGCTCGCGCGCGGCGATGGAGGGGCTTGCTGCGACGGTCGACGCCCGCGACGCCTACACAGCGGGCCATTCCCGCCGGGTCCGGAGCATCTCGCTCGCGGTCGGCGAGGAGCTCGGGCTCGCTCCGGAGGAGCTGGAGGTGCTCGCGCAGGCGGCGCTCCTGCACGACATCGGCAAGATCGCGATTCCGGACGCGATCCTGCTCCAGCCCGGCCGCCTCGGGCCGGAGGAGTGGAAGGTGATGCAGTCGCACGCCGAGGAAGGCGCGCGAATCATCGAGCGTCTCGGCTTCGTGGAGCGGGTGGTCCCGGTCATCCGCCATCACCACGAGCGGCTCGACGGCAGCGGCTACCCCGACGGGCTTCGGGGCGACGGGATTCCGCTGCTCGCGCGCATCGTCCACGTCGCCGACGCCTTCGACTCGATGGTCACCACCCGCGTCTACAGGCCTCGAACCGATCCGGAGACGGCGCTCGCCGAGATTCGTCGCGCGACCGGCACTCAATTCTGCCCGCACGTTGCCGCCGCGCTCTGGCGCGCCTTCGCCGCCGGGCGCGTTCAGGTGGCGAGCGACGCTCAGCCGCATCTCGCCGCCGCCTCTTAACTCTCGGAAACCCGCAGAAGGGGGAGGCGCGCCCGGCGAACGCACCTCACCGTGAGCACGAAGTCACCTGCGGCCCGCGTCGGGAGAGGCGCGGAAGAGACGGAGAGAAACTATGCGGCACAACCTGGGGTCATCGGCGGCACTTCTCGTTACGCGACGCACGGCGCGCCTGGCGCTCGGAGTGGCGATCGCGATCCTTGCGCTGGTGGGCGCGAGCGCCTCGCGCGCGGCGGCAGGCGGCCAGCCCGTCTCCGCGTTCGTCCCTCAGGGCCTCTTGAGCGCGGCGCAGGCCGATCCGAACCGGACGTTCTCGGTCGTCGTGCAGGCGACGTCGAACGCGCGGAGCGCCGACGTCGCGAGCGACGTGACCGCGGCGCTCCTCGAGGAGCCGGGGAAGGCGCTCGGCGTCAAGCGTCGCTTCGCCACGATCGCCGGCGTCTCGGCGCAGGTGACGGGTAAGCAGCTGCTCAAGCTCGCGACGAAGAAGGACGTCTTCGCGATCACGGAAGACGCCCCGGTTCAGCTCACGGGCGGCCTCTCGAGCCGTCAGCAGTGGCCCTTCGTCTCGGGCGTCGCCCGGGGTTGGGCCGACGTCACGAATGGAACGCTTGCGCGCCCACCTGCTATTGCGGTCGTCGATTCCGGCATCGACGCGGGGCGCGCAGATTTCGGCGGCCGCGTCGTCAAGCAGGTCACGATGACGTCGTTGACGCCGAACTCGCCCGGCGACGGCCGCGGCCATGGCACCTTCGTCGCCGGGGTGGCCGCCGGCAGCGCGCCCGGCTACACGGGCGCCGCGCCGAGCGCGCCGATCGTCTCGCTCGACGTCATGGACGACAGCGGGATGGCAATGACGAGCGACGTCATCGCGGCGGCGGACTGGATCTACCAGAACAAGGCCGCCTACAACATCCGCGTCGCCAACTTCTCCCTCCACGCGACCGCTCCGGCGAGCGTGTTCTTCGACCCGCTCGACCGCGCCGTCGAGCGGCTGTGGCTGAGCGGCGTCGTCGTCGTCGCGGCCGCCGGCAACTACGGGAACGCCGGCCAGCCGACGACGATGGCCTACGCGCCCGGTAACGACCCGTTCGTGATCACCGTCGGCGCCGACGACATCGGCGGCTCGGTGTCGACGAACGACGACAAGGCCGCGCCGTGGTCGGTGTACGGCTACACGCTCGACGGCTTCGCGAAGCCCGAGCTGGCGGCGCCGGGCCGCTACATCGTCGGCCCGGTGCCCGCGACCTCGACGCTCGCGCTCGAGCGGCCGGCGAGCATGGAGGGAACGGACTACATCCAGCTTTCCGGGACGTCCTTCGCGGCACCCGTCGTCGCAGGCGCTGCTGCGTACCTGCTCGCCGCGCACCCGACGTGGACGCCGGACCAGGTCAAGGGCGCGCTCATGCTGACCGCCCGGCCGACCCCGTCCGCGGCTCCGATGTCGGAAGGCGTCGGCGAGGTGAACGCGGCCAAGGCCGTCGACGTCGTCGCGCCGCCGAACCCGAACGCGGCCATCGACCGCTTCCTCGTCCCGGATCCCAACGGCGGCTCCACGCCGGTGTTCGACGCCGCGAGCTGGGGCACGACTGCGCGGCTCGACGCCTCCTGGGGCACCGCTTCCTGGGGCACCGCGTCGTGGGGCACGGCCGCGTGGTCTGCGGCCTCGTGGGGCACCGCCTCCTGGAGCACCGCCTCGTGGGGCACGGCCTCTTGGGGCACCGCCTCCTGGGGCACCTCGTCCTGGGGCACCGCCTCGTGGGGCACCACCTCGGTCGCCGACAACGCCACGGCGGACATCCTCGACGCGGGCTCGTACTGGCTCGACCCGGTGCAAGAGGCCGAAGCCGAGGCTGAGCTCGGTGTGAGCGTCGGCTCGGACGGCTCCGTTACGACCGCGCCGACGTCGTCCTCCGTTCCGACGACCTCGACGCTTCCGTAGCCATGAGCACGATCGAGACTGCAGCGCCACTCGCGGCGAAGCTGCCCGCGCCTCGGCCCGGCCTCCCGCGGCAGGCGCGCGCCTTCTTCGCCTCCGTCCTCGGCCTTGCCGTGGCGGCGAGCGGCATCGCGCTGGCGGCTCCCGCCCACCTGACGAACGAGCAGTGGCATCTCTTCGCGCTCCTCCTGATCGGCGCAGGCGTGGCCCACTACTTCGTCGTCCACACGCCGAGCAACCAGATCTTCCATGTCGGGCTGGCGTTCACCGTCGCGGGCGCGCTCGTGCTCCCGCCACGGCTGATCGTGCTGATGTGCGTCGTCCAGCACCTGAGCGACTGGGCCAAGGAGCGATACCCGTGGTACATCCAGGCCTTCAACATCTCGAACTACGCGCTCGGCGCCCTCTCGGCGCACGAGGCGACGAGGCTCGCCGAGACGAGCGTGACCGCGAACGAGCCGATAGCGCTCCTCGCCGGCGTCGCCGGTTGCGTCACGTTCGTCGCCGTGAACCACCTGCTCCTCGCGCGGATGCTCCGGCTGGCACGTGGACGGTCGGTCGGCGAGAGCGGCCTGTTCGGCGTAGAGTCGCTCTCGAGCGACTTCGTCCTCGCTCTCGTCGGCTTGACGCTCGCGATTCTCTGGGAGCTCGATCCCTGGGCCCTCCCGATCGTCCTGCCGCCGCTGTTCCTGATCCAGCGCGCGCTCACGGTGCCCCAGCTTTGGAACGAAGCGCGAACCGATGCCAAGACCGGCCTTTTCAACTCGCGGCACTTCAACATGGAGCTCGCCGCGGAGCTGCGGCGCGCGAGTAGGTTCCAGCGCCCGGTCTCGGTCCTGATGGCCGACCTCGACCTGCTCCGCGAAGTGAACAACAGCCACGGCCATCTGGCCGGCGACGCCGTCCTTCGCGGCGTGGCGGAGGTGCTTACGCGGGAACTTCGCGACTACGACACGGCAGCGCGCTTCGGCGGAGAAGAGTTCACGATCCTCTTGCCGGAGACCGATCAGGAGGGGGCGCTCGCAATCGCCGAGCGCGTCCGCGCGGGCGTCGAGGCGCGCGAAATCTCGCTCGCGCCTCGGCCGGGCACCGTGCGGGCCAGCATCTCGATCGGGGTCGCGACATTTCCGCACGACGCCAAGACTCCCGAGCGGCTTCTGGACGCCGCCGACGCGGCGCTCTACCGCGCGAAGCTCGCCGGCCGAAACTGCGTCAGCGCCTGATCTCCGGGAGCGTCAAGAGGCGACGGCTTCGAGCACCTGCTCCGGGATGTCGAAGTTCGCGTAGACGTCCTGGACGTCGTCGTTCTCCTCCAGGGCGTCCATCAGCCGGAGCACCTTCTTCGCCGCGGCCTCGTCGGCCACCTGGACGGTGGTCTTCGGCACCATCGTCAGCTCGGCCGAGGTGATCTCGACCCCCGCCGCCTCAATCGCCTCCCGCACCGAGACGAGCGCCTCGGGCGGCGAGGTGACGACGAAGCTCGAGCCGTCGCGGGAGACGTCGTCGGCGCCGCCCTCGGCCGCGGCCAGCGTCAGCTCGTCCTCGTCGGCCTTATCCGCGTCGACGAGGATGACCCCGCGCCGCTCGAAAAGCCACGAGACGGCGCCCGAGCCGCCGAGGTTGCCGTCGTTCTTGTCGAACGCGTGCCGCACCTCGGACGCCGTGCGGTTGCGGTTGTCGGTCAGCGCCTCGACGATCAGCGCGACGCCGTTCGGGCCGTAGCCCTCGTAGACGACCGTCTCGAAGGCCTGCCCGTCCGTGTCGGCGCCGGAGCCGCGGGCGATCGCGCGCTCGATGTTCTCCTTCGGCATCGAGTACGAGCGCGCCTTCTCGACCGCGTTCGCGAGCGCGAGGTTCGCCGCCGGGTCGGCCCCGCCCTCCCGCGCGGCGACGATGATCGCGCGCGAGAGCTTCGAGAAGAGCTTGCCGCGCTTGGCGTCGGCCGCGCCCTTCTTGTGCTTGATCGACGACCACTTGCTATGCCCGGACATGCGTCTCCTGAGGAGGGGGCTCGTGGGGGAACCAGGGGCTCCCCCCCGTCGACTTGCTATGCCCCGACATGCGTCTCCTCCTGCACGAGCTCGAGGAACCGCTCGTGCACGCGGGTGTCGTCGGTCAGCTCGGGGTGGAACGACGCGACGAGGAAGCGGCCCTGCCGCGCGAGCACCGGCACGCCGTCGTGCTCGGCGAGGACGTCGACCTCCGGGCCCGCCTCGCGAACCCGCGGCGCGCGGATGAAGACGCCGCGCAGCGGCTCGTCCTCGCCGGCGAGGCGCAGGTCGGCCTCGAAGCTCGCGACCTGGCGGCCATACGCGTTCCGGTCGACCTCGAGGTCGACGAGGTCGAGGTGGTTGCGGTCGAGGACGATCATCCCGGCGCACGTGCCGAAGACCGGCCCCGCGAACGAGCGGAGCGCCTCGTCGAGCCCGTAGAGGCGCATCAGGCGCATGAAGGTCGTCGACTCGCCGCCCGGGACGACGAGCCCGTCGAGACCCTCGAGCTGCTCCGGCAGGCGCACCTCGACCGCCTCCGCGCCGAGCCGCCGCAGCATGGCGACGTGCTCGCGGAAGTTCCCCTGGACGGCCAGGACGCCGATCTTCGGAATGCGCTCCACGGTTTCGATTCTAGGAGGGATTGGTGGGTCGTCGTTCGTCGCACGGAGTGTGATGCTCGTTTCGAGGCAAGGACGCAGGGAGCGTTCGTAGCCGGAGGCTACGGGCGCGACCGAGGACGCCGCATCGGGACGAGCAGCGCGCTCCGGGCGGCACAATGACGTCCCGCCAAGCTCTCGTACAGGCGGCACGACGGTAGGCTGCCCGCCGTGGAGGCAGGCGCCACGACCCTCTCGGACACTCTTGCGCGCCTGACGCTCTTCGCCGACCTCGGCCGGCCCCAGCTCGAGTCGGTCGCGCACCTGTTCGACGAGGAGGTCTTCGCCGAGGGCCAGCGCGTGATCCGCCAGGGGCTCGAGGGCAGCGGCTTCTACCTGATCCTCGAGGGCGAGGCCCGCGTCGTCATCGACGGCATGGAGCGGGCGCGCCTGGCACGCGGCGACTTCTTCGGCGAGATCTCGCTGCTCATCCACGCGCCGCCGACGGCGGACGTCGTCGCCACGAGCCTGCTCCGCTGCCTCGTCGTCCCCGGGCCGGAGCTCGAGGGCTTCCTGCTCGACCACCCGACCGTGATGCTGCGGATGCTCCAGGCGGAGGCGCAGCGGCTGCGCAGCGCTCACGTGTGGCCCGAGTAGACGAGCGTCCCTTCCCTCCCGGCGAGTACGACGTCGTCGTGGTCGGCAGCG
>DASQWB010000054.1:0-10845 GCA_035640455.1 Gaiellaceae bacterium | reverse complement strand
GAAGCCCACGGCTCCTCCAAACGGCACCGCAAGCGGTGCCTCGGGAACGGAACCGTGGGCGAAGCGCACGGCTCCTCCAAACGGCACCGCAAGCGGTGCCTCGGCCGCCCGTCCTGAAGGCGGCGCCGCGAGCGGCGCCTCAGCGGATCGGCGTGGACGCGGGCTAGCGCCGATGGTTGTTGCGGCGGGCGCGGGCCGAGCGGTGGATGGCCTCGAACTCCTCGAGGCTGCGGCCGGAGCCGACGGCGACGCAGGTGAGCGGGCTCTCCGCGAGGTGCACGGGCATCTGCGTCTCGTGGCGCAGCCGCTCGTCGAGGTTCGTGAGCAGCGAGCCACCGCCCGCAAGGACGATCCCGCGGTCCATGATGTCGGCCGCGAGCTCGGGCGGCGTCTTGTCGAGCGTCGACTTGATCGCCTCGATGATCTGGCTGACGGGCTCGTCGAGCGCCTGCCGGACCTCCTCCGAGGAGAGGATGACCGTCTTCGGCAGGCCGGTCAGCATGTCGCGACCGCGGACCTCGGCCTGGAGCTCCTCGCGCATGTCGTAGGCGGAGCCGATCTCGAGCTTGATCTCCTCGGCCGTCTGCTGGCCCACGAGCAGCTTGTACTCGCGCTTCACGTGGTTGACGATCGCGTCGTCCATCTCGTCGCCGCCGACGCGGAGGCTCTGGGAGACGACGATGCCGCCGAGGGAGATGACGGCGACCTCGGTCGTGCCGCCGCCGACGTCGACGATCATGTTTCCGGTCGGCTCGGCGACGGGCAGGCCGGCGCCGATCGCCGCGGCCATCGGCTCCTCGATCAGGTAGGCCTGCCGCGCGCCGGCGGAAAGGGTCGCCTCTTCGACGGCGCGCTTCTCGACGCCCGTGACGCCGCTCGGGACGCAGACGACGACGCGCGGGTGCGCGAACCGGTGCTGGTGCACCTTCTGGATGAAGTGCCGGAGCATCTGCTCGGTGACGTCGAAGTCGGCGATCACGCCGTCCTTGAGCGGGCGGATCGCGGAGATCGAGCCGGGCGTGCGGCCGAGCATCCGCTTCGCCTCGACGCCGACCGCGTGCACCTCGCCGGAGCGCTGGTCGATCGCGACGACGGAGGGCTCGGAGAGCACGATCCCCCGGCCCCGCACGTAGACGAGGGTGTTCGCAGTTCCGAGGTCCACGGCCATGTCACGGCCACCCCAGCCGGTGATCGAGTTCAGGAAGGCCATCGAGGTCGCCCGAGTCTAGCTAGGTCGCGGCGAAAAGCCGAACTGGACGTGCCTACCGGGTCACGTCGCCGAACGAGAGCCGCGCCAGGGCGTGTCTTCCTAGCCAGACTGTCGTGACGCCCGTCTCGGCCCGGACGCACGGCGCGCCTTCGCCGGGCGGCGGGCACACGAGCCTCGTGCTCGTGATCCGGGTCGACGCCCATGTCACCCGGCGCCCGTCGAGGTCGAAGTCTCCCTCGCGCCGCACCGGCGCGGCGAAGCGCGCGATGCGCGTCGTCCGCCCACGCAGGTCGGAGACGACGAGCGCCGACGCGCCCCGGAAGAGGATGCGTTCGGCGAGGATCCGGTCGCCCGCGATGCGCACGACCGACCTCGAGCGGTCGGAGACCTTGGCCCGGAACGGCAGCATGCCGCCCGCCGGCCGGGTGCGCCAGGCCACGGACGCGCCGCCGCCGAGGCCTTGCGGGTAGTAGGCGACCGCGAGCCTCCCGTTCGCCTGGACGTCGAAGCTCTGCACGCGCGGGAGGAGCGGCCTATATGCCACGCGCCGCCGCAGCCGGTCGTAGACGACGACGGCGTTCCGGCCCTCGCTCCACGCGACAAAGCGGCCAGCGACGCGCGCGTCGCCGCGGCAGCGGGACGGCCCGTGCAGCAGATCGGCGTCGCACACGAGGCTCGAGCCTGCCCGGCCGAGACGTGCGACTACGATCTGCCGCCGGCGGTCGCCCGGCGGGATGCAGACGTTCTCGCCGATCGCGACGAGGTCGCCGCTCGCGTCGACGCTCGTCGGCACACTGATCGCACCGCCGCCGCAGTCGTCGCTCCTTGCGAGCACGCGGAGCCGTCCGGAGGGCCCGCGGCCGAGAACCTCGCGCTGCTCCGTGCAGCTGTAGGCGATCGGCGGATTCGGTGGCGGGCAGACGACCGTCCGTCGCTCGAGCGCCACGACGCCCTGCGAGGCGGCCAGGTCGTCGAGCGAGACGTTCCCCCGCAGCGCCTGCCTGAAGAGGACCGTGGGCCGGCGTCCGGGAACGGCGCGCTCGAGCCGCGCCTCGTTGCCGCGCCGCTCGAGCCAGACCACGACAGACCCCGCCAGCACCGGCCCGGAGAGGAGCACTCGGCTGTTCGCGCGCTCGACCGGAGGCCAGGCCTCTCCTCGCGCCGCACCGGCGGCGGCCAGGGACAGCAGGGCGATCGCAACGATCCGCACGTAAGGGGAGACGCGCCGGGCAGGCGGAAGTTGGCTCAGCCGAACCCGTAGACGCCGGGAAAGCGGGTCGCGAGGAGCTCGACGAGCGCCGCGGCCGGGACGCCCACGACGTTGAGGTAGTCGCCCTCGATGCGGTGGACGAGGCCGCCGCCGCGGCCCTGGATCGCATACGCCCCCGCACGCCCCTCCCACTCGCCGGTCGCCACGTACGCGGCGAGGTCGCGCGGCGTCAGCGGCCGGAACTCGACATAGGTCGTCTCGCGGCGAAGCTCCTCCCACGCCTGCGTACGCAGGCAGAGGCCCGACACCACCTCGTGCCTCCGCCCGCCGAGCGTCTCGAGCATCTCCTCCGCCTCGCCCGCGCTGGCCGGCTTCCCCAACACGATCCCGCCGCAGACGACGACGGTGTCGACGCCGAGCACCGGCCGGTCGTCGCCGGCCGCATCAGCCGCCACCGACCGCGCCTTGCCGGCCGCGTGCTCGACGGGGTCGTCCCCACGCTCGTCGTAGCGCGGCTCGACGAGCGCGAACGGAATGCCGAGCTGCTCGAGGATCGCGCGCCGCTGCGGAGAGGTGGAGGCGAGGAGGAGCGGCGGGGCAGGCGGCGCGCTCACGCGCGCCTATGCGCGACCCAGATCTCCTCGGCCGGCCAGCGCCGCGCCCAGTCGGCGCTCACGAAGTCGGAGTACGGATGATCCGCCGCGCCGGCCGGCGCCTGCAGCTCGACGAGATCCTCGACCTCGAACCCGGACCCCCGCAGCAGTTTGATCCAGTCGCCGTGCGCGAGATGGAACGACTCGACTCCGCGCTCCCACTCGAACCGGCTCATCCCGAACTGCGGCCGAACGAGCCGCTCGCCGACATCTCCCCCGTCTGGCGAGCAGAGGATCAGGAGCGTCGAGTTGCAAAGGAAGACCAGCCGCCCGCCGGGTCGGAGCAGCCGAGCCGCCTCCGGGACCCACGCGGCCGGCTCGCACCACTTCGAGGCGCCGAGCTCCGAGAGCACGAGGTCGAAGGAGCCGTCGCCCAATGGCACCGCCTCGGCGATTGCCTCCACCAACGTGAAGTCGAGCCCGAACTCGGCCTGCAACCGCCGCGCGGTCTCGAGCTGAGCCGGCGTGACGTCGAGGCCGACGACCCGGGCGCCGCGCCGCGCGAGCCACGCCGAGAAGTACGCGGTCCCGCAGCCGAAGTCGAGCACATCCAGGCCGGCCACGTCGCCGAGGACGCCCACCTCCGACTCGGGCACCTTGAACATGCCCCACGTGATCTCCTCTTGCGCCCAGGCGGCTTCGGCGCTGCGATCGAAATACTCCGCGTTCAGACGCGTCCAGAACTCCCGGTTGCGGAGCGCGTGCTCGGGGAGCTCAGTCAAGGTCGGGGAACCATAGCGCGAGCTCGCGGGCCGCGGACTCGCGCGAGTCGGAGCCGTGCACGAGGTTGTCCGGCATCGAGAGCGCGAGGTCGCCCCGGATCGTCCCCGGCGCGGCATTCGCCGGATCGGTCGCGCCCATCGTCGCCCGCACGAGCGCGATCGCGCCCTCGCCCTCGACCGCGAGCGCCAGCGTCGGCGCGGAGGTGATGAAGTCGACGAGCTCGCCGAAGAACGGCTTCTCCCGGTGCTCCTCGTAGTGGCGCTCGGCCAGATCGCGGTCGACGTGGACGAGGTCGGCGGCGCGCAGGACGAGCCCGCGCCGCTCGAGGCGGCCGAGGATCTCGCCGGCGAGGCCGCGCTGCATCGCGTCCGCCTTGATCAGGACGAGCGTCCGCTCCGTGGCCACGCTCGTTACTCCGAGGCTCGGCGGCGCTCCCGGCGCGGCGTCGGCAGCGGCGGCAGCTCGAGCGTCGACGGCGTCTCGATCGGCGTCGCGCAGTACGGGCAGATCTGCCACAGCGCCTCCAGCGGCGCCTTGCAGCTCGCGCACGCCTGCTTGAGCCGCGTCGTGCAGACCGGGCAGACGAGGAACGACGGATCGACCTCGGCGCGGCAGACCGGGCAGTGCAGGTCGCGGCGGGCGAGCCGCTCCTCCATCGCCTTGATCTCGAGCTCGCGCTCCCGCACGTCGTCCAGGTACTCGGGCGGCCGGAAGAGCATGTAGATGAGCGGGCCGAGGAACGGCACCACCCCGATGAGCGTCGAGACCGCGATGAGCACCGGGTCCTCGATTCGCCGCCGCGCGTCCTTGTACACCCAGTAGACCGTCGAGAACCAGAAGATCGCGACGAGCAGGAGCGAGACGTTCCGGATCGCCTGCCATAAGCCGGACTGGAAGAAGTCGTGGAGCCCGCCCGCGAAGACGAGGCTGCTGAGGGAGCTCACGGCGATGCGCGGCATCGTACGTCTTCTAGATCCTCGAAGAGAGGTCGGCCAGAACGTAGTGCGACCCCGCGACGAGGACCGCACCCTCGCGACCGGCCGCCTCTCGCGCGAGAGCGAGCGCCTCGGCCGGGTTGGGGACGGCTTCGACGCGCGGGAAGAACGGCGCCGCCCGCCGCGCCAGCTCGTCGGCCGGGAGAGCCCTTAAGTTCGAGGACGTGGTGGCGTAGAGCGTGTCGCCGACGGCCGAGAGAGCCGCGAGCATCCCGTCCGCGTCCTTGTCGGCGAGGATCGAGACGACGAGGACGAAGCGCCGGCTCGGGAGACGTCCGAGGAGGTAGCCGACGCCCGCGGGGTTGTTCGCACTGTCCCACAGCTCGAGCGGCGCCTCGCCGCGGCGCTCGAGCCGGCCCGGCGGACGGACGTCCGAGAGCGGATCGACGTCGCGGCCGAGGAAGGCCTCGGCGGCGGTGAGCGCAAGCGCGGCGTTCGCGCGCCCCGTCACGACGACGCTTGCTGCGCCGGCCTCACGGGCGAGCCTCTCCCACTCCGGCTCGCCGAGGACGACCGTGGCGCCGCGCGACACGACGGCGAGCTTCTCGCGCGCGATCGCCTCGCGCGTCGAGCCGAGGATGTTCGTGTGCTCGAGCGCGACGTTCGTGAGCACGACGACGGGTGCATCGAGCACGTTCGTCGCGTCGAGCCGCCCCCCGAGGCCGGCCTCGACGACGGCCGCGTCCACCCCGGCCGCGGCGAACTCGGCCAACGCCGCCGCGGTGAGGATCTCGAACTGCGTCGCGCCGAGCCGCTCGGCTGGCTCTCGCACCCGGGCAAGCGCCGCCTCGAAGTCCGCGGATGCGCCGTCGACCTGGATCCGCTCGGCCCAGCCCGAGACGTGCGGCGACGTGTACGCGCCGACCCGAAGCCCCTCGCGGCGCAGGATCGCCGCCGCGGTCCACGTGACCGTCGACTTGCCGTTCGTGCCGACGACGTGGATCGAGCGGTAGCGTCGCTGCGGCTCGCCGAGCTCCGCGAGCAGAGCCCGGATCCGCTCGAGCCCGAAGCCGTCGGCCGGCCACGGGCTCAACTCCGCGATCCAAGCGGTATTAACCCCCGAGGGCTTCGAGCTCGGCGAGGTACTGCGCACGCTTCGCCTCCTCGGCCTCGACGACCTCGCGCGGCGCCTTGTCGGTGAAGCTCGCATTCTGCAGCTTGCCCTCGACCCGTTGGAGCTCCTTGCGCACACGCGCGACCTCGGCCTCGCGGTCACCGGCGCCGTCCTCGCGCGGCCGGACGACGCTCTCGAAGATCCGCTGCGCGTCGCCGTCGAGCGCGACGCGGACACCGCTCCGGCGGTAGATCCGCGCCGCCGTCTGCGCCGCCGCGAGCGCATCCGCGTCCTCCTCGTACGCGGGCAGTGGCTCCGGCCAGGGCGCGACGATCAGCCTCGTCTGGCGGCCGGGCAGGTTCGACCAGATCTCCTCGGTTACGTGCGGCATCGCCGGGTGCAGGAGCTTGAGCAGGCGCTCGAGCGCCGCCACTGCCGTCGCCCGCGCGTCGGCGTCGCCGCCGTAGAGCCGCGGCTTGATCGCCTCCGCGTACCAGTCGCAGAAGTCGTCGAAGGTGACGCGGTAGAGCTCGCCGACCGCATGCGAGAAGTCGAACCCGCCGAGCAGCCGCTCGTATGAACGCTGCGCCTGCGAGAGCCGGCCGAGGATCCAGCGCTCCTCGACGCTCTGCGGCCGCTCCTCGGGCGCCGCGCCCTCGGAGGCCTGGAGGATCAGCCGCGCCACGTTCCAAAGCTTGTTGGCAAGCTTCCGCCCCTCCTCGATCGCCCCCTCGGAGAAGCGCACGTCCTGCGACGAGGCCATCTTCATCAGCCCGTAGCGGGTTGCGTCGGCGCCGTACGCGTCCATCACGGCCACGGGGTTCATCCCGGTGCCGAGGCTCTTCGACATCCGGCCGCCCGTCGGCGCGTGGACCGTCGAGTGGATGACGACGTCGCGGAACGGGACCTCGCCCATCAGCTCGAGGCCGCTGAAGATCATCCGGTTCTCCCACAGCCGGATGATGTCCCTGGCCGTCGTGTTCATGTCCCCGGGGTAGAACGTCCGCAGATCCGGCGTGTCGTCCGGCCAGCCGAGCGTCGCGAACGGCCACAGCGCCGACGAGAACCATGTGTCGAGGACGTCCGTCGAGCGCGTCAGCTCCCGCGAGCCGCACTCGGCGCAGGCGTCGGGCTCGACCTCCTCGACGGTGACGTGGCCCTCCGGGCACTCCCACAGCGGCAGCTGGTGCCCCCACCAGATCTGGCGGGAGATGTTCCAGTCGGGCGCGTTCTCGAGCGACTCGATCGCGAACCGGTGCTGCGACTCGGGGTGGTAGACGACGCGGCGCGAGCGGAGCGCCTCGAGCGCCGCCTGCTTGAGCTCGTCCATCGCGCACCACCACTGGAGCGAGATCAGCGGCTCGATCCGGCTCTTGCAGCGGTCGCAGAGCGCGATCGAGTGGCGGTAGCTCTCGCGCTTCTCGAGCCGGTCGCGCTCCTTGAGCCAGGCGAGGATGCGCTCCTCCGCCTCCTCCTGCGTCAGCCCGGCGAGCTCGCCCGCGTTCTCGTTCATCCGGCCGTCGGGGCCGATCACCGTGAGCTCGGGGAGCCCGTGGTCGCGCCCGATCTCGTAGTCGACCGGGTCGTGGGCCGGAGTCACCTTGAGCGCGCCGGTGCCGAACTCCCGCTCGACCCGCTCGTCCGCGATCACCGGCACGCGCCGCTCGACGACCGGGACGACGACCTCGCGGCCGACGAGCTCCCGGTAGCGCTCGTCCTCCGGGTGCACGGCGACCGCGACGTCGCCGAGGATCGTCGGCGGCCGCGCGGTCGCGATCGTCACGTAGCCGTCGCCGTCAGCGAGCGGGTAGCGCACGTAGGTGAGGGCGTCGTCGACCTCCTCGTGCTGGAGCTCGAGATCCGACAGCGAGGTCTGGTGGAACGGGCACCAGTTGATGATCCGGTTCGCCCGGTAGATCCAGCCCTTGCGGTACAGGTGGACGAAGAAGCGCGTCACCGCGCGCACGTACGCCTCGTCCATCGTGAACCGCTCGCGCCGGTAGTCGAGCGAGGCGCCGATGCGCCGGAATTGGAACATGATCTTGCCGCCGTACTCGCGGAGCCAGTCCCAGACGAGCTCGACGAACGCCTCCCGGCCGAGCTCCTGACGCGTCCTGCCCTGCGACGCGAGGTGCTTCTCGACCGCGTTCTGCGTCGAGATGCCCGCGTGGTCGTAGCCGGGCTGGAACAACGTGTTGTAGCCCTGCATCCGCTTCGTGCGTACGATCGTGTCCGCGAGCGAGAGCTGGAGCGCGTGGCCCATGTGGAGGTCGCCCGTCACGTTCGGCGGCGGGTGCGCGATCGTGAACGGCTCGCGCGGGTCGTCGGCCTCGGCGTCGTAGAGCCCTTCCTCCTCCCAGATCCGCTGCCAGCGCTCCTCGACGCCCTCCGGCTTGTAGAGCGGGTCCATGGGCGAGAATCTTACGGAGCGGGCGATGGGGCTCTTCGTCACTCGGACTCTCGGCGACGGCGTCCTCGACACACGCGGCTACAAGCTGCGCTGCTTCGCCGAGAACCTGCTCTGCGCCGCCGCCGCGCCGGCGTCGCTGGCCGTCGCGACGCTCTTCCTCGGCGGTGGCGCCGGCACCATCCTCGTCTTGGTGCTCGGGGCGGCGCTCGCGCTCGTCGTCGCGACCTCCGCGCGGACGGCCCGGGAAGCGGGTGTCGGCGGTGTGGTCGCCGCGGCGGTGATCGTCCTCTTCCTGCTCGCCTCCGACTGGCTCTTCAGGCACCCGATCCTGCCCGGCTGAGCACCGGGATTTCGGCGATCTTCTCTGGAGTGAGGTGTTCCCAGAGGATGCCGCGCGGGCGGCGCGGACCGCGCGGGCCCGGCGTTGTGAGCGTCTCGTCCGGGGTCACGACGAGGTCGACCCGGAAGTCGTGCTCGGTCTCGGGCAGCTCCTCGAGGACCTGGAGCGGGTGGACGGTGGTCGCGAGAGTGGTCGCGTCGCCGACCAGGCCGGCCTCGACGAGCAGGCCGAACTCGAGGTCGGAGTAGCCTCCGCCCTTGCCGACGCGGACGCCGGCTCGGTTCACGGCGACAGTGCCGCAGACGACGAGGTCGATCGGCTCCAGCTCGTCGAGCGCGAGCGGCGTCGCGTCCCGCGCCTTGATCGTCGCGTCGCGGCCGAGGCGGAGGAAGGGCTTCTCGGTGCGCAGGCGCGGCACCGCCATGTAGACGAGCTTGTGGTCGGCCAGCGCGCGGCGGCGCACCGGGAGCTGCGGCGCGTCCGGGTTGCACTTCAGGACGCGCGCCTCGCGCCACTCGGTCGTGGCGGCCAGCCGCTCCGCCGCCCGCTCGGCGCCGACGAAGTTCGGAATCCGCCCGCGCGCGCCGGGAAACCGCGCCGCCCGCTCCCGCTCGAGGCTCGCCCAGACGCGCTCGCGAACCGCCTGTTTCTCGGTCGCTAAGCGGATTCTTCGCGCAGCTCGTCGGGCTCGTCGATCGCGCCTGCGCTCGTGACGAGCGTCGGCCGGATCTGCTTCGAGATCGTCTCCTTCGTGATCACGCACTTGGAGACGTCCTTGCGCGAGGGCAACTCGAACATCACGTCCAGAAGCGCGGTCTCGATGATCGAGCGCAGTCCCCGCGCGCCAGTCTCGCGCTCGAGCGCCTTGTCCGAGATCTCCCACAGCGCGTCCTCGGTGAAGACGAGCTCGATGTTGTCGTACGCGAAGAAGCGCTGGTACTGCTTCACGAGCGCGTTCTTCGGCTCGGTCAGGATCTGCACGAGATCCTCGCGCTTGAGCTGGTGCACGGCCGAGATGACGGGCAGCCGGCCGATGAACTCGGGGATCAGGCCGAAGTTCAGGAGATCCTCCGGCATCACCGACGCGAGCATCTCCGAGGCCTCGACCGAGTGCTTCGAGCGCACCTCCGCGCCGAAGCCGACCGCGTTCTTGCCGATCCGCTTGGCGATGATCCGGTCGAGCCCGGCGAACGCCCCGCCGCAGATGAACAGGATGTTCGTCGTGTCGATCGAGAGGAACTCCTGGTGCGGGTGCTTGCGCCCACCTTGCGGCGGTACTGAGGCGACCGTGCCTTCCAAGATCTTGAGCAGCGCCTGCTGGACGCCCTCGCCGGAGACGTCGCGCGTAATCGACGGGTTGTCCGCCTTGCGCGCGATCTTGTCGACCTCGTCGATGTAGATGATCCCGGTCTCGGCCTTCTTGATGTCGAAGTCGGCGGCCTGGATCAGCTTCAGGAGGATGTTCTCGACGTCCTCGCCGACGTAGCCGGCCTCGGTCAGGGCGGTTGCATCGGCGATCGCGAACGGCACGTTCAGGATCCGCGCGAGCGTCTGCGCCAAAAGCGTCTTCCCGCAGCCCGTCGGCCCGAGCAGCAGGATGTTCGACTTCTGGAGCTCGACGTCGCCGTCGTCCTGCCCCATCTGGACACGCTTGTAGTGGTTGTAGACCGCGACCGCGAGCGTCCGCTTCGCCTCCTCCTGCGAGACGACGTAGTCGTTCAGGACGCCGTAGATGTCCCGCGGGCGCGGCAGGTTGTCGAGGTCGAGCTGCGCCGGAGTCGTGAGCTCCTCGTCGATGATCTCGTTGCAGAGATCGATGCACTCGTCGCAGATGTAGACCCCTGGGCCGGCGATCAGCTTCTTGACCTGGCGCTGGCTCTTGCCGCAGAAGCTGCAGAGGAGTTGCTCGTTGCCGTCGCTCGCCCGCGCCACTTGTCTCTTTCTACCTCGGAATCGCTCTCTCGGCTAGCCCGCCGCCGCGGCAGCCGCGGCCGCCGCCGCCCTGTGCACGATCACGTTGTCGATGATGCCGTATTCCTTCGCCTCCTCGGGGCTCATGAAGTAGTCGCGCTCCATGTCCTTCGATACGCGGTCGAGGGGCTGGTCCGTGTGCTCGGCGATGATCTCCTCCATCCGGCGCTTCAGCGCGATCGTCTCACGCGCCTGGATCTCGATGTCGGTGGCCTGGCCCTGGAACCCGCCGGACACCTGGTGGATCAGGATCTTTGCGTTCGGCAGCGCCATCCGCTT
>DASQWB010000053.1:0-9652 GCA_035640455.1 Gaiellaceae bacterium | reverse complement strand
CGTCGACGACTCGCGGCGCCAGGCCCGCGAGACGCGGCTCGAGATGGAGGACTGGGCCGACGGCATCCTCTCGACGCTCGAGGTCAACCTCGACAAGTTCCTGAACGCCGTCAAGCGGGGCCGCGAGCGGCTCCAGGAGCGTTCGCAGGAAACCGTCGTCGCCGGCGTCACGGGCGGCTCGTCGAACGACGAGCAGCCTTACTAGGGCCTACCGCTGCGCGTCGCCGCGCTCTACGACGTCCACGGGAACCTGCCCGCGCTGGAGGCCGTCCTCGCGGACGTGGAGCGCGAGGCGCCCGACCTGATCGTCTTCGGCGGCGATGTCGCCGCCATCGGGCCGTTCCCGCGCGAGACCATCGATCTCCTGCGCTCGCTGCCGAACGCGCGGTTCGTGATGGGGAACGCGGACCGGGAGGACCTCCCGGAGCTCTCGGGTGAGCGGCGCGCCTTCGTCGCCGCGTTCGAGCCGACCGTTCGCGTCGAGGTCGACGGGCTCGGGCCGACGCTCTTCTGCCACGGCTCGCCGAGGAGCGACGAGGAGATCGTGACCCGCGCCACGCCGGACGAGGCCGTGGCCGAGATGGTCGAAGCCGTGGGCGAGCAAGTGATCGTCCTCGGCCACACGCACATGCCGTTCGACCGGCAGGTGGGTACCCACCGAGTCGTGAACGCCGGCAGCGTCGGCATGCCCTACGAGGCGCAGCCGGGCGCGTACTGGGCGCTCCTCGGGCCAGACGTCGAGCTGCGGCGAACCGACTACGACCTCGAGGCGGCGGCCGCGCGAATGCGGGCGACGGGCGCGCCCCAGGTCGAGGAGTTCGTGACAGAGAATGTTCTCACCGTTCCGACCGCGGAAGAGGCGATCCAGGTCTTCGAGCGTCAGGCCGGCCGCGCAGTGCGCATTCCCTAGCGGGCGCCGCGCACAGCGAACGCGCGGGCCGTCAAGGCAAACGGCCCGGCCGGCGAGCCGAGCCGCCTGAAGCAGCTCTCGCGGAGCGCCTCGCGCTGCTCCGCCTCGAGCGAGGCGCAATACGTACCGGCGGGCCCGACGCCGAGCGTGAACGGCTCCCAGTAGTCGTCGAAGTTGTCGTAGCCGACTTCGACGTCGAGCGGCGCGGTCCCGACGTCGTCCAGGCCGTGACGTTCCCAGAGCGCTGCCAGCTCGTCCGCGCTGCGGTAGCGCATGCCGCTCTCGTCGGGAGCCAGCGGGTCGAGCTCGACTGCAGCGTCCCAGAACGCGCGCAGCATCTGCATGCCGCCCCCGTAGTCCCACGTGCACGAGGCCACGATCCCGCCGGGCACGGCGACGCGGCACATCTCGGCGACTGCCGCATCCGCGTCCGAGACGAAGTTCAGGACGAGCTGGGAGAGCACGGCGTCGAACGACTCGTCCGGCCACGGCAGCCGCTCGGCCGGCGCCTGCCGAACGTCCGCACCCGGAACGCGATCGGCGCAGGCGGCGAGCAGCGACTCCGAGGGATCGGCCGCGGCCACGTTTGTCGCGCCGAGGCGATCGGCGAGCGCCGCGGTGAGCAAGCCGGAGCCGCACCCGACGTCGAGCGCGCGCATCCCCGGCTCGAGGCCGGCGAAGGCGACGAAGCGCGGCGCGAGCTCGCGCGAGTAGCGGCCCATGAAGCGGTCGTACGAGTCGCCTGCGATGCCGAAGGTCACGACGCGATCCGTGCGTTGATGAACGGCGAGAAGCGTCCGGCGTAGCGCTCCTGGAGGTCGGGCCGCCGCGAGTCGTCGCCGGTGACGATCCCGCGACAGTTCGCCGTCCCGCACCGGCACTCCATCCCCCACGGCACGACCGTCATGGTCCCGTAGTCCACCGTTAGCTCCTCGCCCGCCTGCACCGGCCTCCGCGTGACGAGGGTCACCTCGTCGGCGAGCCACACGTTGGGGTCACACGAGTGGTTCCCGTACTGGGCGGGATCGTCGTCGTCCTGCATCAGGTTCACGCCCTCGCCGACGGCGAGGCTGCTGTGCGGGCGCAGGCGGGCGAGCTCAGCGTCGTCGATGATCGTCCCGCCGAGCACGACCACCGTCTCGCCCTCGGCGAAGGCGCGGCGCGCGAAGAGGCCGGCGCCCTCGATCTCGGAGGGGCCTACCGCGACCTCCGGGCTCAACCAGGAGCGCCGCCGCGTCACGCCGCCGCCGTCTCCGGCTGGAGCTCCGCGCAGACGTCGCGCGCGGTCTCGACGAAGGCGTGCGCGGCCGGGGTGCGGTAGCGGTCGCGGTGCCACGCGAGCGCGATCAGGCGCGGCGGCACCCGCGGGCCGAGGTCGAGCTCGACGATGCTCTCGTCGTGCGGCTCGAGCGTCAGCTTCGGCACGAGGGCTGCGCCGACGCCGGCTCCGACGAGGCCCTGCACGGTGCCGTTGTGGTCGGAACGGAAGACGAAGTTCAGCCGCTCCCGGAGGACGTTCTCGATCCGCGCGGTGCTGCGGCAGGAGCGGTAGCCGATCAGGTCGAGCTCCGCGATCTCGCGACGCGATGGCGGGCCGTCGCGGTCGGCGAGCGGCGATCCAGCCGGCACGATGAGCACGTACGGGTCGCGGAGCAGCTCGACCGCCTCGAACGGCCCTTCCACGAGCGGCAGGTCGGCAAAGGTCATGTCGAGCTCGCCGCGCTCGACGAGCGCGAGGAGCTCCGCGTCCGAGGCCGACTCCGTCAGCGCGATCTCGACGCGCGGCCACGCGGCTGCGTAGCGCCGCATCAGCTCGGGGAGGATGCGCTGGCCGACGCTCTGGTAGATGCCGACGCGCAGCACGCCGCCCTCGCCGTCGGCGAGCGCCGCGAGGTCGGCCTGGGCGGCCGCGAGGCGCGCGACGATGGCCTCCGCGTGGCGCAGCAGCAGCTCGCCGGCGTCCGTCAGCGAGACCGGCCGCGGCCCACCCGGCCGCTCGACGAGCCGGGCGCCGACGATGCGCTCGAGCGCCGCGATCTGCTGGCTGACGGCCGACTGCGTGTAGCCGAGGCTCTTCGCGGCACGGCCGAACGAGCCCTCGCGCGCCACCGCCTCGAGGGCCGTCAGATGCCTCAGCTCGATGCCCAGCCAACGATCAGGTTCCATAATCGAAATCAATCATAGCTAGACTTGCGCTAATAGACCTACCGTTGGCATCCTAGAGCCATGGGAATTGCTGTCGTCATCCTCTTGCTCGTCCTGATCGGGCCGGCCGCCGTGCTCTACGGCGCCGACTCGCGCCGGATCGACGACCGCGGCTGGATCGGCGGCCGGCGCTAATTCGGTGACCGCTCGCGCCTGGGGCGCCTTGGCCACGCTGTACGTGGTCTGGGGCTCGACGTACCTCGGAATCATGCTCGCGATCCGGACGATGCCGCCGTTCCTCATGTCGGCGGCCCGGTTCCTCGTCGCGGGTGGGCTCCTCTTCGCGATCTCGCCGCCGCGGCGCGAGCGGCTCGGCGTGCGCGCGTGGATCGCGGCGCTCTTCGCGGGCGGCGCGCTGCTCACCGTCGGGAACGGCGGGATCACGTGGGCCGAGGAGCGGGTGGATTCGGGTGTCGCGGCGCTCCTCGTGGCGACGATGCCCCTCTGGCTCGCGCTCTTCGACCGGGCTCTCTTCGGCCGGCGGCTCTCGGTGGCCGGCTGGGCGGGGCTGCTCGTCGGGCTCGGCGGCGTCGCGCTGCTCGTCTCGCCGGGCAGCGGCGGGACCGATCTGCTCGGCGGGCTCGTGTGCGTCCTCGCGGCGGCCGCCTGGGCAGCCGGATCGCTGTACTCACGCCACGCGCCGCTGCCCTCGCAGCCGATGCTGGCTTCCGGGATGGAGATGCTCATGGGCGGCGCGCTCCTCGCGGTCGCCGGGCTCGCCGCCGGCGAAGGCGGCCAGGTCCACCTCTCCCACGTCTCAGCAGAGTCGGCGCTCGCGCTCGCCTACCTCGTGGTCGTCGGCTCGGTCGTTGCCTTCAGCGCCTTCCACTGGCTGCTGCGGAACGCGCCGACGTCGATCGTCTCGACCTACGCCTACGTGAACCCCGTCGTGGCCGTCCTGCTCGGCGCCGCCTTCCTCGGCGAGCCGATGACCCTGCGGACGCTGGCCGCGGGCCTCGCGATCGTCATCTCGGTCGTCCTGATCGTGGGCGAGGGCGTGCGCCTCCCGCGGCTCCGGGCGCTCGTCCCGGCACGCAGCACGGCCTGAGCTACCCTGGCCACTGTGAAGACGTTCAGCCTCCGGACGCTGAGGCTGCGGCCCGGCGAGGAATACCGTGACGAGATCGAGCTCGAGCTCGAGCCCTTCGAGCTGGGCGGCCAGCGCTACGTGGCCGTGCCCGAGCGGGTTCCCGCGGAGCTCGCGATCAGCCGCGCGAGCACGGGCACCGTCTTCGAGCTCCGCTTCGGGATCCGGCTGCACGGGCCGTGCTACCGGTGCCTCGAGGACGCGGTGCTCGAGCTGCCGATCGCCGGGCGCGAGTACCAGGCCACGAACCCCGACGGCGCAGAGGAGCTGACGACCCAGTACCTCGGCGACGACCGGCTCGACCTCTCGGGCTGGGCGCGCGACGCGAGCGCGCTCGCGCTGCCGGACAAGATCCTCTGCCGCCCCGACTGCGCCGGTCTCTGCCCCGTCTGCGGGCGGAACCTGAACGACGAGCCGCACACGCACGACGAAGAGCTGGTCGACCCGCGCTGGAGCGGGCTCGCCGAGCTCCGCGACAGGCTCTAGACTCCGCGGCGGCGCCTGGCGCCGCTCTATGCGGAACCGCTGACGAAACCCGCCGTTCTCGCCCTCTCGGGCTCTTGTCAGGAGGTTCCTCGTTGCACTCGATCACATTCAAGGACGTCTCGAAGTCGCACGGCGCACGGCTGCTCCTCGACCGCGTCTCGCTCGTCGTCGGCGAGGGCAGTCGAATCGGTCTCGTCGGCCCGAACGGCGTCGGCAAGACGACGCTGCTCCGTCTGCTCGCCGGGCTCGAGCACCCGGACTCGGGCGCCGTCATCCGCTCGCCGCCCGGCCTCGCCGTCGGCTACCTGCCGCAGGAGCTCGACGCGCAGCCGGACGAGACGGTGCTCGGCTACCTCGAGCGGCGGACCGGCGTCGCCGCCGCAGCCGCCGAGATGGACGCGCTCGCGCCGCGCCTCGCCGAGGAGCCCAGGCTCGCGGCGGCGTACGCCGAGGCCGTCGAGCGATTCGTCGCCCTCGGCGGCGGCGATCTCGCCGCCCGCGCGGCCGTGGCCTGCGCGGAGGTCGGGCTCGCGGGACGGCTCGAGCAGCCGCTCGCCTCGCTCTCGGGAGGAGAGGCGGCGCGGGCGCGGCTCGCGGCGCTCCTCGTCGCACGCTTCGACGTCTTCTGCCTCGACGAGCCGACGAACGACCTCGACTTCGCCGGCCTCGAGCGGCTCGAGCCCGTCGTCGACGAGTTGCGCGGGAGCCTCGTCGTCGTCTCGCACGACCGCGTGTTCCTCGACCGGACGGTGACGCGGATCGTGGAGATCGAGGAACGCAGCGGCCGGCTGCGGGAGTGGCCCGGCGGCTGGAGCGACTACGAGGCGGCGTGCGAGCGCGCTCGCGACGCGCAGTACCGGCGGTTCCAGGAGGCCGACGACCGGCGGCGGGAGCTCGAGGCGCTCGTGCGCGAGCGCCGTGCGCAGGCGCGGACCGGCGCGTCGCTCGGCAAGCGCGCCGGCGGCGCCGACCGGCGCGGCACGCATGCGCTCCAGACGAAGGTGCGCCAGGCAGAGCGCGCCCTCGAGCGGCTCGAGCGGGTCGAGAAGCCGTTCGAGCCGTGGCAGCTCCAGCTCACCCTCGCGCCGGCGAGCCGGAGCGGCGACGTCGTCGCGCGGCTCGAGGGCGCGGTTCTCGAGCGCGGTTCGTTCCGCCTCGGGCCGATCGACCTCGAGCTGCGCTACGGCGACCGGCTCGCCGTTACCGGGCCGAACGGCTCCGGGAAGTCGACGCTTCTCGCGGCTTTGCTCGGCGACGTGCCGCTCGCCGCCGGCCGGCGCACGCTCGGCCGCGGCGTCGTCGTCGGCGACCTCGACCAGGGCCGCACCCGCTTCCACGACGACATGCCGCTTGCGGACTCATTCCCACACACCGCGGGGATGCCCTCACAGGCGGCACGCACGCTGCTCGCGAAGTTCGGCCTCGGCGCCGAGGACGTGCTGCGGCCGAGCTCGACGCTCTCGCCCGGCAAGCGGACGCGCGGGGCGCTCGCGCTCGTCGCGGCGCGCGGCGTAAACTGCCTCGTGCTCGACGAGCCGACGAATCACCTCGACCTGCCGGCGATCGAGGAGCTCGAGTCGGCGCTCGAGGCCTTCGCGGGCACCGTCGTTCTCGTCACGCACGACCGCCGGCTCCTGGAGCGCTTCCGAGCCACGCGCGAGCTCGTGCTCTAGCAACCCGAGTCGTAGACTCGAGCGGTGCCGCGGTCGGCTCTGGCTCTCGGTCTCGCCGCCTGCGCGCTTGCGGCGGCGAATTCAGCTCGGGCCGTTCCTCGGGCCACCTCCGACCGGCCGGACGATGTCGCGGGCCCGCAGGTGCACGTGCTCTACGTCGTCGCCGCGGACGTCGTCGATCGCGGGCTCGACACGGACGGCGAGATCGCCGCCTCGGTGGCGTCGTGGCAGAGCTGGCTCCGAGGCGAAACGGGCGGCCGCGGCATCCGCCTCGACACGTATCAGGGCCAGCTCGACGTCACGTTCTTCCGCCTCGCCACGACGAGCGGCGCCGCGACGCCGCGTCCGGTGGTCGCGATCTCGACCGAGCTCGCGGCGGCAGGCTTCTCCACGCCCGACAAGATCTACGCCGTCTACTACGACGGCGCCTCGACGCTTGCGTGCGGCGACGGCGGCGGTCCCTACCCGAGCATGTACCTGACCGGTAGCGACAGCCGCAGCGGCACCCGCTGCAGCGGATCCTTCGGCGTCTCGCCGCCCGGGTACTTCGACTTCGGGCTCCTGCACGAGCTCGTCCACAGCCTCGGCTACGTCCCGAGCTGCGCCCCGCACGCGGCGTCGCAGCACGTGAACGACAGCGCCTACGACCTGATGTGGGGCGGCGGTCCCTGGGCGAGCCTTGCAGACATGCAGCTCGACGTCGGCCACGACGACTACTTCGAAGCCCGCATCCCCGGCTGCCCCGACCTCTCGGGAAGCCGCTTCCTCGAAGGCGGCGGAGCCAGATTGGGCCTCACCGTGACCCACCGCGAGGGGGCTGGCGGCTCGGTCGAGGTCTCCCTGCCCGAGCGGCCGCTTCTCACCTGCACGGCGCGCTGCCCCGTCTACCTCGACAGCTGGCCCGTTCAGACGATCACGCTGACCGAGCGCCTGTCCACGATCGCCGACGAGTTCGAAGGCTGGAGCGGCGCGTGCCAGGGCGCCGACGAGACGTGCACCGTCTCGCTCGAGGCGTCGAAGGACCTCGAGGCGACCTTCGCGCCGAGGCCCCCGGTCCCGCTTCGGGTCGAGGTTCGAGGGTCGGGGAAGGTGACGAGTGCCCCCGCCGGAATCTCCTGCCCGAGCCGCTGCTCCGCGTCATTCGCGTACGAGACGCGCGTGTCGCTGCACGCGACGCCGGATCCACGTTGGCGGTTCGGCGGCTGGAGCCGGTCGGACACGTGCTCGAAGCTCGACCTCGTCTGCGACGTGACGCTGGTCGACCCGGCGTCGGTGAGGGCGTCGTTCATCCCGGTCGAGGTGCCGGTGCGCGTCTTCGTTCGAGGTGGGGGAAGGGTCGTCAGCGCACCCGCCGCGCTGGCGTGCCCGCGCCGCTGTTTCGCGAAGCTTCGGTACGGGACGACTCTGAAGCTCCGCGCGTTTCCGGCGCGCGGCTCGCGGTTCGCCGGCTGGACAGGTTCCTGTCGCGGCACGTCGTCGTGCCGGCTCTCGCTCACGGGAAGCACAAACGAGCGGCGCGTCCGCGCGCGATTCGTGAAGCGGCTCTAGGAGGGGCCAGCGAAACACCCTTGTGCCGCCCGGGCCGCGCTGCTCGTCCCGAGGCGGTGTCCCCGGTCGCGTCGATACCCCTGCTATCGACGCTCCGTGCGTCCTTGCCTCGGGACGAGCATCACGACCCGTGCGACGAAGGCCGCTTCGCTGGACCCTCCTAGGCTCCGGAGCCCGTGGCTATACTCCGCAGCCGCTCATGGCCGTCCCCAAGAAGAAGACCTCGAAGGCTCGCCGCGACAAGCGCCGCGCGCAGCACAAGATCGACGCGCCGCGCCTGAACGTCTGCCCGAACTGCGGCTCACCGACACGGCCGCACCGCATGTGCCCGACCTGCAAGACGTACCGCGGCCGCGACATCGAGCCCCTCCGCACCTCAGCCCCGTAGCCGATTGAAATCCCGTCCGCTCGACCGGTCGTTTCCGACGGACGCGCGGGCGGAGCCCCGCGCATCCTGATGACGGCGCCGCAAGCGGCGCCTCGGCTCCGTAAAGCCTTGAGCCCGGTGCGCGTTGCCGTCGACGCCCTCGGCGGCGACCGCGCGCCGGAGGAGATCGTCGCGGGCGCGCTCGACGCGGCCGGGCCGGACATCGTCCCGATCCTCCATGGCCCGGAAGGGCTCGACACGGGCGGGCTCGAGCTCGTGGTCGCGCCCGACCGGATCGCGATGGACGAGAAGCCCGCCGAGGCCGTGCGGGCGAAGCCGCAGAGCTCGCTCGTCGCAACGTGCCGAACGGTCGGCGAGGGGCGTGCCGACGCCGCCGTCTCAGCCGGGAACACCGGCGCGATGCTGGCCGCCGCGCTGCGCGAGCTCCGGCGCCTGCCCGGTGTCTACCGGCCGGCGATCGCGGTCACGATCCCGGCCCGCCGCGGTCCCTCGCTCCTCATCGACGCGGGCGCGAACGCCGACGCGCGGCCCGAGCACCTCCTCCAGTTCGCGCACATGGGCTCGATCTTCGTCGAGGAGATCCTCGGCGTGGAGCGGCCCGACGTTCGGCTGCTCTCGATCGGCGAGGAGGAGGAGAAGGGAAACCATCTGGTGCTCGCGGCGCACGAGCTCCTCGCCGCGAGCGACCTGCGGTTCGGCGGCAACGTCGAGAGCACCGAGCTCCTCGCGGGCGCGGCCGACGTCGTCGTCACCGACGGGTTCACCGGCAACGTCTGCCTGAAGCTCCTCGAGGGCACGATCAAGACGCTCCTCGACGCGCTCCGGGAGGAGATCGCCGCCACCCCGCGCGGCAAGCTCGGCGGCTTGCTGATCAGGCCGGCGGCGAACCGGCTACGCCGGCGGCTCGACCCCGACACCTACGGGGGCGCGTACCTCCTCGGGCTGCGCGGTCTCGTGGTGATCGCCCACGGCAACTCCTCGCGTCGGGCGATCGCGAACGCGATCCGGCTCGCCGCGCGCGGGGTCGAGAACAACGTCGTGGCGCGGCTTGCGGAGCGGGTTTCCGGCCCGGTAGAGTCCGCGCGCTCGTCAACGGGAAATGAGGTGACATGGCCGCTACGCGGGAGGAAGTCTTCGAGCGGGTCAAGGACGTCTTGACCGAGCAGCTCGGTATCGAGGAGAGCGAGATCACGGAGGAGGCGTCCTTCCAGGAGGATCTCGACGCGGACTCACTCGACCTCGTGGAGCTGATCATGGAGCTGGAGGACCAGTTCGGCATCAAGATCTCGGACGAGGACGCCCAGAAGATCCAGACCGTCGGTCAGGCGGTCGACTACGTCACCTCGCATCAGTAA
>DASQWB010000052.1:0-15207 GCA_035640455.1 Gaiellaceae bacterium | reverse complement strand
CGCCGCAAGATCCTCGAGGTGCACTCGAAGGGCAAGCCGCTCGCGCCCGAGATCGACCTCGATACCCTCGCCGCGGGTACGCCCGGCTTCACGGGCGCCGACCTCGCGAACCTCGTCAACGAGGCGGCTCTGCTCGCGGCGCGGCGCGGGAAGAAGACGATCGAGCAGGAGGAGCTCGAGGAGGGGATCATGCGCGTGATCGCCGGCCCCGAGAAGAAGACGCGCCTCCTCTCCGAGCAGGAGCGGAAGATCACGGCCTACCACGAGATGGGCCACGCGCTCGTCGGCCACCTCCTCGAGCACACCGACCCGGTGCACAAGATCTCGATCGTCAGCCGCGGCCAGGCGCTCGGCTACACGATCGCGCTTCCGAGCGAGGACCGCTACCTGACGACCCGCCGGTC
Organism: Gaiellaceae bacterium; assembly: GCA_035640455.1. Classification (GTDB taxonomy): domain Bacteria; phylum Actinomycetota; class Thermoleophilia; order Gaiellales; family Gaiellaceae; genus AC-50. The sequence goes on along the minus strand of DASQWB010000052.1, from coordinate 14,803 downwards.
GCTGATGGACGACCTGGCGATGACGCTCGGCGGCCGAGCGGCGGAGGAGCTCGTCTTCAACGAGATCACGACCGGCGCCGCGAACGACCTCGAGAAGGTCACGCACACGGCGAAGCAGATGATCATGCGCTTCGGGATGAGCGAGAAGCTCGGCCCCCGCGTGCTCGGTCACAACCGCGACATGCCGTTCCTCGGTCGCGAGATGGGCAGCGAGCCCGACTACTCGGAGGAGATCGCGCGCGAGATCGACGACGAGATCCGGCGCGTGATCGAGGACGCGCACGACTCGGCGCGGAAGGTGCTCGAGGAGCACATGGACGACCTGCACCGGATCTCGGCGATCCTCATCGAGCGCGAGACGATCGACAAGGACCAGTTCGAGCGGCTGCTCGCGGGCGAGCCGGAGGAGCAGGTCTTCGCCGAGGACCAGGAGGCGGCGACGCCCGAGGAGAAGCCGGAGGCCGAGCGGAAGCGGCTCCCGAAGCCGACGCCGCGGCCGTTCCCCTCGCCCGGGCGGGCGCTCCAGCCGCCGCCGCCGGAAGGCGCCTCGAGCTAGCCGGCGTCGGCCGACGCCGGCCCGCGCCTGAACGACCTTTAGCATCCTTCATCGCATCTCGACCACCGGCGACGGCTCGCAGTCGAGGAGGTTCTGTGCCGCAAGTGACAGACAGGCTCGCCCGCCGCATCGTCGCGTCGGTGCCTGTTCTCTCACGTAACCGTGTCTTCATGAGCGTCCTCGACGCGTTCGACTGGGCGATCTCGCAGCCGTTTCGCGAGTTCCGTAAGCTGCCTCCGAACCGGATGCGCATCCGCGTCGGCGTGGGGAACCGCATCCTCTTCAACCAAGCCCAATACCTCGAATACGGCGCCGACACCGTCGTCGAGCTGATGTCGGAGCGGCTGCTTTCGCTCGACTCGAACGTCCTCGACATCGGCTCGGGCTGCGGGCGGCTGGCAGCGGCGCTCGACCGGTTCGGCTTGCGGGGCCGCTACACCGGAATCGAGGTCGACCGGGAGATGGTCGAGTGGTGTCGGCGTCACTTCCCTGCCGACAGGTTCGAGTTCCACTATGCGGACGTCTACTCGAGCGTCTACAACCCCACGGGCGAGCGCGGCCCCTACCGTGTGCCGCTGGACGACGCTACCCAGGATCTGGTCATCGGGCAGTCGCTCTTCACTCATCTGCTTCCCGACGACCTGGCTAACTACCTGCGCGAGGCCCACCGTGTCCTACGACCGAGCGGGACCATGTACATGGGCGTGTTCTGCCTGGAGGACATGCAGGGCTTCGGACTGCTCGGGGGTCGGTGGAGCTTCCCGGCCGCCATCGGTCCGGCGCGGATCGAGAACGAGCGGTATCCGGAGGCGGCGGTCGCCTACGAGCAGGGCTACCTATACGACGCCGCCAGAGCGGCGGCGTTCACCGATGTCGAGATAGCCCCTCGTGTGCCACAGAGCATCCTTCGTTGTCGGCGTTAGGGCTCCACGACGACGAGCGGCACCGCCTCGAAGCCGCGGCGCTCGAGGTTCGTGTGCGTCGACTTGCCGTCGAGGATCGTGTAGGTGCCGTCCGGCTCGGCGCGCGCGTCGAGCGGGACACGCTTCGGGTGCCGGCCGCCGGCCGCGGCCGACATCAGCTCCCAGGCCCGCTCGACCCGCTCCGCGTCGGAGTCGTGGAGCCGCCTCGTCCGGCCGATCGGGACGATGCGCGTCGCCGGATCCTCGAGCCCCTCGAAGTACGGCTCGAGCGCCTGCTTCGCGGCTGAAGATGCAGTAGGCAAACGCTGCCCGACGGACTATCCTAGGCGCGGCATGGCGGCAGTGCCCCGACTGCGACAGGGGTCGAACGGAAAGACGAACGACAGCGTGTCGGCTGACGACCGGCTCAAGCCCGGTCAGCCGTATCTCGACTGGCTCGAGCGGACCTGGCAGGGCGACATGCGCGAGCTGCGCAAGGGTCGGTACCTCCACCAGCAGGCCGACCTGCGTCACGCATTCGAGACCTCTCGCTACTGGGACGAGGTCGCGGCGAAGCTTCAGGGCTGGGCCGACTCCTACAGGAAGAAGACGAAGGCGCCTCTCTTCCAGGGCGTCCCGACGTTGCCGAGCCTGGTGAACAAGTCGTGGCCGTCGTTCCTGAGCAGGACGTGGCGCGAGAACGTCGGCAACAACGAGAGCTGGGACCAGCCTCCCAAGGAGGGCTGGTGGCTGCCGGACAACTGGTTCGAGCGGGCGTGGGACATCGTTCGCACCCGCTTCGTCGTCCGCGACCTCGACGGGGCGCGGGAGCTCGCCGAGCAGCTTTGCCAGCTCGCGGAACGCCGGCCGTTCAAGCTCGGGACGAAACTCGACGAGGAAGCGAAGCCAAACGGCTACTACGGCTATCACGTCTACATCCGCCAGGAGTTCAAGGTCCCCGCGCTCGACTACGAGGGAGAGCAGGACCGGTCGAGCCAGATCGAGATCCAGGTGATGACCCAGATGGCGGAGATCATCAGCGAGCTGAGCCACCCCTTCTACGAGCAACGGCGGGAGGACCCGACTCAGGTGCCACGGCTGCTCGACCCGATGAGCGGAGAGGCCGACGCGGTCGGTCTCGGGCAGCAATCCCGCGAGCTCGAGCGAAAGGTGCTGCAGCTGCGGAGGAAGACCGGCGAGCAAGCCAAGGAACCGGAGGAGCGGCCGGCATGAGCGATCCGCTGGGCAGTCGTGCCGCGTGACTGCGCCCTCGGCATAGCGATCGGCGCGCGCCGGCTGGTCGTCGCGCTCGTCTCGCCCGGGAACCCCCAGGATCACGTGACCGACAGCGTCCCCTTCGACGGCGGCACGCCGGAGGAGGTGGTGAACGAGACGCGACAGCTCGTGGAGCGGCTCGGCCGGGACCTCGACTCGGGCGAGGGCCCGCCGCGCATCGTCGCCACGGGCGCCGCCCTTCCGGGCCAAATGGAGAACGACCTCGTGGTGTTCGGGCCGAACCTAGCTGCCTGGGCCAAGGCCTGGAAGAACGTGCCGTTCGTCGACGATCTTCAGAAGGGCTTCGGGGCCCCGGCCGTGCTCGAGAACGACGTCAACGCCATGCTTCTCCACGAGCAGGAGCTCGGGCTCGGCCGCGGCCACGACTCGTTCGTCGTCGTGTACCTCGCCCCCGGGATGACCGGGCTCGGCTCGGGGATCGCGATCGACGGCAAGCTGCTTCGCGGGTGCGTGGGCGGCGCGGGCGAGTTCGGGCACCTCGTCGCGCAGCCGGGAGGACCGAAGTGCGTGTGCGGCAATCGAGGGTGCCTGGAGGCGATGGTCAGCATCGACACCATCCTCCGTACCGTCAACTGGGGCGACCGCAAGGTCGCAACCGACCTGGCCCAGGCCGCGAACAGAGTCGACGACGGCGACCGACGCGCGCAGGAGGCATTTCGTCAGGCCGGGCGGTGGTTCGGCCAGGGGCTGTCCGCGCTCGTAAACCTCCTGAACCCGCCGCTCATCATCATCGGCGGCCCCGAGGAGGTGGTCGGGCCGCTGCCGAAACGTGCGCAGGCGTTCCGCAGGACGACTCAGCGTCGCTCCGCACGGCTCTTTCGGGCGGGCTATAGGGAGACGCTGCGCGCATATACCTTCGCCGAGCTCCAGGAAGACTGCGACGTCAGGACCGGGTCGCTGTCGGCCGAGAAGGCCGCCGTGGGCGTAGCGCTGCTGGCCCTGCGCGCCCCGGAGCCCGCGAAGGCCGCGCCGCAGCCCGACGAGGCGGCTCGCGGGACGCTGACCACCGCCTGAGCGCCGTTACCCTCTCGGGCATGGAGCGGGTGCCGATCGAGGAGCGCTTTTCGCGGCCGTCCGTCATGGGCGTCGTCAACGTCACGCCCGACTCGTTCTCGGACGGCGGCGTGCATCTCGACCCCGACGTCGCCGCGGCGGCGGCGCGGCGCATGCGCGACGAAGGCGCGGCGATCGTCGACGTCGGCGGCGAGTCGACACGGCCCGGGTCCACGGGAGTCACCGCGGAGGAGGAGCTCCGACGCGTCGTGCCGGTGCTCGAGCGGCTCCGAGGCGAGGTCCCCGTCTCCGTCGACACCGCCAAGGCCGAGGTCGCCCGGCGTGCGCTCGAGCTCGGGGCGGAGATGGTGAACGACGTCACCGCTCTCCGGGGCGACCTGGAGCTGGCCGGCGTGGTCGCCGACTCGGGCGGCTACCTCTGCCTGATGCACATGCGCGGCGAGCCGCGGACGATGCAGGTCGACCCGCGCTACGACGACGTGGCGGCGGAGGTGGCGGCCTTCCTCGAGGAGCGGCTCTCCTTCGCCGTCGCGGCCGGTATCCCGGAGGAGCGCATCTGCCTCGACCCCGGGATCGGCTTTGGCAAGACCGTCGAGCACAACCTCGAGCTCGTGCGTCGGCTCGACGTCCTGCTCGCGCTCGGCCGGCCGGTCGTGATCGGCTTCTCTCGCAAGAGCACGCTCGGGCGGCTGCTCGGCGATCCTCAGGCGAAGACCGGTACCGCGGCGGCCAGCGTGGGGGCTGCAGTCGCGGCGTTCGAGCGGGGCGCGACCATCCTCCGCGTGCACGACGTCCGCGAGCACGTCGAGGCGCTGACGATCGCGAGCGCGGTCGCGCGGTGACGACGACCGTCGAGCTCGCGGGGCTCGAGATCTTCGGCTACCACGGCGTGAACGAGGACGAGCGCCGCGACGGCCAGCGCCTCCTCTACGACGTCTGGCTCGACGTCGGCGACGCGGGCGCGAGCGACCGGATCGAGGAGGCGGTCGACTACCGGGAGGTGGCGGCCTGCGTGCGCGAGGTGTCGGACGCGCACAGGTACCACCTCCTCGAGGCCCTCGCCGGCGCGATGGCCGAGGCGCTGCTCGGCCGGTTCCCGGTCGCCGCCGTGCGCGTGCGGGTGCGGAAGCCCGACGTGCGGCTTCCGGTCGAGTTCGCCGGCGTCAGCGTCGAGCGGTCGCGCTGAGCGAGTACGCCGCTGCCGCCGCGGCCCCGCTCGGGAGGTAGACGTCGGCGTAGACGATCGTCGCTCGCTTGGTCCGGTTCTTGAAGCTGATCGTCCCCGCGCTCGCCGAGGGCCGGCGCACGCCCAGCAGGTCGCGCTTCGCGGCGCTGCCGCGCTCGAAGACCGTCGTCGTCCGCGGGCCCCAGAGCTCGAGGCCCGCGCCCGGACCGCGAAGCGTGACGCGCGCCGAGCCGCGCGCCGGTACCCAGATGCGGTAAACGTCCTCCGGATCCTCGGCCGGCGTGACGCGAGCTGTCACCTGCGCCGATCGCTGCGCCCGCCCCGTCAGCGGCGCCACGCCGCTCGCGGAGAGGCCGTTCGGCTTGACGAGATAGACGTCGTCGTTCGGCTCGCCCGGGTCGGGAGGCGGTGCCGCGAGCGCGAGCGCGGCCGGGATGTCGACGATCCCGAAGCCGGTGTCGACGTCGAAGCCGGGGTGCCCGACGTCGCGCGCCGAGTGTCGCAGCACCTCGACGACCTGCGAGGCGACGAGCTCCGGCCGGCGCGTCCACAGCCACGCGGCCGCGCCCGCCACGATCGGCGCAGAGAAGCTCGTCCCGGCCACGTACGCGTAGGGCTGGTAGCCGGCGGGCACGAACGAAAGCGCGATCGCGGCCGCCACGTCGTCTCCGGGCGCCGCGAGGTCGACGGCGCGGAAGGAGCTCGAGAACGTCGTGACGGTGTCCTGCGCGTTCGTCGCGGCGACGGTCAGGACGTGGGGCAGGCTCGCGGGGTAGGTGAGCGGGTTCCCCTCGGAGCGCGAGTTCCCGGCGGCGGCGACGACGATCGAGCCGCGGCCGACGGCGGCGAAGACCGCGTCGCGCTCGACGAAGTCGAGGGCGTCGCTGCCGAGGCTGAGGTTGATGATGCCGGGCCCGCGACGCGCTCCGGCGGCGATCCCGGCCACCTCGGAGCTCGTCAGGAGCACCCCGCCCGGGCTCGCGTCGGCGACGGCGAGGTCGGCCTCCGGGTAGACGCCGACGAGTCCGACCCCGTTCGCTGGCGCGCCGACCACGGACGCAACGGCGGTGCCGTGCCACTCGTCCTCGCCGAGCAGGTTCTGCGGGCCGAGCAGGGTCGTGTGCGGCCGGCCGGCGAACTCCGGGTGTTTCACGTCGAGCCCGGAGTCGACGACGGTGACGGGCTTGCCCGGCCCGGGCGCCTCGGCGGCGTTCGCGCCGACGTCGCTGCGCCACCACTCGCTCGGGAAGAGCGGGTCGGTGAACGCCGTCTGCGACTCGGTCCTCAGCACGCGGTCGGGCTCGAACGCCCGGACGAGGCCGGAGCGTTGGAGCCGCGCGGCGATCGGCCTGAGGCCGCGTGCGGGCACGCGCCAGAGGCGGAGGTCGCGGGACAGCTGAACCCCTCCCGCCGCCCGCAGCAGCGGCTCCGCCAGCGGCGCCCGCACCCGGTCGAGCTCGACGAGGAAGCTTCCCGAGGCGGCAACGTGCGCGAGCGAGCGCGCAGGCGGGAGCGGGCCCGGGAGGTACGCCAAGCCCGCCTTCCGCGGCGGAGCGGCGTGCGCGGCGCCGGCCGCGAGCGCGAAGAGAAGCGGCACGACCCCCAGCCGGCGGACGACCCTCACCGGCCGTCTATCGGCGGGGGAAGCCGCGGGCACAACGGCGCACGCTACCTTCATCGAGTGACGCGTGCATTCGTGGGCCTGGGCTCGAACCTCGGCGACCGCGAGGCGACGCTCCGGCAGGCGCTCGAGCTGCTCGCGCGCGAGCCCGGCGTCGAGCTGCGGCGCGTCTCGATCTTCCGCGAGACCGACCCGGTCGGGTTCCTCGACCAGCCGCGCTTCCTGAACGCGGCCGCCGAGGTCGAGACGGAGCTTCCGGCGCCGGAGCTCCTCGCCCGGCTCCTCGACGTGGAGCGCCGCCTCGGCCGGGTACGCGGCGGCCCGCGTTTCGGCCCACGCACGGTCGACCTCGACCTGCTCCTGTACGGCGGCGAGACGATCGACGCTCCGGGGCTCCGCGTTCCGCACCCGCGCCTCCACGAGCGCCGTTTCGCGCTCGAGCCGCTCGCCGAGCTCGACCCCGACCTCGAGCTCCCCGGCCGCGGGCCGATCCAGCTCGTCCTCTCGGGGCTAGACTGAGCCCATGTCTCACCTGGACGAGCTGGACGAGTTCGAGGCCGAGCTCGAGCTTCGCCTCAAGAAGGAGTACACGGCCGTCTTCGGCCTCTTCCGCTACTGCGTCCTCACTCAGGATGCGACCTACCTCTGCAACCGGCTCGACCTCGAGTACGTCCCGCAGCCGAGCTATCCGTTCGTCCACCTGAAGCTCGAGGACGTGTGGGTCTGGGACAAGAACCGGCCGACCCGGATCATCCCGCGGGCCGAGATCTACACATCGAGCGACGTGACCGTCGAGGAACTCCGCGGCGAGGGCGACGAGACGAAGCTGACCGCCGAGGCGCTCGCCGAGAAGATCGGCGAGTCGCTCTCGAGCGACGACGACTACGCGCCTTGAAGTCCGCCTGGGCTGCCGCCCAGGCATGACGACTTCAAGGCGATCTCCGGGCCGACTCGAGCGGTAGCGGGCAAAGCCCGCCACCGCGGCGGATGGGAACCGGGATTACGTGAGAACCCGCTCGGCCCTCAACGGCCTTGCTCGCGTTCCCGCTCAGCGAGCCAGGCGTCGAAGCGGCCGTGTGGCGACGCCAGGTAGGCGCGAAGCTCCTCGTCGAACTCCCCGACCTCGTCGCGCAGCCGGAACATGACGTAGTCGAGCCGTCGTGTCTGATCGCAGACGTGCTGCTCCCGCTCGTCCTTCGCGACGGAGGCGCCGCACTCCTCGCACGGCATGTGAGGCGGCTCGAAGAAGGGCGGCATAAGCTCGCGTTCACGGTACGCATCGGGTCGGCCGGATAACCGAGAGGGCCGCCTCGCGGCGGCCCTCCGTGTCCTCGCCGCGAGAGCCGGCGCTAGGTGCGCGCCGGCTGGGGGACCGCTCCGAGCTGCACGAGCATCCCGAGCGTGTCCCAGTTCGTCCACTCCTCGACGACCTTGCCGTTCCGGAGGTGCGAGATCGTGATGCCGCTGACGGTGGCCTCCTTGCCCGTGGGCGCGATGCCCATCAGCTCGCCCTCGTGGATCCCTCGCCCCGTCCAGCGCGTCGCGACGATGTCTCCTTCGGCGAGCTGCTCCTCGACTGTCACGCGCGCGTCACGAAACGCAGCCTGGTACGTCCTGACGAACTCCTTGAAGCCTTCCGGGCCGCGCGTCGGCTCGGGAATCGAGGGATCGTGACCGATGTAGTCGTCGGCGACGTGCTCGTCGACGACGTCGTAGTTGCCGCGCCAGGGCTCCTCGGCGAGCCGGCGGATGATCTCCTTGTTCGTCTCCGTGCCCATCGGCGCTCCTTTCGCTTGTCGCTGCGACCTGCGGCGCAGCCGCGCGATGAAGCCGGCGATCGAGATCGACACGGCGGCAGCGAGAACGGTCTTCGTGCTCCTCGACCGTCGAATCCACCACGCCGTCACGCCGAGGCGACGCTACTCCTCTCGCGCGGGCCAGGCAAGTCTCCCGGGTAGCCTCTCCGCGTGCTGCTCGCGGTCGACGTCGGCAACACCCAGACCGTCCTCGGCCTCTACGACGGCGAGCGGCTCGCCGACCACTGGCGGCTGGCGACCGAGCCGGAGCGGACCGGGGACGAGCTCGGCGTCCTCCTTGGCGGCCTGCTCGACTTCGAGTCCCTCACGGGGCTCTGCCTCGCCTCGTCCGTCCCGCAGCTCGTCCACGAGTACGAGCTGCTCGCGGAGAGGTGGGCGGGCACGCCGATCCTCGTGCTCGGGCCCGGGACGAAGATCGGGCTCCCGATCCGCTACGACGATCCGCGGGAGGTGGGGCCCGACCGGATCGCGAACGCCGTCGCGGCGCGCGAGCGTCACGGCACGCCGTCGATCGTCGTCGACTTCGGCACCTCGACGAACTTCGACGTCGTCTCGGCGGCGGGCGAGTTCGTCGGCGGCGTGCTGGCGCCGGGAATCGAGAGCTCCATGGACGCGCTCTTCGCCCGGGCGGCACGGCTCGTGAAGGTGGACTTCTCGGAGCCGCCGTCCGTGATCGGGAAGACGACGATCTCCGCGCTCCAGTCGGGCCTCGTCTACGGCTTCGCCGGCCAGGTCGACGGGATCGTCGAGCGGATCCGCGGCGAGCTCGGGGAGGACGTGCGCGTCGTCGCCACCGGCGGACTCGCCGAGCTGATCGCCCCGCACTCGAGGACGATCGAGCTGGTCGACCCGTTCCTCACGCTCGAAGGCCTGCGCCTCGTGTGGGAGCGGAACACCTCGTGAGCTCCTCGTGGTCGTACCTCGACCCGGTCGTCCTGCCGCTCCTCGTCGGCGAGACCGTGCTCGACGCCGGCTGCGGGCTCGGCCGCTGGGGCGCCCTCGTCGAGAGCAACTACTGGGAGGCCGGGCTCGAGGCCGCTCCCGCGGTCGACGGGTTCGACGCCTTCGAGGCGAACGTCGAGCACTGCCGCCGCCGCGGGACGTATCGCCGGGTCTGGCAGCAGACGCTTCCCTCACCGCTCGAGGGGACCTGGGACACCGTGCTCGCGATCGAGCTCGTCGAGCACGTCGCGGAGGACCACCTCGCGCACGTCCTCGACACGCTCGAGGGCACCGCGCGGCGGCGAATCGTCGTCTCGACGCCGAATTCGCTCCTGCTCAGGCCCGGCTCCGACACGCCCGTCGGCTTCAATCCGTACGAGGCGCACCTGAGCTACGCACCGCGAAAGGTCTTCGAGCAGCGCGGATACCGCGTCCGTGGAGCCGGCTTCGGTCGGTACAACAGCCGGCTCGCGCGGACGGCGAAGCGCCTCGGCGTGCGGAGCAGCCTCACCTCGCTGCCGCGCCGGCTGCCCGCGATCGCCGAGACCATCGTCGCCGTGAAGGACTTCGACTGACCGCTCCGGCTGTCAGCGCCCGCCGCGTCCGGCCGGCGTGGCTCTTCGAGGCCGGCGTCGGCCTGGTCGTTGCGGCCATCTACCTGCTCACGCTCTCCGGCAACCACAGCGAGAACGAGGACAGCATCAACTACGTCGTCCGGATCCGTGACGACCCGCACTCGCAGTTCTTCGAGGGGATCCACGTCGTCTTCGACTGGGTCGCCTGGGCCATCTACGAGGCCGTGCAGGCAACCGGGATCACGAAAGACCCCCTGCGGACGATTCAGGTCTTCGACGCTCTGCTTGCGGCGGTGACCGTCGTCCTGCTCGCGCGGATCATCGTCCGTCACGGTGTGTCCCGGACGGCCGCGCTTGTCGGCTGCGGGATCTTCGCGTTCTCGTACAGCTTCTGGCGCAACAGCGTCGAGGTCGACGTGCGCGTGCTCTCGGCCTTCTTCCTCGTCCTCTCGCTCGGCGCCGCGTTGCGCGCGGTCGAGCGGCCGTCCGTGCGCGCGTTCGCGCTTCTCGGGCTCGCGAACGGGCTCGCGGTCCTCGCGCACGTCACGAACGTCCTTTTCGCCGGGGTCGCGATCGCGGCGATGCTGCTCGCCCGTCGCGGGCGCCCGCCGACCGCGCTCGGCCGGTGGTTCGGCGCGTACGCCGCCACGGCCTGCGCCGTCGTGGTCCCCATCTACGCCCTCGCCGCGGTCGTCCGTGACCTCGGGACGCCGAAGGAGTTCTGGGACTGGTTCACCGCCGAGACCCACGGCGGAAGCTACGGCCAGGTCACCGTCGGCGCGGTGAAGGACGCCGTCGTCGGCTCCGGACGAGCGTTCGTCGGCGCGCACTTCACGCTCGCCCTCCACTCGATCCGGACGTTCGTCCACGACCACTTCCCGGGGAAGCCGCTCCGCGAGGAGTTCTTCTTCCTGCGCGGCTACAGCACGTCGCTCGCGGCGGCGCTGCTCGCTGCGAGCGCAGTCCTCGCCCTGCTGCTCGTCGCGCTCGCGGCGCAGTGGCTCTCCCGAGGCGTGCGGCTTCAGCTCGACGAACGCGTACGGAGGCTGGCCGTGCTGTGCGTGGTCTGGCTCCTCGTCTACGCAGCTCTCTTCACCATCTGGGACCCGTTCAACATCGAGCTCTGGTACGTCTTCTGGCTGCCGGTCGCGCTCCTGTTCGCCCTACCGCTTGCGGCCGGGCGCACCTCGCGGCTCCGTCTCGCCGCCGGCGCGGCCCTCGTCGCCGGGCTCTTCCTCGTGAACCTGTTCGGCAGCCAGCTTCCGCAGCGGTCGAATGCGAAGGACTACTGGCGGCTGCGAGCCGCTTGGTATCGCACGCACCTCAATCGCGACGACCTCCTCATCTCCTACGACTACAACTGGAGCAACTACCTCGCCTACCTGACGCGGGCGCAGATCGTCGACGCCGAGTCCTTCTTCAAGCGCATGCCGCGGCAGGCAGCGGCCGAGGAGGTGCGCCGCATCGCCGACTCCTCGCATGCCCGCCGTGTCTTCATCAGCGACTACGACTTCGATCCGTTCCCAGGCGATCCGGCCGCGTGCAACAACGGGCTGCATACCTGCGAGAACACGGCGCTCCTCCGGCGGCTGCTGCGCCCGCGCGCCCACGTCGTCGCCCGGACGAGCCTCGAGAACGTCTGGCTCTACCGCCGCCCGGCCTAAAGGCGCGGGCTAGGGGCGCCGAAGAGTCACGGGGAGGAGCCGAAGCGCCACCCCGGAAGACCACGCCGTGGAACCGATCAGCCCGGAGCTCGTCCTCGTCGACCCCGACCTCGCGCGGCGGGCGCGGGCGCTGCTCCCGGATCTCGCAAGCGTCGACCGCGCGCCCGAGCCGGCCGTCGCCGCGGCGGCTCCGGCGCCGAGGACGAGCTGGCTTCGCGCCCGCCGCGACGGCCTGGTCCGGGTGGCGGCCTGGTGCGCCGTGCCGAGCATCGCGCTCAACGTCGCCCTCCTCCGGACCGACTCCGCCGCCGAGCCCGTGCCCCTCTCGGCGCCGCCCCGCGTCGTCACGGTCACCGTTGCTCCCATAGCGCCTCCGACCGCCCAGCGGAAGGGTGTCGCGGCGGCCAGGCACGAGCGCGCACTTCCCTCGCGTCCGAAGGTCGCGGGCCCGCACGGCGTCCTTCGCTGGCCCGAGCACAGAAAGGCCGTCGCGTACGACGTCGTGGTCTGGCGGGCGCACCGCCGGATCGCCGACGTCTGGACGCCGAAGCCGAAGATCGCCGTCGCGAGCATCGCCTGCCGCGGGCCGCGCGCGCTCGCGCCGGGCCGCTACCTGTGGTTCGTCTATCCGCTCGTCGACACCAAGCCGCGCCGCTACGGGCGCCTTGCGAAGTGGGGAACGTTCGCCGTCGGCAAGCACACGCGTTGTCCAAAGCACGCAACGCCGGCTCCGTGACAGTTTCCGGTTGAACCCCTAGGCCGTTTCGGCTACAACCCAGGAAGGGGTCGGGGGGAGAGTCGTTGCGGCACCGTTTTCGCGACATTCTGAGGCTTGCCGTTCCAGCGGTCGTGGGGACGGCGTGCGCCATCGCCGTCGGAGCGGTCGGGTCCGCGTCGGCGGACGGCCCACCGGGAGGTGGAGGGATCTTCGCTCCCGCCCAATCCGCCGGGCCGGCCGCGGCAGCGACCCTGCCGAGCGGCTTTCAGGAATCGACGGTCATCAGCGGGCTGACCGCCCCGACGGCGGTCCGGTTCGCTTCGGATGGCCGCGTCTTCGTCGCCCAGAAGAACGGGCTCGTGCTCGAATACGACAGCCTGAGCGACACGACGCCCACCACGGTCGCCGACCTTCGCACCGGAGTAGACGACTACTGGGACCGGGGGCTCCTCGGCCTCGCGCTCGACCCGAGCTTCCCCACCAACCCGTACATCTACGTCCTCTACACCTACGACGCGGTGCCGGGCGGCACGGCGCCGAGGTGGAACGACGCCTGCCCGACGCCGCCGGGCCCGACGACCGACGGCTGCGTCGTGCAGGGTCGCCTCGCCCGGCTGACGATCTCCGGCAACACGGCGACGAACGAGCAGGTCCTGATCCAGGGCTGGTGCCAGCAGTTCCCGAGCCACTCGATCGGCGACCTGCGCTTCGGGACCGACGGCACGCTCTACGTCTCCGGCGGCGAAGGCGCAAACTTCGGGAACGCCGACTACGGGCAGTTCGGCGGGTCCCTGTCCGGGACCCCGACGCCCGCGAACCCGTGCGGCGATCCGCCGGGCTCGGTCGGCACCAAGTTGACGGCGCCGACGGCCGAGGGGGGCGCGCTCCGCAGCCAGAGCCCGCGCCGCGCGGCCGGCGAGCCGGCGAGTCTCGACGGCGCCGTCCTCCGCGTCGATCCCGCGACAGGCGCGGGTCTCGCGACGAACCCGCAAGGCTCGAGCAGCGACGCGAACCTGCGCCGGATCGTCGCGTACGGCTTCCGGAACCCATTCCGCTTCACGCTGCGGCCCGGTACGAACGAGCTCTGGATCGGCGACGTCGGCTGGAGCGACTGGGAGGAGGTCAACCGCGACCAGAATCCGACCGCCGCGCTGACCAACTACGGCTGGCCGTGCTACGAGGGCGCCGGGATCCAGCCCTCCTACCAGAGCGCGAACCTCAACCAATGCAACAGCCTCTACAGCGGCGGCTCGACGACCGGCACCTTCGGCACGACGAATCTCAGCACCGTCTTCGACACCCTCGACGCCAACACGAAAGGTGTCTCCAAGTTCTCGGCGCCGGCCTCCGGTCAGATCACCAAGGTCGAGGGCTATCTCTCCGGAATGGGGGGCACCACCGGCTCACAGGTCGTGAAGGCGGTGGTCTATGCGGACAGCGGTGGCGTTCCGGGAGCCCTTCTCGGAACGAGCAACGCAGTGACCATCAATGCAGGCGCCGCCTTTTCGTGGGTGCCGTTCACATTCTCGACCCCACCGACGGTCACAGCCGGCCCGGTGTGGATCGGCTACCTAGCCGGCACGACGAGCGGACTCACGCAAGCACGGCTCGACAGCGCTGCGGGTGTGATCAAGTACAACGCCGACACCTACTCCGACGGTGCGGCGAATCCGTTCGGGACGGCGAGCCAGGCGACGAAGGCGAATGGCTGGGCGATTCGCGCGACGTATTCGACCACCGGCGGTGGAAGTACGGTCACGGCGCCCTACTACACGTACAACCACGCGTCGGCGGTCGTTTCCGGCGACAACTGCCCGACCGCGAACGGCTCGTCGATCACCGGCATCGCGTTCTACAACGGCGGCTCGTACCCGTCGAGCTACAACGGCGCCCTCTTCTTCGCCGACCACACCCGGAACTGCATCTGGGTGATGAAGGCCGGCACGAACGGCCTGCCCGACCCGAACCAGATCTCCGTCTTCGACACGCCGGCGGCCAATCCGGTCGACCTCGAGACCGGCCCCGGCGGCGACCTGTTCTACGTCGACCACGACGGCGGCACGATCCGCCGGATCCAGTTCTTCAGCGCGAACCAGCCGCCGGTCGCCGTGGCCACGGCCTCGCCGACGAGCGGCCCCGCGCCGCTGACCGTGAACTTCGACGGCAGCGGCTCGAGCGACCCGGACGGGAATCCGATCACCTACTCCTGGGACCTGAACGGCGACGGCGTCTACGGCGACTCGACGGTGGCGAAGCCGACGTACACGTACTCGACCCCGGGTACCTACGTCGTGCGCCTGAAGGTGACCGACTCGAACGGCGCGTCGACGATCTCCTCGCCGATCACGATCGACGCCGGCAACACGCCGCCGGTGCCCACCATCGACTCGCCGGCCTCAACCGTGACGTGGAAGGTCGGCGACCCGATCTCGTTCTCGGGGCATGCGACCGACGACCAGGACGGGACGGTCCCCGCGTCCGGCCTCTCGTGGACCCTGATCATCCACCACTG